>JAJRQC010000053.1 GCA_024280455.1 Deltaproteobacteria bacterium | reverse complement strand
GTTTGTTGTGCCCGGCGTGCCGGGAATGATGGTTTATCCGAAAATCGCCCACGAAGTGATACCGCATCAGGCTATTTTCATCCTTGGTTGTGGCTGTGACGTTAAAAATCCTGGTCCAGCCATGCTGGTTTATCCGAAAATCGCCCACGAAGTGATGTCGTATCAGGCTATTTTCATCCTTGGTTGTGGCTGTGACGTTAAAAAATCTTGGTCCAGCCATGCTGGTTTATCCGAAAATAGCCCGCAAGGGATGCTCAGTCAGGCTATTTTCATGCTTTGTTGTGGCTGTGACGTTAAAAAAAACTGGACCAGCCATGCTGGTTTATCTGATGAGTACTGTTGAACTATTACAGGAAATGTACGAGCGGTTACATGGTCACTTCGGCGCTCAGGACTGGTGGCCCGGAGACAGTCCGTTTGAGATCATGGTCGGGGCGATTCTGACCCAGAACACCAACTGGAAGAATGTTGAACGGGCCATTGACAATCTGAAACGGGCAGATGTCCTTTCACTGGCGGCCATGTCGGGTCTGCCGCGGGATCTGCTGGCGGAATATATCCGGCCCGCCGGGTATTATAATATCAAGGCCGTCCGCCTGCAGAATTTTTTTACACTGATCAACGGGCACTGGGACGGCGATCTCGACTTCTTCCTGAACCAGCCACGGGATACCCTGCGCGAGCAGCTGTTGTCGGTCAAGGGGATCGGCCCTGAAACGGCTGATTCCATGGTGCTCTATGCGGCGGGGCAGCCGATTTTTGTGGTTGATACCTATACCCATCGCATCCTGACCCGGCATGAGATTATAGATGAATCCTTTGATTACCATGCAATTCAGGAGTTGTTCATGGATAATCTGGAAGAAGACACCTGTCTGTTTAACGAATATCATGCCCTGATCGTTCAGGTCGGCAAGGATTTCTGTAAGAAATCAAAGCCTGCCTGTGGATATTGCCCGCTGGCGGGACTAAACGGGATTTTTGTGGTGTAGCATCATGTGATAATTATTCTTTCAATCTGAACTGTTCGAAGTGGTCGATCCGGTTCTTTGAGTAGTATGCTCTGTGGCCATTCTATTTCTGCTGTGCCAGAGGAATTTACGGCAGATACCACGAATCAGGCTGGCCTCTTTTTTGGTTAACCGCACCCTGCCCAGGAACTGGCGGATACTGCGCATCCAGTAGATTTGGTTGGCATCGTCGAGAAAGGTGACCTCGGACAGGGCTTCGGTCACATGGTCATACATTCCCTCAAGGTCAAAGGAGTTGGCATGTTCCACCGATGCCGACGACTTCGGCTGGACAGTTCCCGTGGCCATGTAGAGTTCGTAACAGTGAATGGCAACGGCCTGGGCCAGATTCAGGGAAGAAAAGTCGGCGGTGGGAATGGTTGAGGAAAATTGACAATAGTCCAGGTCCTCATTGGTCAGGCCGGTATTTTCCGGACCAAACATGAGGCCGATGCGGTTAGCGGGATCGGCGGCCAGCGGGCTGATTTGTTCCATAACCAGGCGCGGCGTATTTTTACGCAATCGCTGGCGTCCCTGGCGGGCAGTAGTGCCGACGATGAAGTGAAAGGGCTCGGCAGCCTCGCGGGGGGTCTTTACCAGCCGCATCTCCCGGATCAGGTGTGAGGCCTTGTGGGTGGCCATTTTCAGCATTCGTTTCTGATCAGGGGCCCTGTCAGCGACCACCGTCAGCTCGGAGATTCCGAAATTTAAGCCGATACGGGCCGCGGCCCCTATATTTTCCGGATAACGCGGTCCTACTAGAATAAGACCGACATTGCCGGGCCGCGGGGTTGTTTTTTCTTCAGGATCAGCTTGCAAAGGAGAGTACCAAAACCGGTTCAGGCAGATGTATCCTGCCGTCTAGTTGTTGCCCGGATCGTCCAGTTCAAGGGTTTTTTTCCTGTTCTTGTCACTGTCCCCTGACGAGCTCCCTGCACTACTGGTCATTCGTTTGAAAAAGGGAATGATGCCTCGTTCGGCATTTTTCATCTCTTCTTCCGCCTCTTTGAGGGTGATCTGCCAGGCCGGAGCAAACCCAGGTGACTTTTCAAACATGATCTCTACCGCCTTCTGGTAGATCTGCGCCTGACGCAGTTCCTGTCGGCCCGGTTTCTGATTGAGGACCTGGGTCATATTGCGCAGGTTATCACGCTCCTGTTTAATCTTTTCCATTTCCGCCTTCCTGCGTTCGTTATCGGCTGATTCAATTTCCAGCTTGGTATGCAGGTGTTCGCGCAGTTTTTTAATATCCTGTCCCAGTTGCCGGATTTTCATCAGAGAACGGACATAAAGAAAGAACACTATGCCGATGAGCAGGCCGCTTATGTAGGGGTTGGAGAGAAGGGTTGTCACCCAGTTTGTCTGTTCCATGGGGATCCTCGATAAATAAAAAATAAAAAATAAAAAATAAAAAAAAAGGTTTCAGTGAAAAAAGCGGTTGCCGCCGGAAAATGCACGGTAATGCATCAACAGAACGGCATATTTTTATGCACCGTCCATCTTTATGTTAAATGGTGCCATTCGTCAAGAAAAAGAAAAAAGCACCTGCTGGGATTATTTCCTTTTGTGCCGTATTCTTAACGAGATATCTGTGGCAAGGTAAATGGTTGCAGCCGTAAGGATGATGGTTGCCCCAGCCGGCAGGTCAGGTGAATAGCTTAAACTCAGGCCGCCGAGAGTGGAGAGCGCGCAGAGCAGGGTGGTCACCAGGATCATCGTCGGCAAGCGGTTGGTCAACAGTCCGGCAGTCGCAGCCGGCAGGGCCAGCAGAGCGACGACCAGGATGATCCCCACTAACTGGACCAGCAGGACCACGGTCAGAGCAACCGTGCACAGGAACAGGGTATTATAAAGATCCACCGGGATTCCTGCCAGGCGGGAAAACTCTTCATCAAAGGCAATGGCGGACAGTTGCCGATGAAAAAGGAAGGTCGCTGCCATCAGCAGCAGATCGAGCAGCCCGATCAGGACAAGATCCTGTGGTGTAACCATCAGGATGTCGCCGAAGAGGTAGCTCATCAGGTCTTCATTGTAACCGCTGGTTTTACTGATAAAGAGTATACCGATCGCCATGCCGATGGACCAGACAGCACTGAGAATCGTATCCTGGCGCATGTCGGTTCTGGCCTGCAGATACGAGATGATCAGGGCCGCCGTCAAAGCCGCAAAGACGGCACCCATGAGCGGGGTTACAAAGTTCAACCCCATTTCCGTCTGCAGGTACTTGGCAGCCCCCATGCCGCCGAGTGTGCAGTGGGCGATAGCCCCGGCAATGTAGGTGATTCGTCGAACCGTTACAAAGGTGCCGACGATTCCGCAGGCGATGGACGCCAGCAGGGCTGCAATCATCGCCAGCTGCAGAAAGGGGAATTTCAGCAGGTCGTTTACGAATTCGAGCACGCGTGACCCTCCTCGGAGCAGCGATGATCATGGCGGATGAGTGACATGTCGTGACCGTAGAGGTCGATGATGTTGCGTCCGTCCAGAGTGCTGGTCGGGTGAATGACGACTTGGTGATTGACGCAGACCACACTGCTGATGTGGTGGTTGACAAAGCCGATATCATGGGAGACCACCAGGATGGTCATCCGTTTGTTGAGTTCGGCCAGGATTTGGTAGAGTTTCTCTCCTGATGAGCTGTCGACATTGGCGGTCGGTTCGTCAAAGAGCAGGAGTTCAGGGTCGGAGGCCAGGGCTCTGGCAATGAGAACCCGCTGCCGCTGCCCGCCGGAAAGGTCGGAAAAGCTTTTTTTCTGCAAGCCGGAGAGTTCTACCACGCTCAATGCTTCTTCGGCGGCCAGGCGATGTCTATCCGAAATTCGTCCGAAACCGCTGTGTCCGATTTGTCCCATCTGGACAATATCAAAAACCGTGGCTGGAAAACGCTGGTCAAACTGCATGTGCTGCGGTACATATCCGATCCGGTGAGAGACCTCGACCGGTGGCCTGCCGAAGACGCGAATTGTACCGCTGTCCGGGGTTAGGAGTCCGAGGATCAGGCGGAGGAGGGTGGTCTTGCCGCCGCCGTTGGGGCCGATGATGCCGATAAACTCTCCTCTGCCGATAGACAGGTTGACATCCTCCAGCACCGGCTCCCCGTTGAAGGAAAAGTTGACCTGCTCAAGAAGAATGTCGACTGTTTGAGGACTGCTGTTATCGTTTTTGTCGTTTTCCATGGGCCTGTTTTTGACCGGAAGTGTCCTGAACCAGAGAAAATGTAATACGTTTGGCTCCCATGTCAACATCCTCAAGGCGTACCCTGACCGTATGGCCGAGCTGGTAGACCGCGTTGCTGCGTTCACCGATAAGTCGATGGGCCCGACTGTCAAACTGATAGTAATCATCTTCCATACTGCGTATCGGAACCGCACCACTTATGAAAAAGTCAAATAGCTCGATAAAGAGGCCGAATGAGGCCACTCCGGAGATAACCCCGTCAAACTCTTCCCCGATTCTGTCGAGCAGGAAGAGGCAGGAGAGGCGAGCATGGACATCCCGTTCGCCGGTCACTGCAACCCGTTCTCTGCTGGAGAGGTGGAGGGCGGCCTGACCAAGATTTTCTTCTTTCGGCAGCACGGGCAGCTGTTTACCCTCGCCTGTCTGGCGGACAAGAAAGTTATGAAGGACCCGGTGGGCAATGAGGTCGGGGTAGCGCCTGATAGGCGAGGTGAAGTGCAGATAGTATTCTGCGGCAAGGCCGAAATGGCCAATATTCTCCGGTGAATATCTCGCCTGCTGCATGGTGCGCAGGAGAAGATTGTTGATCACATACTGGGCCGGTTTTCCACGCGCCTCATCCAGTACCCCGGCAAACCAGGCCGGGCTGATATCGGTTTTCGTGAGCTGCAGTCCCATGGCACCTGCAGCCTCGGTAAAGGTGGCGACCTTGGTCGGGTCTGGTTTTTCGTGGACTCGGAAGAGTACATCCTGTCCGGCCCGGGCAAGGGTTTCCGCGACTGCCTCATTGGCGGCCAGCATGAAGTCCTCAATGAGCAGGTGGGCTTCATTTCTTTTGGCATGACCCATGGAAACAATCTTGTCACCCTCAACCTGTATCTCCGCCTCCGGAATGGTAAAACCGAGGCTACCTCGTTTTTTCCTTCGTTTTCTGAGCTGGGCGGAGAGCTTGGCCGCCGCCGTCAGCATGGGCAGCAGGTGGGCGTATTCCTTGCGGGTATCCCGGTCTTTTTTATACAGAATCCGGTCCACCGTGTCGTAGGTGAACCGTTGGCGACTGTTGATCATGGATCGGCAGTATTCCGCCCGGATTTGTCTGCCTTTTTTGTCAAAATCAAGAATAGCGGAAAAGGCGGGCCGATCCTGATCGGGAACCAGACTGCACAGATCGTTGGACAACCGTTCCGGCAGCATGGGCAGGACCAGGTTGGGGAAATAAACACTGGTGCCCCGCTTATACGCCTCTGTATCGATTACCGATCCGGCCTGGACATAATGGCTGACATCGGCAATTGAAACGTGGAGGCGGAATCCCCCGTTTGTCTCTTCCACGGCAACGGCATCGTCAAATCTTTGGCCGTCGCCCCGTCAATGGTAACGTGGGCGATATGGCGCAGGTCTCGGCGTCCCTGGTCACAGGTACGCAGGGGTTCGAGCTGTTCGGTGGCTTCAAGCACTTTGGCCGGAAAGGAATCTTCCAGGGAAAGGGTTTCCATGGCCATCCGCAGCTGGACCGGAACGGTGAGCGGGTCGCCCAGCAACTTGAGAACCTCTCCGGTCGGCCCCTGTTTTTCCGTTCCATAATCGGTTATCCGGGCCAGGATTGCGGTACCGTTTTTTGCGTTTCGGCTGTTTTCCCTGCGGATAAAAACCGTAAAGGGCAGTTTTGGGTCATCCGGCATCAGGTAGCCGGCCTTTTTATCCTCGACATAGATTCCGCAGAGAGTGGTCACTGATCGTTTGAGAATGCGGACAACACGACCTTCCCGGCGTCCGCGGGAAGTCGAGCCCAGGATATTGATCAGGACGGAATCACCATGGCTGGCATTGGCAAGATTCTGCTGACTGATAAAGATATCCTTTTCATCTTTTTTCTGTCCTTCCAGGGCGGCAAAACCGAATCCGCGACTGGTGAGAGCCAAAGTGGCCCTGGTCAGGCCATGATCGCCCTGGGCAAGGAATTTTTTATTTTTCTGGCTGATTTTTCCCGCCTTGACAAGCGAGGTTAAAATCTCTTCGGTGGCCTTGCGGGCCGAGCCCGGCAGGGAGAGCTCCTGCATAATGACGGCGGTCGACGTCGGATTGTCCCGGGTTGCGAGAAAGGAGAGGATGCGTTCGCTTAAGGGAGGCTGTCCCTGGGAGCCTTTACGCTGGAGGCGGTTGCGGTTTTTAGGGCCTCGTCGGCCGATTCTTTGCCTGCGGGTGGATTTTTTGACCATGAGTGCGTATATAATGAACAGAAGGTAATGAAAAAAGGGGGAAAAACCCCTTGTGGAACTGTAATGATCTGCTACAGTGATTTGCTGTACTCTTGACAGCTATCTGGACCAAGTGTACACCATTTTAACGGGAAGGGCTCCTGCAAATTTAACAGAAGTGGTTCATGCAATACAGGAAGTTTGATTTAGTAGAATATCGCCGGGTCATGGCCGGGTTTATCGGCGAGGGGCCGGAGACAAAAGTGTTCTGGGATTCCCTGGACTTTGCCTTTGATGCCCATGGCGATCAATGGCGCCGTTCCGGTGATCCCTATATCATGCATCCGTGTAACGTGGCCCGTATTCTCGCTGAAGAACTCGATATTCTGAATGCGGAGATCCTTGCCGCCGCCCTGCTTCATGATACGGTTGAGGACGTGGAGGATGTTACTGCCGAGGTGATTCGAAAGAAATTCGGTCACCATGTGGAGGCCATTGTTGAGGGTTGCACCAAGGTTACCCATTATTCCGGAGATAAGCAGACCTTTAAAAAGCTTGTTCACCGTAAGATCTTTTCCGGTGCCGCTGCCCGGCCGGAGGTGATGATTGTCAAGCTCGCCGATCGGCTGCATAATCTGCGGACCCTCTCCTCCATGCCCCGCCATAAACGGCAGAAAATTGCCGATGAAACCCTGGACATTTACGCCCCGCTGGCAACCATCCTCGGCCTGTTTGCCATCAAGCGTGAACTGTACAACCTGGCTCTGGCCTATAAATTTCCCCGTCAGGGCAATAAGCTGCAGCTGCGGATCGACAGGTTCCGCCATGACCCGGAGATTATAGAAATTATCAACCGGGTTCAGGAGGATCTGGATAAAGATGGTGTCGCCGGCAAGGTCAGCCTGCGAACCAAGGGGCTGTGGGGCTATTACGATGTCAAAAATCGGATTTTGATCCAGGAAATTGAAAGCCCGCAGGAAATTTTGATCACCGTCGGCACCCGTCAGGACTGCTATCGTGTGCTCGGTATCTTAAATACGCTTTTTCCGCCGATCCCGAGAACTATTCGGGACTTTATCGCCAATCCCAAGCCGACCGGTTACCAGGGATTGCATGCCCGGGCCAACATTAACGGCCGAAAATATCTGTTTAAGCTGCGGACGGAAGAGATGGGGCGAAGAGCCCAGCGCGGCCTGGTCCGTGACTGGACCTCCGGTGTGAAAAGTGATGGCCGTTTTGTCCGGCAGATCCAGGAGATGTTTGACATCCTCGGGAGTGAGGACTCGGTCTCGTACCGGGATATGATTGCCGCCGGAGGCCGCAAAGAACTCTATACCTATACCCCCCAGGGAGACTTGATCTGTCTGCCGGTGCATTCACTGGTGCTTGACTTTGCCTTTCGTGTTCATACCGATATCGGTCACGGCTGCGTCGGGGCAATGATTGGAAAGCGGCGGGTAGGGCCGGATCATGTTCTCCGGGATGGTGACGTGGTCAAGGTGGTTCGTCAGGACACGCCGGTTCGTTTTGACCAGAATATCCAGGGGCTCTGTCAGACCCCCAAGGCCCGTTCCGAACTGGCCAAGGCCTTTCGCAAGCGCAGGCAGGAGGTGTCCCGGGAAGTTGGAGCCTCTGTTCTGCGTCAGGAGATGCTCCGGTATGGGATGGCTTTTGATGTGACGGAAAAAAAAGGCATGTTTGAGATCCTGACCTATTTTCAGATAGATTCCATGGATGAACTTTTTCTCCATATCGGCGAGGGCAGAATCCGTTTACGAGAGCTGATTTACGAAATTCGGACCGGGCTGTATGCCGGTCGGGAAACCCTGGAACAGCCCACGGGGATTTTTAACCGGGTCGAGCTTGCAACCATTGACCCCGTTGTCGTGAAATCCTCTGCCTGTTGTAAGCCCACGCCCTTTGACAAGGGAGTTATCGGCCTGCTCAGTGAGCGCGGACTCTCACTCCACAAAAAGGATTGTTCTCGCCTGCAGAAGATTAAGTTTCAGCGGGAGGATGCGGTTGAAGTGCGCTGGAAACTTCGTGGAACCTGGGCGGCAAAGGTGCAGAAAATCGTTATTATGGCCGCTACCCGGCACCGATTGTTCATGCTGCTGTCGGTTGCCCCGGAACAGATGAAGATTCTTGAGATTGTCAGTCTTGGCAAAATTACCACAACCCCTCCGGCCTGGGAAATTACCTTTACCGTGGTCGACCTGTATGATCTGAAGAAAATTCTTAAACATTTTGACCGTTCCTCCCTGCCCTATGAGTTTGACCTCGAGCAGTAACCCTGCCGCCGGTCCCTGATCTTTTCAAGGTGACCTGCAGAAAAAAAGAGTTCAAGTCCGGGCAGTTCTTTTTTTTGCCGTATTTTTGCTTTTCAACTCAACCCTCCTGATCTACAGCCCGCCGTTTTCCTGCAGTTGTCCGTGTACCCGTCCCTGCCGCTGATTCGGATAGTGTTGGCCGCCTTGTTTGCAGGAATTTTTTGGAAAGAAAAATAAAGGCGTGTTATTATTTTTCTTGACAGCCACGATGTGGCACTTATAATAAAGGCAACTCCTCAAGAAAGATTGTTGTTCATAGAGGCCATGGCGGTGTCTGATGATGAACCTTCAAATAATTAATTGGTGAGTACGTACGGGTAACCTTTTTGTATTAATGTTGTTCTTCTCCTTCCCGGCAGGCGCCTGTGGAAACGACTTCCTCCTCCTTGTCGTTTCCCTCCAGGCGCCATTTTTTTTGTCCCAGCCGCTTTTTTGTCGAAATTGTCAGTCGTTGCCTGAACCAGGACCGGGACACCTCCCTGGCTCCGAATTTGAGCAGATGGGCGGTGGTCATCTGGCAGTCGATCATCTCTATTCCTTTTTTTCTGCACAGGGCGACCAGTGTGGCCAGAGCGACCTTTGAAGCGTTACTGACATGGGAAAACATGGATTCTCCGAAAAAGACCCTGTCGATACATACCCCGTACAACCCACCGACCAGCGTGTTCTTCTGCCGGCATTCAATGGAATGGGCATAGCCGAGTTCGTGCAGGCGGATATACGCCTCCTTCATGTCGTTTGTGATCCATGTTCCCTCGCCTGAACGAATGCGGGTCTGGCCGCACTGGGCGATGACTTCTGCAAAATCCGTATCTGCAGTAACGGTGAATGTCTTTTTCCGCATGGTGCGGGCCAGGCGCCTGGGCAGGTGGAATTCTTCGGGAAGGAGGATCAGGCGTGGGGCAGGGCTCCACCAGAGCAGTGGTTCATCCCGGGAATACCAGGGGAAGATACCCTGGGTGTATGCTTCGATCAAGCGCTCGGGGGAGAGGTCACCGCCGACGGCGAGCAGGCCGTCTGGTTCGGCAAATTCCGGATCCGGGAAGAGTATCTCGGCGGGCAGTTGGAAAACGGGCATAAGGTGTTCTTTTTATCGCACAGGGCAATTGGACGGACAGGAAAGTTCTGCTTCGTCACAGTATTGAGGGATTGGCAATAACGAGTTTCTGGTCATTCTGCAAAGGGAGTTGTCAGGGATCCGGTGCGTCGGCAACATCCTGGATCCCCGTCAAAAGCACGCGGGGATGACAAAAAATGAAATGTGACAAGGGAGCAGGGAAAAGAATAACAGAAAATACAGCAAGAGAAAACAAAAACAGCAGGACCGATCGGCCCTGCTGTCCACATCCAAGGAGAGGGATGATGAAAAAAGACTATGCGCGGTTCATTTTTTTGCGGCCAACCGTTGCCAGGCCGGCCAGTCCGGTGCCGAACAGCAGCATGGTGGCTGGTTCGGGGACCGGTGCTGTGCCCGAACCCATCAGGTTGTCATTTCCGCACCCCATGGTGAAGTGAGATGTAAAGTTCAGAGAAGTTGAAATTCCAAGTGAGCTCATAATTGGGGCAAGGTCAAAGCCTGTAAGTGCGTAATGGCTGTCGCCAGTAAACCCCGTTTCACTATCTGTCAGGCCGCTGAGGAATGTAAAATAACCATTTCCTATTACGGTGCCGTCGCTTTCATATTTCCAGGGGTTTGAACCGGGGTTGTCTTCCTCGTTTGCGGGATACCATGCAGTTATGGTTGAATCTTCGGAGTCTAGTTTGACTATATCGTAAGAGAAGTCATTGAAGTTAAGATCAAAGACGAACTCATAGCCAAAGTTACTTTGAACACTATTGTTTCCTATCGCGGGCACGTATCCTGACTGGCTGCTGCCAAAGTTGCCATTCACATCGATGAAAATATCTCCAGATGAAAAGGTCGGATAACCTGATACCCCGTTTTTGAAGTCAAAACCGGCGACCATACTTAATGTAGAGCCGTTAAGAAAAAATCCTTCAAGGTCCCAAACCTGACTGTTTACCATTCCGGGTTCAGTTTCTCCGTCTTCTCCACCGGTATTTGTTCCTGCGTAGCCGGTTCCGTCATAAATGGTAATGTTATTACCAAAGGAATCAGCCATTACTGGGCCTGATACTCCAAGCAGGCTGGTCAAACCTATGGCAAATGCAGCAACAGATATTTTTTTCATCTCGGTTCTCCTTTTTGCAAATTTTCTTATGTCGAAAATGGTAGTATATGTTGATTGCAACGTGGAGTTGCTATAAACGTGCCTGGAGAAATTCTTTTATTATAAATTGTTTTATTTCAAGTTGTTGTGTTGCTTGCCAGGGGGCAGGTTCTCGAATCGGAGACAAGGTGTTTGTTTTTCAGGAAAAAGTATCCGGCAATGCGGAAAAGCGGAAGGCTGGGTGTGTCGGCGGGGAAGACAGTTGATCAGTTGTGGAGGATTTTTTTCAGGGTATCTTGAATGATATCAGGACCCCAGGTCCCGGAAGGGTAGGCGTGCAGCTGCTGGTCACAGCCGCATTGCTGTTCGCATTCTTTCAGAACCGGGGTGAGAAAATTCCAGGATGCCTCGATTCCATCCTGGCGCCAGAACAGCATATGATCGCCGTTCATACAGTCAAGCAGAACCCGGGCATAGGCATCAAGAGGCATGTTTCGGAAATGCTCCTGGTAGGTGAAATCCATGGTCATGGAGCGCAGGCATGTGGTTGTTCCAGGACTTTTTGTCTGAAATTTCAGTTTGATGGCTTCTTCGGGGAATGTTTCTATGATCAGGCGGTTGGCGTTGATGTTATCGCCGAACATGCCCTGAAACAGCCGGTGTGGAACGTCCTTAAACTGAATAACTATCCGGGTTTCTTTACGCGGTAAACGTTTTCCGGAAACCAGGAAAAAGGGAACGTCCTGCCAGCGCCAGTTATCGACAAACAATTCCATCATCGCAAAGGACGGGGTTGTTGAATTTTTTGGAATTCCCTGCTCCTGTCGATAGCCTGGAACATTTTCACCGTCGATTGCACCCGGTCCGTACTGACCCAGGTAGATACGGCTGCCCTGCTGCATGTCGAAGTCCCTCAGGGATCGGATGACTTTGACCTTCTCGTCATGCACGGCATCGGGGTTGAGCTGGGATGGAGGTTCCATTGCCGTCAGGACGAGCAGCTGCATCATATGGTTTTGAAACATGTCGCGTAGTACACCAGAGCCGTCATAATAATCGGCCCGGTTTTCCACCCCGAGCTTTTCTGCGGCTGTAATGCCGACATACTCAATATAGTGCCGGTTCCAGACCGGTTCGAAAATGGTGTTGGCAAACCTGAAGATCAGCAGGTTTTGAACGGTTTCCTTGGCCAGGTAATGATCTATGCGATAGATCTGTTGTTCTTGAAAATAGGCATGAAGGATCTTGTCAAGCTGCAGGGCGCTGTCAAGGTCGTGGCCAAAGGGTTTCTCCACCACGATTCGGCTCCAGCCGTTGTTGTTTTCATGCTCATTCGCCAGCCCGGCCTTGCCCAGCAAACGTGCAATGACCGGGTAGAGCCTGGGCGGAACCGCCAGATCAAAGAGGCGGTTGCCCCGGGTCTTGTTGCGCTGGTCAAGATTTCTCAGGACGTCGCCCAACTGCGAAAAACTCTTTTCATCGTAGGTGATTTTCTGGTAGTGGAGTTGTTTGCTAAACCTGTTCCAGGCCGAAAGCTTCGGCCCCTCATGCCGGTAATGTTTGCCAAGCCGGCTGCGGTAGGATGTGTCATCAAGCTCGGTTCGCCCGCAGCCGACAACGGCAAAATGTTTTGGGAGTCTGTCCTGCTGGAATAAGGCGAAAAGGGCCGGAATGAGTTTTCGCTGTGTCAGATCCCCTGAGCCGCCGAATATAACGATTGTGCAGGGCGGAAGTGGCCTGTCGGGTTGGAGATCACAGGTATTTTCTTTCATGGCGGAATCGGAGCAGTATTGAGCGTTATTCGACAACTGAATTGTAAGAGAGGTATTTTGTATCCCGGATCCCTGGGTCGGATGTACCGCTGCAGGTAGTTTTGATGACCAGTATAGCGGCCGGAGGGGAAGAGGTACAGAAGTTTTAGCGCGAATCGACAGCCTGGGTTGCAATAATTTGTTGAATCCGTCGGCGTTGTTCTCCGGAAAGACCGACAAATTCAACAGCCCTGGTTTTTCGGATGACCGGGAGAAAGCTGCTGTTGTTTTCAATAATACTGTCACGGATAACTCTGGTCTGTAATCCAGTGAGAAGCAGTTTGGAATGACTGATAAAGATACCTATATCAGCGGGGCGGGTTTCTTCCAGGTCGTCGGCATAATACTCAAAAGACATGCCGTGCAGGCTGAGGTCAAGGATGGGGCCGAGGATTGTCGAATTTATTACCAGTGAGCCGTCCTGTAGCCTGTATCTCGGCGACTGTCGACGTTCGGAAGGAGTACGACTGCTGTGTTTTTTTACCTTGAGCATAGTGTTTTCTTGTGCAGCCGTAAGCAACATAAACATATTCAGGCGTTAATAACAGGTACACCGGCCTAAGGTTGAATGAAGAATGAAATTTGTCAGGATAACCGAAAATATTGTACTATATAAAAAGGGTTATATCCGTGTCAATTGGTAACAGTACGGAACTTGGTATAGGTATATTTACCTATGTGGTTGGATATCCTTTTTGTTGTTGGGCGGTTGTCTGTTCACGACCGGAAGTGAAAAAGTGAAGGTTGCTTCCTGGTTTTGTTGTCCGGTGGCGACGATTGCGCCGCCGTGCGGAACGTGTACCAATTTTTTTACATATCGCAAGTCCAGTCCCTGTTCCTTCAATCTCCTTTCCGATACGGAGGCGTTCAAGAATATCGAAAATATGTTGTCCGGCATCGTTGTCGAACCCGATTACGTTGTTACGGGTAATCATCATAGATATTCCAGGCCAGGAAAAATATTCCGCATTGAGCCGGAGTACCAGGAGAATGATGGTCTATTGTTTGAGTTGTTTTGTCATAAGTGTGTAACATCCCGGGAGTATGAACGGGCATGATATAAAAAACCAGGTAAAGAATTACCATTAATTAAAGGTGATTCTTTAGTTGATCTCAGGAATGATAATTATCCTCGGCAGGTGGTTGGAAAAGGCAGGTTTTTCGTTTGAGCTCATCGGTCAGGACGGAGGCATTCTCTGAATAATCGATGGGCAGGTCGATGAGATGTACACCTGGATTATTGAGGCAGGAGCGCAGGGTCGGGCCGAATTCGCCCTGCCGGGTGATGCGGTAGCCATGAGCGCCGTAGCTCTCGGCATAGCGGACGAAATCCGGATTGCCGAACTCCAGGCCAAAGTCCGGGAGATTCATGCCCGCCTGTTTCCAGCGAATCATGCCGAGCGCGTCATCCCGCAGCAGCAGGATGATGAGGTCAAGCTTGAGCCGGATAACCGTTTCCATCTCCTGTGAGTTCATCATAAAGCCGCCGTCACCACAGACGGCAAGGACTTTTTTTTCAGGAGCAAGCATTTTTGCGGCAATGGCGATGGGGAGTCCGGCGCCCATGGTGGCCAGGGCATTGTCAAGCAGGACCGAAGAAGGGGTCGTGGCCTTATAGTTACGGGCAAACCAGATTTTGTACATACCGTTATCCAGCGACAGTATTGCATCTTCCGGCATGTTTTCCTGGACCACGGAGACCAGTTGCTGCGGGGTATAGGGGAAAGAGTCGGGCGGGTGGCGCTGGAAGACGTTTTTTTCTATTTCCTCTTTCAGGTTTAAGAAAATACCGCTTCCGGCCAGGGTGTCGGGCCGGATCTGTTCACCAAGCTGTTGCATGGAGTGACTGATATCGCCGATGAGTTCATGCTGGGGAAAGTAGACATCATCGATAGCCGCACTGAAGTAGTTAATGTGAATAACCTTGACCCCGTTTCTGGTCATGAAGAACGGCGGTTTCTCAACCACGTCGTGACCGACATTGATGATGACGTCGGCCCGGTCAATGGCACAGTGCAGGTAATCGTTGTCGGACAGGGCAGCCGTGCCGAGGCAGCGGTGGTGATACTCGTTGACCACGCCTTTGCCCATCTGGGTGCTGAAAACATAGATCCCCGTTCGTTCAATAAAGGACTCAATCGCCGGGCAGGTATGTCTGCGGTTGGCGGCTGCGGCGATCAGCAGCAGCGGATTTTCCGCTTTCTGAATAATAGGGGCAATTTCGGCAATGGTCACCTCCGGGGCATGGGGGGTACGCAACCGGGTAACGGGAAAAATGGATGCCGTGGTTTCCTCGGCTGCAATGTCTTCCGGGAGTTCCAGGTGCACAGGGCCTGATTTTTCATGGACAGCTACCCGGAACGCCTCACGAACAAGGGCGGGTATGGAGTCGGCGCCGACGATCTGCCGGGTCATCTTGGTTAAGGGTTCCATCATCCGGACAACATCAATGATCTGGAAACGGCCCTGTTTGGATTTTTTTATAGGTTTCTGTCCGGTGATAAACAGGCAGGGCATGCCGCCCAGCAGGGCATGCGAGACACTGGTCACAAAGTTGGTCGCGCCGGGGCCAAGTGTTGCCAGGCAGACCCCGGGCTTTCCGGTCAGGCGGCCGTAGGTCGCGGCCATAAAGCCGGCAGCCTGTTCGTGCCGGGTGAGGATGAGGCGGATGGATGAGGTTCGAATCGCCTCAAGAAACGCAAGGTTTTCTTCTCCCGGGATACCGAAAATATATTCAACCCCTTCATTTTCCAAGGCATTGACAAGAAGTTTTGCACCGTTCATAGTATTTTTATCAGGGAGATATTTTTATGGTTAAAGGCCGGGTGCCCTTGAGCTCGTGCCGTCACATGAAAAAAGCGGGTTGTGTGAAAAAAAAATGCGTTGCGATTCGGAATATGGATATTATAAACAATAAGTTGACCCATTCTTAACGGGCTCGGCTTCACGGTCATGAATAATCCGATGACCGGTTGCGGATCCGTTTTTTCCATACGCAACATTGTTAATAGCAAAAGTAAAGAATACCACAGGCAGGGTATTGCGTGTATAAGAAAAGAGCGGCTGTCGATTCCTTTCCTTTTGGGTGTCGGAAAAAGCAAAAAAAAGGTTTACAGAATTAATCAAGTATTCGATAATTATATTTTCTTCCTGTGCTGCTGTACATGCGGATGAGCAGCCTTTTCAGCAATCGGATTCTCCTGTAACGGGATGAATGTAAAAAATCGTAACTATTCAGGAACACCCCACGGAGTCTCGCAAGCTCGCTTACCTCTTCGCACGGTCAGAACGTCAGGCATATACCGACTGCGTATAGCCTTGGCGATTTGCCTGCACGAATTAGGGCACTCCTGAACAGTTACAGGCCCAGGATATGCAGTCATCTTGCCACTACCTGAATAGTTACAAAAAATCATGCAAGTAATGTATCTGGAACATTTTCAACTTCATACTTCGCCGTTTCGTGAAGAGCTCGACCCCGGGGTCTTTTTTCCCGAAGCGGGCCGGGACGCGATTTTCCGGGGACTGCAGAGGGATCTCGAAGAAGGCCGACTTTTCGTCAAGCTCATCGGCACCGAGGGCACCGGCAAGACCCTTTTGTGCAAGGTCCTGTTTGAGGAGTTGTCCGACGCGTTTGAGGTCGTCTATATTGATAATCCGAAAGGATCGTTGGACGACGTTTTGCGGGTTGTCTGTCTCGATCTTGGTCTGCAGGCCATCGATGAACAGGTGAATCTGGTTGAAGAACTGAAAAAACAGTTGGAGCGGCTAAAAAAACACGGCCACAGGGTTGTGCTGGTGCTTGATGGTGCCGAAAATATCTTTCTTGCCACCCTGGAACGGTTGCTTCGTCTCCTCTGTGAGCTTGAAGAACCGACGAATTTTACCCTCCTGCTTGCCGGTCGTCCCGCCCTGGAAGCCAATCTTGATCAGCTGACCGTATACTGTACCGGGGTCGACATTGACGCCGGTTACTGCTTGGAGCCGATGAGTTCCGAGGAAACCGGGCGCTATCTTATTTTTCGTCTGCTGGCCGCAGGGCTTGATAAGGATAAGCAGCAGGAGGTCTTCACCGGGGAGGCTGTAGGAATGATATATGCCAAGGCCGGCGGAAATCCTCGGTTGACCAATATCCTGGCCGAAGAGGCCCTGCAGAGATCCTGCAGTGAGAAGTCGTTTATGGTTCTTCTTGATCATGTGGATTCAAAGGCGGATTCGTTCGGGGGTGAACAGGAGGAAAATAACCTGTTGGAAACTCTCCCGGGGAAGAGGAAGATATTCGGGATCTGTGTAGGCGCGGCCGTTCTGTTGCTGGTTCTTTTCTTTCTGCTCCCCGGAAAAGAACAGGTGAAAAAAGCAGCGGTCCCGGAAACCGTGCAATCATCGGCAGGTGACAGTGTCGCCGTCCCGGCGCCGGAAAGTGTAAATGAGACCGTGGAGACTCCGGCCCAACCCCCTGCGCCTGCAGCAGAGGACAACTCTTCCAGCGTTGTTGATTCGTCAGCTCCTGATGAGAAGCCGCCCGTTGCTGAAAAAGAGCTACAGGTGGAGAAGGAAAAACCGGCACCGAGAAACGGAGAAGAGCTGTTTCAGGAGCGCTTACGGGCCAGTGCCGGCTGGCTTGCCGGATCCTATCGGGGCCAGTATACGATCCAGTTAATGATGCT
This sequence comes from Deltaproteobacteria bacterium, assembly GCA_024280455.1. Taxonomy (GTDB): domain Bacteria; phylum Desulfobacterota; class Desulfobulbia; order Desulfobulbales; family Desulfobulbaceae; genus DRLX01. The sequence continues at coordinate 54,012 of JAJRQC010000053.1, read as the reverse complement.
TTCTTCCGACCAGGCCCCTGCAAACGTGAAAAAGCTCTTTGTCCAGGACGAGTATTTTTCCATTATCGATAAACTGTATATCCTGCGCAAGAAAACAAACCCGTCGACTCTGTTTGTCTTTTATGGAACCTTTGCCACCATGGATGATGCCCGGCAGGCCAGGAATCAGATGCCGATTTTTCTGCGCAAACACCATCCCTATGCCCTGTCCATTGCCGATGCCCTGACAAAAACCGAAGATTAGCCTTCTGCGGCAGGTTCCTGTCGAGTATAAAGTTGTATTTCGCCCCTGTGCCCCCCCCCTTTTTTTTTCTTGAGTTCTCGCAAGCGTTAATTCACTTTTCTGTAAGACGTGTTTGCTTAATTGTCGCAATGTTTACAAATTAGTAGCCAGTGTGCGTGCTCACGCCCTTCCGGCTATGCTGGTTCAGGAAGTTTTTTTGATCCAGCCTGCTCCTAATTAGTTGATATATGGTAGTCCTTTTGATTTCACTTAGGTTTTTCCCTTCCCCGTCGGTATCTGGCCCGTATATTGTTACAGGGTTTGTAATACTATTTATTTTATTCGTAATAACTTTAATAGGGAGGTGTGAGGATGAAATGGGGATGGAGATTTTTGGTTGCTGTGTTGGCCCTGTTGGTGATGGTCTGTAATGTGCAGGCTGCCCCTTTGAAAATTGCCTACAGTGACTGGCCGGGCTGGGTTGCCTGGGACATCGCAGAGCGAAAAGGTTTTTTTGAGGCCCATGGGGTGGATGTTGATCTTGTATGGTTTGAATATATGGCCTCCATGGATGCCTTTGCAGCGGGTAAAGTGGATGCAGTCTGCGTGGCCAATGGCGACGCTCTTGTTCTGACCGCTACCGGGGCCCGAAACATCATGATCCTGGTCAATGATTACAGTGACGGCAATGATAAGATTGTCGCCGCCCCAGGGATACGCTCCATCAAGGAGTTGAAGGGAAAAAAAATCGGGGTCGAGCTCGGGCTTGTAAGTCATCTGCTGCTCATGAACGCCCTCAAAGAAAACGGCATGACTGATAAAGATGTGACGCTGGTCAACGTTCCCACCCATCAGACCGCTCAGGTATTGGCATCCGGAGATGTGGATGCCATCGTCGCCTGGCAGCCGAATTCCGGTCAGGCTTTAAAATCCGTGCAGGGGTCAACGGCCATATACACCAGCGCTGATGCCCCCGGCCTGATCTACGACACTCTGGCTGTCTCTTTTGATTCCCTCCTGGAGCGTCGTGAAGACTGGGAAAAGGTGGTGGCCGCCTGGTATGATGTTGTTGCCTATATGAAAGATCCTGCGAACCGTAGTGAAATGCTGGAAATCCTGTCTGCTCGTGTTTCACTGCCCCCTGCAGAGTATGAACCGTTTCTGGAGGGAACCAGAATCTTGTCACGCCCCGAGACTCTGGAGGTCTTGCAGCCTGGTGACGGGTTTCACAGTATCTATGGCTCCAGTGACGTTGTGAATACTTTTTTTGTCGACAACAATGTCTATGACACCCCGGTGAATGTGAAGAAAAGTATTGACCCCTCTTTTACTCGGAAAAAGGACGAATAAGAGACGACATGGCCTGGTTATCTATTCAAAAAAAGCTCTCCGGCAGAAAGAGAGCCCTGTTGATCCTGATTTCTTTTCTGCTGCCTCTGATTCTTTGGTCGACCATCAGTTATGTACCCTTTCTCTGGCATCCAATGATGGAGATCACCAGTGAGGGGGACAGCCTGTATCTTGAGAAGGGGCAGCGGGTTAAGCGTAAGGTTTTTGATCGGGAGAACAAGAGACTTGCGGCCGGTGGTGAAAATCAGATGGCCGGGGTTCGAGCTAATCCAGTGTATCTGCCAGCGCCTCACCAGGTCTTTGTCGCCGCCTACACCTCTTTTAAGAGCAAACCCAGGCGCCCGGGTGACCCATGGCTTCATCAGAGTCTGGCGCACAGTGTTCGAGTGGTGTTTTACGGCTTTCTCCTCTCGTCACTGTTTGGAGTTCCTCTGGGAATATTCTGCGGGGTTTTTGATTTTTTCTCCAAGCTGTTTGAGCCGTTTTTCGAGTTTTTCAGGTACATGCCGGCTCCTGTTTTTGGTGCCCTGGCCGTGGCTGTTCTGGGGATCAACGACAGCCCCAAGATTGCCATTATCTTTATCGGTACCTTTTTCCAGCAGGTGCTGGTAATTGCCAACACCACCCGGCAATTACCGCCTTCACTCGTGGAGGCGGCACAGACACTCGGGGCACGGGGTTGGACCCTGCTCAAAAAGGTGGTCTTGCCGGCCATTGCCCCCAGTGTTTTCCTGGACATGCGCATTTTGCTCGGCTGGGCCTGGACCTATCTTATCGTTGCCGAGGTTATCGGCACCAGTACAGGCATAACCTGGTTTATCAATCAGCAGGCCAAATATCGGATCTATGAAAATGTGTATGCGGCCATCCTCATGATAGGAATCATAGGCCTGGGAACAGACATGATACTGGCCTGGATTGGACGTAATCTCTTTGTATGGAACGGTGGCAAACGAAACGGATTGTTCCAGTTTCTTGTCGAGCTCTTCTACGGTTCAAGACATGAAACCTTTTCCTTTACCAGAACAAAATATTTTAACCATGAATACGATACCGCTACCGAATTATAAAGAACAAAGTCCTGCAGTGGCCGACCGTTTCAGGCGTTTAAAAGAGCGCAGGGTGATTCTGGAGGCAGAGCGGGTCGGCAAGATCTTTCCCGTGGAAAATGGGGACATTCAGGCTTTAGCTGATGTCTCTTTTAAGGCGTATCGACGTGAGTTTCTCTCCGTTATCGGCCCTTCCGGCTGCGGCAAGTCAACCCTTATCAGGATTCTTGCCGGCCTGGAGAGTGCCACCGCAGGTAAAGTTCTCCTTGATGGGCAGATGGTTGAAAAACCCGGTCCGGAGCGGGGTATGGTATTTCAGGGATATACTCTCTTCCCCTGGCTGACGGTGAAGAAAAACGTGATGTTCGGGCTGGAGGTGGCTGGAAAAGGGCAGGCCGAGCCGGAGGCCTTGCAGTGGATTGAAATGGTGGGGCTTGGGGAATTTGTTAACCACTATCCAGATCAACTGTCCGGTGGAATGAAACAGCGGGTGGCCATTGCCCGGGCCCTGGCAAATCGGCCCCGGGTGCTGTTGATGGACGAACCATTTGGTGCACTTGATGCCCAGACCAGGGCAAGGATGCAGTCCTATCTGATGCAGATTTGGCGTAATGTAGATATTACCATTATTTTTATTACCCATGACCTTGATGAAGCCGTTTACCTTTCAGACCGTATCCTGGTGCTGGATGCCAATCCTGGAACAGTACGGGAGATGATAGAGGTTCCGGTTCCGCAACCGCGTTCTCCAGAGCAGCATCTCAGTCCGGAGTTTCTGGCAACCAAAGCCCATATCGAAAGCCTCATCCACTCGCAGCATGAAAATGAAGATGATTTGCCGATCATCCGTCTTACCCAGGTGAATGATGATGTTTTCTAGGCAACTCATGGCCGGGGGCAAACTGGAGAGTTCCGACACGGAGCATAAACTGCGGCAAGACAAGGTGCACCGGATCAGTGTTTCACTGCCAAAGAGCCTGACTATGAAACTGGACGAGATCGTTGCGGAAGGCCACTACCGAAACCGCAGTCATGCCATAACCCAGATGGTGCGAAACAATTTTCTGGATCAGCAGTATCAGCGCCGGGGGAGTCAGGTGATGGCCGGAACGGTGACTCTGGTCTACGATGAGTCCAGGCCACGACTCAGGGAGCGATTGATTCATATCCAGCGCAGCCACATCGACACGGTGATATCATCATTAAATGTGCTGTTGGAAAACCAGCATTCCCTGGAGGTGCTGCAGGTGCAGGGGCCGGTGGACACTTTAAATGCAATCGTGCAACAAATTAAGGCGTGCAAGGGGGTTGAGAGCTGTAAACTGGCCCTGACCACGATCATCATGCCGCCCATACATAAAAAGGAAGACGAGGAACATGGAGAGTACTGAGACCGGGAAAATTTTGTTTGAAACGGAGATCGCAGGGGGCTGGACCTGGTCCCACATCGTCAAGCGCGGCACCTCGATACGGCTGACTGATCTGGAAGGAGGGGCAAATGTTTCCGCCCTTTTCTATAACGCGGCCAATGTCACTGAGCGCTACAACATGGGGGACACCCTGAAGATTCAGCATATTTCCTTTCTCTGTAAAGATCGATGCATCTATTCGGATATGGGGCGTATTCTCATGTCTTTTGTTGCAGACTCCTGCGGCTGGCACGATGTGATCTGCGGGGTTTCCAATGCGGAGATGATAGCACGTCGTTTCGGGCAGCAGAGTTACCAGGATTTCCAGAATACTTTTTATCGTAACGGAACGGATTCACTCCTTGTGGAACTCGCCAAATACGGTATGGACCAGAGGGATTTTATCGAGGTGGTAAATTTTTTCAGCAAAGTTGCTGTGGACGCAGAGGGAAGGCTTTCCTTTGTGGAGGGTTTCTCCCGGCCGGGCTCATTTGTTGAGTTGCGGGCGGAGATGGATACCCTCCTTGTTATCGATACCGGTATGCATCCATTAAACCCATCCCCGTCATATCTGGTTAAACCCATACAGGTTTTGGTGACCAAATCTTCCCCGCCGGTCCCCTGTGATTCCTGTCGTACATCCTGTCCGGAAAATGAACGAGGCTTTATCAATACCGAGCGTTATCACCTCTAATAAGGAGTAAAAAAATGAAACCGAAACTGCAGAAAAGCAACCGGGTTCTTCAAGATGCCTCTTATGCTCGGGAAATTGCGGCCGGCAGCGGCTGGATGCATGTGTTGCGCACGGGGCGGATTCTTCGTATCACCGATCTGCATGGCAATCAAGCCGTGGACACGATTTTCTTTAACGCAGACAGGACCTGTGAACGCTATAATGCCAACCACACCATGCGCGAACAGGGGAATGTTTATATCTCCACCGGTACCAGGATTCGCTCAAACGAAAACAATGTATTGCTCACGGTGGTGGCGGATACCTGTGGACGACATGATACTCTGGGGAGTGCCTGCTCCTGTGAAAGCAATACGGCTCGTTATGGCCTGGATAAGCGTTACATGCATGCCTGTCGCGACATTTTTTTACAGTGTCTTCTCGATTGGGGAGAGGGGATGGATAAGCGGGATCAGGTCTGCAATATCAATTTTTTCATGAATGTTCCAGTCTCCCCTGAAGGGGGATCCACCTTTGCAGATGGACTTTCGCAACCGTTGAAATATGTGGAACTCCGGGCAGAGATGGATGTTATCGTTTTGGTTGCCAACTGTCCGCAGCTCAACAACCCCTGTAATGCCTATCATCCCACCCCGGTGGGGGTGACCATATGGGACGAGAAATAAAAAAGGTTTGATATATGTTTACCAAGGTTCTTGTTGCAAACAGAGGTGAGATCGCCTGCAGGATCATTCGTACCCTTCAGGAGATGGGTGTGGTGGCGGTTGCGGTCTTTTCGGAGGCGGATAGTCATGCCAGCCACGTCCTTACGGCCGATGAGGCGTATCTGATTGGTCCGCCGGCAGCGGCTGAGAGCTATCTTGATCAGGAGCGTATTCTTGCCCTGGCTCGGGAATGCGGGGCTGAGGCAATTCATCCAGGCTATGGTTTTTTAAGTGAAAATTCGGGATTCTGCACGCAGTGTGAGGCTGCCGGAATCCGCTTCATCGGCCCCACTGCAGAACAGATGCGTGATTTCGGCCTCAAGCACCGGGCTCGGGAGCTTGCGGCCCGCTATAAAGTTCCGCTGCTGCCGGGTTCAGACCTCCTCCATTCGGCAGAAGAGGCTCTGGAGGAGGCTGGCCGAATCGGCTACCCCGTAATGTTGAAGAGCAGCGCCGGCGGTGGCGGCATCGGAATGGAAAGCTGTTTTTCCGAAAGAGACGTTCGGGAGGTTTATGAACGGATCAAAAGGCTGAGTGAAAATAACTTCAACGATACCGGCATATTCGTAGAAAAATACATCTGCAATGCCCGGCATGTCGAAGTGCAGGTCTTTGGTGATGGCGAGGGTGGAGCCCTTATCCTCGGTGACCGGGACTGTTCCGTGCAGCGCCGTAATCAGAAAGTTGTTGAAGAGAGTCCTGCTCCACATCTGAGCGAGGCAATGCGCACCGCTCTGCACAAAGCGGCGCAAGATCTGGTTGAAGGTGTAGGCTATCAATCAGCTGGAACTGTTGAGTTTGTGTATGATACGGAGGAGGAACAGTTTTACTTCCTCGAGGTCAATACCAGGCTGCAGGTCGAGCACTGTGTCACTGAGATGGTTTTTGATATCGACCTTGTTCAGTGGATGGTTCAATTGGCAGCCGGAGAATTGCCGCCTCTTGAGTCTTTTTCCCTGACTCCAGCAGGGGCTGCAATTGAAGTGCGGGTCTATGCCGAAGATCCGGGCAAGAACTACCAGCCGAGCACAGGGCTGCTCACTAATGTACGATTCCCCGAGGATGTCCGCATTGAGAGTTGGGTGCGCTCCGGGAGCAAGGTGAGTGCCTACTATGACCCACTCCTTGCCAAACTCATTGTCCATGCCCAGACCCGTTCTGATGCTGTGACCGGTCTGCAACAGGCCCTGGGGGCAACATCTTTCGACGGTCTGGAAACCAACCTGTTGCTGCTCCGCCAGGTTGCAGCGCTGAACGAATTTGTTGACGGGGTGTACACTACGCGTATTCTCGAGAAAATGGAGTACCGGGCCGCCACGATATCGGTAGAGAACGGCGGTATGCAGACCACAATTCAGGATTTTCCTGGTCGTGTCGGTTACTGGGCGGTGGGGGTGCCGCCTTCCGGGCCCATGGACAGCCTCAGTCATCGCCTGGGCAACAGGATAGTGGGGAACCGTGAAGACGCGGCAACACTCGAGATGACAGTCAAGGGCCCGGAGCTCACCTTTAACAGTCCCGCACTCGTTGCTCTTACCGGTGCAGATTTCGGGGCGACCCTTAATGGAGTGACAGTTCGTCGTTATACGCCGCTGGAGGTAACGGCCGGGAGTGTTCTAAAGGTTGGAGCAGCTGTAAATGGTCAGCGGGCCTATCTTGCAGTGCGTGGTGGCATCGATGTTCCCCGCTATATGAACAGTCGGGCAACGTTCACCCTTGGCCGGTTTGGCGGCCATGCCGGACGCGCCCTCACGGTGGGCGATGTCCTGCATATCGGCACTGATTTTGAAAATGAGCCGCAGGCTCTCCCGAAGAGCATCCAGCCGGAACTTCCGGAACTGTGGGAAATTGGAGTTCTTTACGGACCCCACGGAGCGCCGGATTTTTTTACTGACGAGGATATTGAAACCTTCTTTGCCACCATCTGGGAGGTGCATTACAATTCCTCGCGCACAGGAGTGCGGCTTATTGGGCCAAGTCCTGAATGGGCCCGAGAGGATGGCGGAGAGGCGGGATTGCATCCTTCTAATATCCATGACAATGCCTATGCCATCGGCGCCATCGACTACACCGGTGATATGCCGGTCATCCTTGGTCCGGACGGTCCAAGCCTGGGCGGTTTTGTCTGCCCGGCAACTATTGTCCAGGCTGAACTGTGGAAGATGGGGCAACTGCGACCTGGAGACCGGGTGCGCTTCAAACGTCTGACCCTGAATGTCGCCCAACAGCTGGAAGCAGCTCAGGAGAAGTTCATAGAGCATCTCCTGGTGGATTCTGTTGCCGAGGTGGATATGCCGGAATCCGGGGAGGAACCTGCTGTTGTTAAAACCCTTCGCCTTGATGGCTGTGACCGGGAGATTGTTTATCGCAGGGCAGGTGACAAGTACCTGCTCATCGAGTATGGCGAGCTGGTTCTTGATCTGCGCCTCCGTTTTCATGTCCACACCTTGATGATGCATCTGGAAGAGCAGGCGGTGCCGGGTATCATTGATCTGACTCCTGGAATCCGTTCCCTGCAGATTCATTATGACAACCGTCTGCTCCCCCTGGGTGACCTGCTTACCCTGTTGGAAAAACTGGAGGTTGAGAGTGGTGGCGAGGAAAAGAGGGCGATCCCGGCCCGGATAGTCCATTTGCCGCTGAGCTGGGATGATGCGGCCACCCATGTCGCCATTGATAAATATATGCAGTCGGTCCGTCCTGACGCGCCCTGGTGCCCTTCAAATATTGAGTTTATCAGGAGAGTTAACGGCCTCGACAGTGTGGAAGAGGTCAAGAAAATCCTGTTTGGCGCCAGTTATCTGGTCATGGGGCTGGGAGATGTGTACCTTGGGGCACCCGTTGCCACACCTTTAGATCCGCGGCACCGCCTGGTAACCACCAAATATAACCCGGCCAGAACCTGGACTCCGGAGAACGCCGTCGGCATCGGGGGGGCCTATCTCTGTGTCTATGGGATGGAGGGGCCGGGGGGGTACCAGTTTGTCGGTCGTACAGTGCAAATGTGGAACCGCTATAACAGCACGGCTGAATTTGAGCCGGGCAAACCATGGTTGCTTCGCTTTTTTGATCAGATCCGTTTCTATCCGGTCACCCATGAGGAGTTGCAAAAGATGCGGCGGGATTTTCCCCATGGCGCCGCTGGCTTGAAGATTGAGAAGACAACTTTTACTCTCCACGACTATGAAGCCTTTCTCCTGGAGAACAAAGAGTCGATCAGCTCTTTTAAGGAGCAGCAGCAAAAGGCCTTTGAGCAGGAACGGCAGGAGTGGATTGAGAATGACCAGCTCCATTTTCAAAGTGAAGAGGCTTCTGGCCATATAGCTGAAGTTGTAGATATTCTTGAGGACTGTGACCCTCTGGTCAGTCCGGTGGCCGGAAGTTTATGGCAACTCTTTGCCGAGCCGGAACAGGAGGTGGAGGCGGGGGAAGTCCTTGCAGTTGTGGAGTGTATGAAAATGGAAATTAAACTGGAAGCACCCTGCAGCGGCAGAGTAAAGCAGCTGTTTTGCGGCGAGGCGGACAAGGTGTCTCCGGGACAGCACCTTCTCTCAATCTTACCCGCAAGAGGATAGGGCCATGGATCTGAGCTTTTCCGCTGTTAAAAAGATGTATGCCGCAGGCGTAAGTCTAAGGCCGTTGATTATGGCTTGCCTGGACAGGTGCAGGGAAGAAGATCCTGCCATCTGGATACACCTGCTCAGTAATGAAGAGGTGGAATCCTATCTCCTGGCGCTGGAGTCCCGAGCAGAAGACAATCTCCCCCTTTACGGTATCCCCTTTGTGATCAAGGATAATATTGACCTGGCAGGTGTCCCCACTACGGCGGGATGTCCGGAGTATAGCTATCTGCCGACCGAATCTGCTTTTGTGGTACAGCAGCTCATAACGGCTGGTGCGGTTCCCCTTGCAAAGACCAATATGGACCAGTTCGCCACCGGTCTTGTGGGAACCCGATCCCCCTACGGGGCCTGCGGAAACAGTTTTAATCCGGAATATATTGCAGGCGGATCAAGCAGCGGTTCAGCAGTGGCTGTTGCCAAGGGGCTGTGCAGCTTTTCTCTTGGAACTGATACGGCAGGTTCAGGTCGGGTACCTGCAGCCCTCAACAATATCCTGGGAGTGAAACCCACCAGAGGATTACTCAGTACCCGGGGAGTGGTGCCCGCCTGTCGCAGTCTGGACTGCGTCTCAATTTTCGCCCTTTGTGCGGGTGATGCCGGTCAGATTATGCGGGTGGCGGCATGCTATGACAGCAAAGAGCCCTATTCAAGAAAGAAAGAATGGGGTTCAGGGGTTGTTCACGCCGGTGCCTCATTTACATTCGGAATTCCGGCAAGAGAGCAACTGCAGTTTTTTGGCAACCTGGAATATGAAAACTGTTTTATGGAAATTCTGGAGACCCTGAACACCATTGGTGGGAAATGCGTTGAGATTGATTTTTCCCCCTTTCTTGCCGCAGCCCGTTTATTATACGATGGGCCATGGGTCGCGGAACGGAGCGTTGCGGTGGGGGATTTTTTACGTACCCGTCCCGAGGTCGGTCATCCGGTTACCCGTGAGATTATCTGCAGTGGTAAGCCACAGTCGGCAGAGGATCTTTTCAGGGCCATGCACAAGCTGCAGGAACTGAAGATGGAAACCGACACCCTGCTCAGGCCGTTGGATGTTCTGGTAACCCCAACTGTTGGAACCTGCTATACCATGGCCGAGGTGGCGGCTGAACCCATACGGTTAAACGCGAATCTCGGCTATTACACAAATTATATGAATCTCCTCGATTACTGCAGCCTGGCTGTTCCCGCCGGCATGACCTCAACACTTCCCTTTGGGGTAACCCTGACAGGTCCCGCCTTTGCAGATGAGCGCCTGCTGTGCTTAGGGGCAAGGCTTCATGAAGCGGTCAAACTGCCCATGGGAGCAGGAGAGTATCTTCCCCCTGGCTATTCTACCTCTGAGCAGGGGGAAGACAGCGTTCATCTTGTTGTCTGCGGAGCCCATCTCCAGGGATTGTCCCTTCATTATCAGCTCCAGGATCTGGGTGCCAGATTGATTAGAAGAACAGAAACCGCACCGTGCTACCGGATGTATGCATTGAGCAAAACTCCGGCTAGACCAGGTCTTGTCAGGGATGAGAAGGAAGGCAAGGCCATTGAGGTGGAGGTGTATGCCCTCTCTGTGACGGCCTTTGGGCATTTCACCAGTGAGATATCACATCCATTAGGGATAGGAAAACTTGAGTTGGAAAGCGGTGAATGGTTACCAGGCTTTATCGCTGAACCCCTTGTCTCTCATGATGGAGTAGAAATAACCGTATACAAAGGGTGGCGTGCCTACCTCCAGTCGATTTGATTTCACCATCCGATGATACTGACACATGAAACTGATGCCAAAAAAAGGGGTTGTGGAAAATATTCCACAACCCCTTGAGTTTACTGTGGTGGAGGTATGCGGGATCGAACCGCAGACCTCTTGAATGCCATTCAAGCGCTCTCCCAGCTGAGCTATACCCCCACCCGAAGTTTGACTCGGATCTGATACCATGATTTACCTCCCCTTGTCAAGATTTAATCTCGGCCAAGATGCTCCCCCCGGCTAATTTTTTTGTGGGACTGCCTATATCGGTTGTCAATTTTCCCCTGTGTTGGTATTGTAAAATGTTTGTTTAAGATACAGGTGAATGGCGCTAAGGGGTGTAGATACTTTTCTTTTTGCATTCTTACAGATTCGGGGTGGGGAGGTGCAGTGTTTTTGCATCCCCTGTGGACTGTTTAAAATAAGATATACAACTATAGGTGATACTGGATGTTTTCTCCGTTTAATTTTCTTTTCGGCTGGATGTCGAATGATCTAGCCATTGACCTTGGTACCGCAAATACCGTGCTCTACGTAAAGGGCAAAGGAATTGTATTACGGGAGCCTTCAGTTGTTGCCGTGCGCCAGGATAAGCGAGGAAGCAAGGTGCTGGCAGTGGGGCGAGAGGCCAAGGAAATGCTGGGGAAGACTCCGGGTAATATTGTTGCCATTCGACCGATGAAGGATGGGGTGATTGCCGATTTCGAGGTCACCGAGGCCATGCTCCGGTATTTTATCAACAAGGTGCATAATCGGCGGACCCTGGTCCATCCGCGCATTATTATCTCCGTGCCCTCCGGTATCACCCAGGTGGAAAAGCGAGCCGTCCGTGAATCGGCGGAATCAGCCGGTGCCCGTGAAGTCTATCTGATAGAGGAGCCCATGGCTGCGGCCATTGGTGCGGATCTCCCGATTACCGAGCCGACTGCAAATATGATTATTGATATCGGCGGCGGCACCACCGAAGTCGCGGTTATTTCACTGGCCGGTATCGTCTACGCCAAGTCGGTCCGGGTAGCCGGTGACAAAATGGATGAATCCATCCTGCAGTATATCAAACGAAAGCACAATCTGGCCATCGGTGAACGAACGGCTGAACTGATAAAGACGACCATCGGTAACGTAAAGCCGGAAGAACCCTATGAAACCATGGATATCAAAGGGCGGGATCTAGTCTCCGGCGTCCCGAAAACGCTGACCATCACCTCTAAAGAGATCCAGTCGGCAATTGCCGAGCAGGTTGATGTTATTGTTGATGCTGTTCGGATCGCCCTGGAGGTGACCCCGCCGGAACTCTCTGCCGATATCGTCGACCAGGGTATTGTCCTCACCGGCGGCGGCGGTCTTTTGAAAAACCTGGATGTGCTACTCAGGGATGAAACCGGAATGCCCATAATTGTTGCTGATGATCCGCTTTCTTCAGTTGTGCTCGGCTCCGGACAGGCCTTGGATAACCTGGAAATTCTGCGGGAAATCGCTATTGACTAAGCCTGCGCTTGCGGTTCGCTTATCCACGCACTGTCAATCAACTCCAGCCATTACCTCTGATTATCTTCCAGCCTGATGAGGAAAAAGGGAAGTAGAAAACCAAAGGGTCGGTTTCGGGCCTTTCGCCTTGTCCTGCTTATTGGGTTTCTCTTGACCATGACGCTGATCTTTCTGGTTTCTACCCTGGGAAGTCAGAAGTTCGGTCCTCTGCACGAATTACTCTTTGAAGCCGTCGGACCGGTACAGAATATTTTTTCCCGCGGTACGGATTCTCTTCGTTCCCTGAAGCAGGACTATGTTGACCTGTTGTCCGTGCGCCGGGAAAATGAACGGTTGTGGGCTGAGCTGCAGGAATGTCGAACCTTAAGTTATAAGAATCGTGAGGCCCTTGCCACTAATACCCGTCTGCGTAAGCTCCTGAATTTCAAGAACGTGACCGGCCTGCCCATGGTGGCTGCCCGGATTATCGGCAAAGACCCATCGGTATGGTTCAGAAGTGTTGTTATTGACCGGGGGGCCAGGGACGGGGTTTCCAAGGGAATGGCCGTGGTTAACGGTGATGGGGTTGTCGGGCAGATTTTCTCCGTTTCGCCCAATTATGCCAAGGTGTTACTTGCCATCGCCCCGTCGAGTGCCATGGATGTGGTGTTGCAGAAATCCAGGGTACGCGGCATTCTCAAGGGCACGGGTTCACTTACCTATCAGTTGGATTATATCTTGAAAACCATTGAAGTCGAAGAGGGCGACCAGGTAGTCACCGCCGGCTACGGTGGTATCTTTCCGACTGGATTGCCCATCGGCGTAGTCTCTAAGGTAATCCGAAAGCGCAGGGGAATGTTTTTGGAGGTCGAGGTTGAACCGGCTGTTGATTTTTTGACCCTTGAAGACCTGCTGGTTGTTGAACAGGAACTGATTATTTCGGAAGAAGAGGGCGGTGTCCTTCCCGTTGAGCCATAAAATAGAACCGGCATGGTCTGCTGATTCCGTAAACACCGGAAGGCGGCATGTACGTAAATGGCATTAAGCAATATTGTCGGTGTCGAAAAAAAAAAGCCACGAAACCGACGGCGGAAAGGTCGTATCGTCTTGTAATTCCGTACTGTGCAGATGGCATTTTTGCCTTTTTTCGAGTCCATTATGTTTGTTATCGGTTTTTTTTCTCTCGGGGTCCTGCTCATCGGCTTGCAGACGACTCTGTTTATGGTCAATCCTCTCTGGAATGCCTCCCCTGACTTCTATTTTGTGCTGGTCGCCTATCTTGCCTACCGGCATGATCTTTTTCGCAGCCTGATTATTCTCTTTCCCCTGGGGCTGATTTTTGATGTTTTGTCCGGGGTGTTGCTCGGTATGTATCCGGCGCTTTTGATCCTGGGATTCCTGCTGCTTAAGTTCATGGCCTCGCACCTGCCCGTTCGTGAGTCGCTTTATCAGGTGCCGATGATCGGGGTCAGCTATCTGTTGGTGAGTTGGCTGGTGTACGTGTTTATGAGTTTTGCCTCCGAGTCTCCTCTTGTTCCATGGTCCTGGCCGGTGATGCTTATGCGGGCCGGGCTTGTCATACTGTGCACCTTCCCTCTGTTTCGGGTTTTTGAGTTTTTCAACCGCCGGATCGAGGGGAAAATTTCTCCTCTGCATAAGATGCGGCTTCGTTCCGGCAACCGGTACAGGGAGTAATCCGTGGTTACCCTGAGAAGAAAAAAAAAGGCAAACCGGAGGCGTCCTGAACCACTGCTTGATATGGAGCGGAAAAAGGATGTCGGCGTAACCCGTTTGATTCATCGTGATGAGGGCGAGCTTGATTTTCTTCGCAAGCGGGCCCTCTATGCCGCCTTTGTTATAATGTTCTTTTTTGCTGTTCTGATCAGCCGCCTCTGGTTTCTGCAGATTCAGCAGGGAGACAAGTACAGCCGCCTTGCCGACAGTAACCGCGTCCGCTACCTCGAGATTGCCGCGCCCCGGGGCAATATCCTCGACCGAAAAGGACGTGAGGTCGTCACAAATCGGCCTTCTTTTAATGTTGTCTGGGTACGCGAAGATAACAGTCTGGATGACGCCCTGCTCAAGAGAATGGCCCGGATCCTGGAGGTCGATGTGTCGGAACTGCTGGCCGGTATCCGTAAAATGGCCGGAACCCCCGGCCATATCCCGGTTCGGTTGGCAGAGGATATTGACTGGGAAAAAGTCGCCTATATTGAAAACAACCGGATGGATCTTCCCGGTATTAAAATTGAAGTGGTCCCCCTTCGGGTCTACCATTATGTAAATCTTGCCTCACACCTGATTGGCTATCTTGGTGAGATTAATAAGAAAGAGTTGAAATCTGCCGATGAAGGGGTGTACCGGGGCGGCGACCTGGTAGGGAAGATGGGACTCGAGCGCCTGGAAGAAAAGGCTCTGCGGGGAGAAAAAGGACGTCATTACATGGAAGTAAATGCCCTGGGATTTGAACAGCGGAACTTAAAAGGCATGGATCCGCTGCCGGGCAACGACCTGCAGCTGACCATTGACATGGATCTGCAGCGGACGGCCGAAGAGGCCATGGCGGCCGGAGATAAGGCCGGGGCCGTGGTCGCGCTTGAGGTAAACAGCGGCCGCCTGCTGGCCCTGGCCAGTTCTCCGGTGCTGGAACTTGACAAGTTTATCGGCGGCATCTCCCATAAGAACTGGCAGGAGATGCTTGATAACCCTCTTCACCCGCTGGTCAATAAAATTGTTCAGGGCCAGTATCCACCGGCTTCGACCTATAAGCTGGTGACGGCTCTGGCTGGACTGGCCGAGGGCGTTATCACCCCGGATTCTGTAATTTACTGTCCGGGCTACTATCGCTTCGGCAACCGGACCTATCGCTGCTGGAAACGCAGCGGCCATGGGGCCGTTGATTTGAATCGGGCATTGTCCGAATCCTGTGACGTGTATTTTTACCAGGTCGGGCAGCGTCTAGGCGTTGACCGGATTGCCAAATATGCCCGCCTCTTCGGGCTGGGTCGGAAAACCGGAGTGGAGATGGAACATGAAAAGCCTGGTCTTATCCCGACTGCGGCCTGGAAAAAAAAGAGATACGGCAAGGTCTGGCAGGAGGGAGAGACCCTGTCAGTGGCTATCGGCCAGAGCTTTAACCTGGTGACGCCGATCCAGCTGGCATTCATGACCGCGACCGTGGCTAACGGCGGAACCCTGTATAAGCCGGGCCTGGTGGAAAAGGTTCGGGATCCGGACGGCCATGTCGTTAGGCAGTTCGAGCCACAGGTGGTGGACAGGCTGGCAGGGCAGGGGCGTAATCTGCAACTGGTTCGCAAGGGCCTTGTTGAAGCTGTCAACGGACGGCACGGAACCGGGCGGCGGGCACGTCTCAAGGATCTGGGAATTACCGTTGCCGGCAAGACCGGAACAGCCCAGGTTGTTCGTATTAAACAATATAAACATCTTAAGGATGAGGATATTCCTTATAAATACCGGGATCATGCCTGGTTTACCTGCTTTGCGCCGGCTGAGAATCCGGAAATTGCCGTGACCGTGCTGGTTGAACACGGCCTTCATGGAGGATCCAGTGCCGCACCTGTGGCCCGGGCGGTTCTGGAAACGTATTTCCGGGAACGGCTGACCGAAGGAGAGGAAATTTCGGTACAGATACTGGAAGGAGCTGTCCCGTTGCTGACCAGAGCAGCTGGTGGACAGGGATCTTCTGAATAAGAACGGGGTGAGAGAGAATGTTGCGTTTTGATCGACGTCTTGTACATCATTTTGACTGGGTAATGTTGCTGATGCTGCTTCTGGTCTCCGGGATGGCGCTGGCTAATCTCTACAGTTCCACCTGGAACGGCGGCGATTCGGCCTCCCCTGTATTCTTCAAGCAGATGTATTTTTTCTGTGCGGGTCTGCTTGCTATTTTCATATTGACGGCCATTGACTACAAAGAAATGGAAAGCCTGGGTTATATCATGTACGCCGGGGTGATTCTTCTTCTGCTCTACACTAATTTTTTTGTCCACACCGTTGCCGGGACCCAGCGCTGGATAAATCTGGGTTTTTTCCGCCTGCAACCCTCGGAGCCGGCCAAGCTGGTTCTGGTTTTTGTTCTGGCCTCCTGTTATTCCAGAAAAGAGGTGCGGGGCGGATACCGGTTGCGTGACCTTCTGCTTCCGGGCTTGTTGACTGGTGTTCCTTTTACCCTGATCCTTATCCAACCGGATCTGGGTACGGCTTTGATGCTCGGAATTTTGTTTGTTTCCATGACCGTTTTTGTCCAGCTTCGCTGGTCAACCATTGGCATTCTTGGCGTCCTGGGCGCAGCCTGTGCCGGAGTCGGCTGGACCTTCCTGCTCAAGGATTACCAGCGCCGCCGGATTGAAACCTTTCTCAATCCCGAGGATGATCCCATGAACCACGGCTATCAGATCATGCAATCGAAAATAGCCGTCGGCTCGGGAGGAAGTTTCGGTAAGGGTTTTATGGAGGGAACCCAGGGCCATCTCCATTTTCTTCCGGAACGGCATACCGACTTCGCCTTTTCCGTCTGGGCCGAAGAGTGGGGCTTTGCCGGGGCCTTTATTTTCCTGAGCTGTTATTTTTTTCTTCTGCTCTGGGGAATCAATATTGCAATGACGGCCCGTGATAAATTCGGTGTTCTTTTGGCCTTTGGCCTGGTAATGCTGATTTTCTGGCAGGCGGTGATCAACCTGTTTATGATCATGGGTTTTCTCCCGGTGGTCGGTATTCCTTTGCCGTTGTTTAGTTACGGTGGATCCTCGTTGATTACCACATTGCTTGCCGTCGGCATCCTGATGAATATCCGTATGCGTCGTTTCCAGGTACAGCAGTGAGGCCGGATAATTAAATTTTCGTAAGAGTTCACCCGCACCCCACGGAGTCTACGCCCGGAGTCTAGGCTTACCTGCCTCTTCGTCCGGCCAGGCCTCCTTGCATAGACGGGCTATAGCTCGTCGGCCTGCTTGAACGAATATAGAGCACCGAAGTCTGCACTTACGCAGTACCACTAAAACGATATATGCCCACCGACACCCACAGCAACACATCGAAGAAAAATCGGATCTCCAAGTCGGATACCATACAGTTCCTTGGCGCCCTGGAACAGCTCCAGGAAATGCAGGATTCACAGCCGCCCCGGCTACTGATTGTCGATGACGATGAACCGTACCGGGCAAGTTTGATCGTATTGCTCAGGCTTGTCGGCTACGAATGCCTTTCGGCCGGCAGCGGCAGTGAGGCCCTGGCCCTTCTTGAACGACACCATGTTGACCTGCTGCTGCTGGATCTGCTTATGCCCTGTATGGATGGGCATTTGCTCATGGAGCTCGTTCGTGCCCGAAACCAGGATGCGGCAATTATTGTGATCAGCGGCGATTCAACCTGGTCCTCGGCGACAAAGGCCATGAGAAGAGGGGCGGATAATTTTATTCGCAAGCCCTATGCGCCGGACGAGGTGTTGTCCGCCATAAAAAAAAGTTTGGAAAAGCGTGAACAGAGGAAATTGCGGGAACGAAAGATGGTGCGGCAGCAGGTGTCGGAACAACTGCACCGTTTTATTGTCAACAAGTCTCCTGATTTTATCTACATACTGGACTCAAAGGGGCGTTTCAGCTTTGTCAATGAACGAATCAGGCTCCTGCTCGGCTATACCCGGGAAGAGCTGCTCGGTTGCCATTTCAGCTCCCTGCTGGTTGATGCTACGATAACCGGAAAGGTGATGTTCAATACACCTCTGGATGTGAAAAAGACCGTCACTCTAGAGGTGCAGTTTAACAAAAAGCCTGGGTTGAAATCAGGCAATCCTGATCCCATTACCGTTGAGTTAACGGTTCAGAGCGCCTATTACAGAGATTTCACCAATGGGCGCCATGTTTTTCTGGGCACATATGGCGTTGCCCGGGATATCAGCAGGAGAAAACAGATTGAATCGCAGATCTGCTATCAGGCCCACCATGACCATCTGACCGGGCTGCCCAATCGCAGCCTGTTTAATGATCGCCTGGCCCTGGCCATCAAACAGGCCAGGCGTAATAAGGGCAGGATCGCGGTTTTTTTTATCGATCTGGATCATTTCAAAGCCATTAATGACACCCTCGGGCACGCTCTGGGCGATCGCGCCCTGGAGGCCATTGCATCACGGATTGAAAACTGCATCCGGCAGGGGGATACGCTCTCCAGGATCGGCGGAGATGAGTTTGTTCTGCTCATGCCCCAGTTGAAAGTACAAAGGGATGCAGAAAACCTTGCCCGTAATATTGTCGAGATCCTGCAGGAGCCGTTTTGCCTTGGTCACCACGAGGTCCTTATCACCGCCAGTATCGGCATTGCCGTTTACCCTGATCATGGTCAGGATGCCAATACCCTGATCAATCATGCCGATCTGGCCATGTACGAGATCAAAGGCCGGGGCAAGAACAATGTCGGTTTCTATTCACCGGCGCTCGATAAAGAACATTTAAGCAACCTCTCGTTTGAAACGGAAATGCGCAATGCGATTGAACGTAATGAGTTCATCATAGAGTATCAGCCGCAGGTGCGCCTGAGTGACGGCTCGATCCGTGGCCTGGAGGCACTGGTCCGCTGGCAGCATCCAACCCGGGGACGCCTTGCTCCCTGCGACTTTATCGGCAAGGCGGAGGAAAATCAGACCATCCTTCCGCTGGGGAACTGGGTTATTGAGCAGGTGCTGCGGGATGTGCGAAACTGGAGGAAACGGGGGATTGATCCTCCGGTGGTCGCGATTAATGTTTCCGCCCTGCAGCTCAGGCAGTCAAATTTTACAACGGTCCTTGTGGAGCTGCTGAAACGGCATAATATTCCCGGTCATTGCATTGAACTTGAAATGACGGAAAACGTTATTATGCAGGATGTCCATGACAAGATGCGATGTCTGAAAAAGGTAACGGATGCGGGAATACGGATCGCCATCGACGATTTCGGGACCGGCTATTCCTCCCTGAGCAACCTGCAGCGACTGCCGGTCGATACCCTGAAGATGGACCAGTCGTTTGTCGACGGCATCAATCCGGCTGCCGGCGAAAATTCCATGGTGGCCATAATTATTGCAATGGCAAAGGGCCTGGGGCTGGGACTGATTGCCGAGGGGGTGGAAACGCCCCATCAGGCTCAATACCTGGAGAAGGCAGGATGCTGCCAGGGACAGGGGTTTCTGTTCAGCACGCCGTTAAGTTTCAGGTCAACCGTACGCTACCTGGAGCAGGCCCCATGCGGGCCGATCCAGTAAAACCTCATTTCAGGCAATCCCCTGCCGGACGAGCTTCTTCAACCCTTCGATAAAAAGCGGATCATCATTCAGCCCCTGGGTGGACTCCAGGCGCATGCCGAGGTCCCTTGCCATGTCCCGGTACAGCATATCTATTTCATACAGGGTCTCAATGTGGTCGGAGACAAAAGAGATCGGCACCATGAGGATATTTCGGCAGCCCTCTGCGGCAAGGGTCTTGAGCATGTCCGGGGTTGAGGGTTCCAGCCACTCCACGGGGCCGCTTCGGCTCTGGTAGCAGAGTTTTCCCTTGACCCCGGTTATCGCTTCTGCCGCTCCAATAGTCTGCAGTATCTCACTGACGTAGGGATCTCCCTCGTCGATAAATTTTTTCGGCAGGCTGTGGGCGCTGTAGACCAGCTGAACATCCTCTCCGTTAAAGCCGGCCAGCCCGGTTTCTATACGCCGGGTCAGGCAGGTTATGTAGTCGGGGAGCAGCGGCCAGGAACGGATTTCCTGCAGAGGCGGAGAAAAATTCCCCTTTTGGAGAACCTGGTGCAGGTCGGTTATCGAAGAGCCGGTGGTTGCGATCGAGTAATGGGGATACAGGGGCAGGGCAACAAGCCGATCCACCCCGGCGGCCTCCATTTCGGCCAGGATTTCACCGGCAAACGGGTGCCAGTAGCGCATGCACGGCCGGACAATAAAACGTCCGTCTTGTTCGTTGTTCAATGTCTGTTCAAGGGCTGCGGCCTGTTTTTTAGTGATCTTCAGGATGGGTGAGCCGCCGCCGATTTTTTCATAATTTGTCCTGCTGGTCGGCGCCCTGCGTCGGGCTATTCTCCGGGCGATGAATTTCTGCAGAAAAAACGGCCCCAGCCGGATTATGAGACGGTCGGAAAACAGATTGTAGAGAAAGGGCTCTACATCATCGGGTTTTTCCGGACCGCCCAGATTGAGCAGGAGAACACCTGTGGTTGATTGTTCATTCATGGGGTACCTGTTCCAAAATCAAATCGTTACCGAGGAACAAAGGGGGAAAACGTATTTTGCCCCTTGATTTTTTCCATGGGCAATGCGTATAGTAAAGGTATGACCAGTACGAATTCTTCATCGTTGACTTCTGTCTGCATTCTTCCCCTATCTATATACGTTCATACGCGGTGTTGCAATAGCAGGATTACATCCCTGTTGTCGGCAATGCAAGAAGAGAAATCGGTCTGTTCCAGGGTAATTCATTACGGGGGTGATAACTCATAGTTTTCATATACTCAATTCGTGTAAGTGGTCTCAGGTGCCTTGGATTTGTGCTGTCGTGACTGTTTATGATAGCCCGCTATGCGGGCCAGGAACGACAGTGCAAAGATGGGGTGCCTGTGGTCATTTACGTTCCAGGCAGCGGCACGGGGTCGCTGACGACCAAAACAGTGGAGGATCTGTATGGAATTGAAAGTTGAGGCCAGGAATTTGGACATGCGTAAGGGCTGGCAGATAAAAATTGAGGAAGAGCGTGATAAACTCATCCGGCATTATGCCAATTTTGTACTCCATCTACGTGTAACCATTGAGGCCACCCCCAGCTATAAGGAAGGTGGCTACGAAGTACGACTGGTAGCCTCAGTTCCCAATGACACGGTGGTTGTTAAACGTTGGGGTGAGAAAGTCCGGCCACTGCTTGTTGAGGCCTTTGATGTGCTCGGCCTGCAGCTCAAGGAGATCGTACGGAAAAAACAGAACCATAAGAGCCCGAAAATCCCGGGTGCGGTCTCTGCCCTGAAGACCGCCGGGACTATCCGTCGTCTTTTTCCCGAAGAGTCCTACGGCTTTATTATAACCTCTGATCAGCAGGAGGTATTTTTCCATGAAACCTCTCTTAAAGATGTTGATATGGCAGATCTTGACGAGGGTGATGAAGTGCTGTTTGTCATGGAAGACGGAGATAAGGGACCGCAGGCCGCCTGGGTGAAAACAGCGTCTGCCTGATTGTTCAACGCTTACAAGCTGTAAAAAAAATAAAAAACCCCTGCCCGGATGGGCAGGGGTTTTTTTGTTGTGAGTGGTGGGAAAAAACAGTTTACTGTTACCTTTACTGCGATTTTCAAAGAGGATAATTTTTATTTTTAGTACACACGTATAATTTTGATGGAAAATCCAGGGGAGTGAGATGTATAGACCTGAAGTATACCTCGTCGACGGCAGTGCCTATATCTACAGGGCCTATCATGCCATTCGACCCTTGAGCAACAGTTCCGGCCTGCCCACCCACGCGGTCTACGGCTTCACCACCATCCTGCGCCGGATCCTGCGGGAAAAAAAACCGCAATGCCTGGCGGTGGCCTGGGATACAAAAGGACCGGTATTCCGTCATCGGCTCTATCCGGAGTACAAGGCCAACCGTCCGCCCATGCCTGAGGATCTGGTACCGCAGATTTCTTATATTCACAAGGTGGTTGATGCCTATAATATTTTCAGCATGGAACATGAGGATCTGGAGGCCGATGACCTGATTGCCTCCGCTACCCGTCGGCTGGTCGAAAACGGCTGCAGGGTTGTCATCGTGTCCGGGGACAAGGATCTGCTGCAGCTGGTTTCCGAGCAGGTGACCCTCTGGGATCCCATGAGTGACAGGCTTATGGACGAGGCGGCGGTGGAAAAAAAATATGGGGTCCGGCCGGTGCAGCTGCTGGATTATCTCGCCCTGACCGGCGACAGTGCCGATAATATTCCCGGAGTCCCCGGCGTGGGGCCGAAAACCGCGCAGAAATTGATAGCAGCCTATGACTCTCTGGAGGGTCTCTATGCCGAGGTTGACGGTCTGAAAAAATCAAAGATGAAGGAGCGTATTATAGAGCATAAAGATGATGCCTTTCTCTCGCGCGATCTCATCCGGCTCTTTGAGGATGCCGATGTCAAAGGTGAACCCGAAGCCTATACCGTTCATGACCCGGACACCGAAAAGTTGCGCAAGCTGCTGACTGAACTGGAATTTTCGAGCCTGCTTGCCGCCGATGCTCCCGCCCCAAAGGTTGATACCGATGCCTTTGTTCTGGTCCAGACCGAGGAGCAGCTTGAAGAGCTGGTGCAGCTGCTGGTTGAGGCCGATCGGCTGGTTGTGGATACCGAGACCAGTTCGCTGGATGCATTGTCTGCAGAGCTGGTCGGGGTTTCGCTCTGTTTTGATACGAAAAAGGCCTGGTATATTCCCTGCGGTCACCGTGATGCCGAAGGGGCTCTGCTGTCGGATCAGCTGGATAAGGAGACTGTGATTTCCGCTTTGCGGCCGTTTCTGGAAAGCATCGTATTGCCCAAGATCGGTCATAATCTGAAATATGACTGGACTGTGCTGTCGAATCCGAATAACGGTGGAGTGGTGCTGGACGGTCCCCTGTATGACACTATGATCGGGGCCTGGCTTCTGGAACCGGGGCGCAGATCGTATAAACTCGATGATCTCTGCCGGGAAATTGATATTGAGATGACCTCTTTTGCCCAGGTGACCAAGGGGCTGAGCGGCGACGGAGTATTCGGCAAAGTCGGCCTTAAGCAGGCAAAAAATTACAGCTGCGAGGATGTCTACGGAACCCTTCGTCTCTTTGAACTGCAGCAGCCCCACCTGGAAGACCTGGGGTTATGGAAACTGTTTGCCGAAGTCGAGGGTCCGCTGGTCCCGGTGCTGGCCAAGATGGAGCGACACGGCATCCTTGTCGATCAGGAACGCCTTCAGCAGCTCTCTGTTGAGTTCGCCCAGCGCCTGCTTGTGCTCGAGCAGCAGATTTATGAGGTTGCGGGCAAGGAGTTCAACATTAACTCATCTCAGCAGCTGGCTGAGATCCTGTTTGATGACCTGGGGCTGCCCAGGGGCCGGAAAACCAAGACCGGATATTCAACCGATGTCAAGGTCCTGGAGAAACTCAGCTTAAAGCATGAATTGCCTGCGCTGATTCTGCAATACCGAAACCTGGCCAAACTGAAATCGACCTACGTTGAAAAACTCAGTCATCTTGCAGCCCTTGATGGTGGGCGAATACATACCTCGTTTAACCAGTGCGGGACCGCTACCGGGCGGCTCAGTTCCTCAAAGCCGAACCTGCAGAATATCCCGATCCGAACCCCGGAGGGGCGACGGATTCGTTCAACCTTTGTGGCCGGAGACGGGCTTCTGCTGCTCTCCGGGGATTACTCACAGATAGATTTACGGGTGCTGGCCCATTATTCAGGAGACCCGGTGCTGGTGGAGGCCTTTCGTACCGGCCAGGACATCCACAAGAAAACGGCATCGGAAATTTTTTCCGTTTCTCCGGAATTGGTGACTGGGGAGATGCGGCGGGTGGCAAAGACCATCAATTTCGGCATTGTCTACGGGATGTCAAGCTTTGGCCTGGCTGGTCAGCTCCAGGTGAGCCGTAAGGATGCGCAGACTTTTATCGACCGCTATTTTGAGCTGTATGCAGGGGTCAAAACCTTTATGGAGACTATTGTTGAGCAGGCGGAAAAAGACGGCTTTGTTACCACCCTGCTCGGCCGCCGTCGACAGCTTCCCGAGATCCACAGCAGCAACCGGGCCCGGCGTGAGTTTGCCCGGCGCACGGCCATCAACACGCCTATTCAGGGCACAGCTGCTGATATTATAAAGCTGGCCATGATCGAGGTGGACAGGGGCCTTGTTGCCGAGGATCTTCAGGGGCGGATGCTCCTGCAGATACATGATGAACTCGTGCTGGAGGTTCCCGGGCAGGAGGTGGGGAAAACCTCCGAACTGCTTAAGCAATCCATGGAAAATGTCCTGTCCCTTGCCGTGCCCCTGACCGTCAACCTGCAGACCGGTCAAAATCTTGGCATGGAAGAGTAATTCTCTTGCGTTTGTTCTTGAATCCGGAAAAAAATACCTATTCGTCTCTTTTTCCGAATTTTCTCTTATTTTTGCTTCGGTGGTCAAAAACAGGATTTGCCTAATTGTATGAAATTATAGTAACTCGACAAAAAGTGATTTGCTGGGACTGGTTGTTGCATAGGAGAGGGCGAGTACAAAAAAGTTGAAACGGAGGAAGAACTATGAGCCCACGTCAAGCTGTTCGCATTCTCATGTTGAGCCCCATTTATTTTCGTTTGCGACCTGTTGTCCGTTGGCAGTTGGTCCGAGAGTATTGCAAGATGATGAATGCCAACCTTTCATCTATTAAATAAGGTCGTTATGAAACAGGAAGATCCCGCCGGCGTGCAGTCAGATCGGCGCAGCCACAAGCGTTTTCGCGTCAAAGAGGGAGCACTGGCTTTTCTTGATACAGTACCCGGAACCATTGTTGATATCAGTGAAGGCGGCATGGCCATTCACTATGTAGTCTTTGAAAGAGAACCTGAACGTCAATTTCGGCTCGATATTTTTTTTGCGGAATAAGACTTTTATCTTCCCGATATTCCATCTGAACTTGTCAGTGATGTGCGCTCTCAGCCTGAGTCGCAGTTTAGTGCTGTCCGGGTTAAGCGGCTCGGAATCCGTTTTGGAGAACTTGATGATGAGCAGAAGGCCCGTCTGAAATATTTCATCCTTCACAATACCGTTGCTGAGGCCTGACACTTTTTTTGCAGTTCGGGCTTTTGTTTTTTTGAAGTTCTTTTACGTTACCTGAACAACCATTTAGTCCGTCATTGTCATACGCCATCTTCAGGACCGTTACTCCAGTGGGACTTATGGCACTGATGACGATAGTGCTGCTCAAGGGCAGGTTGCTCTTCACCGGAGTTTTTGCTTACGGTCTCTGGTCAATCGAGACAAATTCGCGGGCAGGTTCTCCAATATAGACCTGTCGAGGCCGACCTATTCTGGTCGTTTTATCCTCACGCATCTCTTTCCACTGGGCGATCCAGCCCGGCAATCGTCCCAGGGCAAACATAACGGTACACATGTTCGATGGAATACCGATGGCTCGATAAATAATGCCGGAGTAGAAATCGACATTCGGGTAGAGGTTGCGCTTGACGAAATATTCATCGTTTAAGGCAATTTCCTCCAGTTTCTGGGCCAGGTCAAGGAGTGGATCGGAAACTTCCAGCACCTTGAGGATTTCATGGCAGGCGGATTTGATAATCGTGCCCCGTGGATCAAAGGTACGGTAGACCCGGTGACCGAATCCGGACAGCCGGAATGGATCATTTTTATCCTTTGCCTTGGCAATATATTTCTCAAAATCACAGTCGTCGGCATAGATGGTTTCCAGCATCTCGAGAACGGCCTCATTGGCTCCCCCGTGCAGTGGTCCCCAGAGGGCATTTATACCCGCGGAAATGGAGGCGTACAGGTTGACGCCGGCACTGCCCACCATCCGAACCGTGGCTGTTGAACAGTTTTGTTCGTGGTCGGCATGGAGAATGAGCAGCTTGTTCAGGGCGGCAACCACCTCCGGTCTGACCGTATACGGTCTGACTGGTTTGTCGAACATCATGTTGAGAAAGTTACCGCAGTAGGAGAGATCATTGCGTGGGTAGACCAGGGGGTGTCCGATGGATTTTTTATAGGAAAAGGCGGCAATGGTCCTGATCTTGGAGATAAGGCGTGCCGCCGTCATTTCACTGTTTTCCAGCGGGTCGTCTCCCATTTCCGGATAATAGTTGTGCAGAGTGTTGACCATGACCGAAAGGATGGACATGGGCGAGGCATTAGGCGGAAAATGATCGAAGAAGTGCAACATGTCTTCGTGCAGGAGGGCAAATCGTTCCAGCAGTTCCTTGAAATGTTCGAGTTCTTTTTCGTTGGGGAGCTTTCCGTGCTGCAGCAGGTAGGCAACTTCGATAAACTGACATTTTTCAGCCAGATCTTCGATGGAATACCCCCGGTAGCGGAGAATACCCTTGTTGCCGTCAAGGAAGGTTATTGAGCTGGTGCAGGATCCGGTATTTTTAAAGCCGGGATCAAGGGTTATGCAGCCGCTGTTTTGAAGGAGTCCGCTGATGTCGATACCACGGTCACCTTCCGATCCTTTGATGATCGGCAGGGTGTGACTTTTGCCATCGATAATAAGCTCTGCTGTTGTGCTGTCCACGTTATTCATCATAAGTCTTGTCATTTAAATTCCTTGGCCTCAGGTTGCCTTGTATTTGTCCTGGCGAACAGAGGCTGTCTGTCTCACAGGCTAGAGAAAAAAATAATGCTGGGAAACAGAGGTTCGGGTACAATACAGAGAGAATTCCGCCAGGTAGCCTTGATATACTGCAAAAGAAGTAAGGCTTTCTGTATGTATTAAACCAGTAAGTCTAGCAGAAAAGGGCTGGAAAATCAAGATGAATGAAATCGGCGTGTTGTGTGGCTGTAACGCATCTTTTTCTAACTGATTGAAATCAAATATTAAAATCGACAACCTGCGTCGTCCCGGCAGCTTTGCTGTCTGTTCGGCAGGTGGATTGTCTGAAGCTAAGCGCAGCCCACTTAACGGTACCATTATGGATGAGAGAAAAAAACAACGACAGGCCATTGCCAAGGCCATGGAATATGCGGTCGGCGACGGAAATATGCCGGCTGCAGCTGATTTGCTGGTGCAGTACCAGGATGACAGGATTGCCCTCGACCTGTTGCTGGAGTTTTATTCCTACCTGCCCGAGGCAAAGGCGGACCATGTACAGGAAATACGGACAGTTGCCCGTTCAGGGGGCCTCTTTCTTCTGGCCGCCATAACGGAACAGTCCGCTTACATGTACCTGATATCAGGCGAAGGGGTGGAGTTCCACGGTGTGGTCGAACAGGGCTACCTCGATCAGGATCTGCTGGAGTTTTTCGGTTTTGCAGACCTGGAAGCATTTCGGAAGCAGTGCGGCACCGGTGATGACCTGCCCGCCTATGAACCGTTGCAGGTGGATGAAAATGTCTGTCCGGCCTGCCATGCCGTTACCGGCGAGTTGCACGAACTCGGCTGCCCGGTGGAAGTCTGCCCCTGGTGCGGCGGACAGTTGATTCATTGCACCTGCCGTTTTGAGCAGTTGGAGGTTGAAACTCTGAGCAGTGAAGAGGAGCTTGTCAGGCTGGAGGCCTTACTGGATGAACGTGGGCGTATTGCCTATTCGCCCGATCAGCGCCCCGGCTTTGCCGATGAAGGGCCGGGAATAGTCATGGACTGATGGGGGGCAGCGGCTGTGGACAAAATCTCCCGACCGGTGCCCGTAGAGAAGGGTGCCGGTCGGGAATGGTTTAATCGTCTACCCGTTATCGCGTTTTAAGCGATTCCAGGTACTGAAAGAGGTCTGAGTCCGAGGACAGGATCAGCGAAGTGTTACCGGTAATGATGTTCTTATAGCTCTCCAGGCTTTTCTGGAAGGCATAGAACTCCGGATTCTTCGAGTAGGTCAGGCCATAGATCTTTGTGGCCCCGGCATCAGCCTTACCCTTGATCTCGGTGGCTTCTTTTTGTGCCTTGGAGGTGATCTCTTTGAGTTCGCGATCCACCCGGCCAAGAATTTCAGCTTTCCGGCCTTCACCAAGAGACCGCTTCTCGGCCGCAATTCTTTTTCGTTCCGATATCATCCGATCATACACTTTTTCCCGGACCGAATCGATATAGTTGACCCTTTTAAACATGACATCAATCAGCTCAATCCCGTACTTCGGGGTCACCTTGGAGGCAATCTTAAGAACCTGTTCGCTGATTTTGTCCCGCCCCATCTTTGGTGGTTTTGTCATGTCCCCGGACTGGGCGGTGGACATGACCGTGGACAACATGTAGTCCGGAGACCAGTCGGAGCTGCGGATAATCTCGATCAGATTATTTTTATTGACCATATCCCGTACCGTACCGTTGATGATGTCATCAAGAAGGCTTTGCGCTCGCCTCTCGGTGCCGACCGCCTGCAGAAATGTAAGGGCGTTGGTGATCCGCCAGCGGGCCGTATTATCTAGGTAGATAAAAGTTTTATCGTTGGTGGGAATCTGATTTGGATCGCCATCCCAGATAAGAATTTTCTTCTCAAAGTACTGTACATGCTGGATAAAAGGTGTTTTGAGCTTTAAGCCGGCTTTCGTAACCGGATCACCGACAGGAGCTCCGAATTGGGTGATAACCGCCTGCTGCCCTTCTTTCAGAATGTAAAAACCATCCCAGGCCGTGGCAATAAGGCCGAATACGACAATGAGTATTATAACCTGCACTATATTTTTCATGGCTGTCCCTTAATTATTTGTCCCTGACGCTTCCTGTTGTCGTTTCGAGAGATCAAGGAAGGGGATGAGATTCTGTTGTTTTTTATCCATCACATAGATCTGGGCCACAGCGGGCAGAATATACTGCATGGCTTCCAGGTACATGCGCCGCCGGGTTACCTCCGGTGCCTGATCGTACTCTTTTAAAATAGCGTTAAACCGGTTGGTTTCACCCTGAGCACGATTAATACGCTGAACCGCGTAGCCATGGGCCTCTTCAACGATCTGTTTTGCGCTGCCTCTGGCCTTGGGGATCACTCTGTTGTAGGTTTCTTCGGCCTCGTTGACCAGTCGTTTCATATCCTGGTCCGCCTCATTGACCTCATTAAAGGCGGGTTTGACCTTGTCCGGCGGGTTGATATCGAGCATCTGCAGGGTCACAACGGAGACCCCGGCCTCAAGGTTATTCAATTGTTTCTGAAGCTCTTGTTTGGCGTCACCGGCAAGAATTTCGCGGTTGCTGAGGACATAATCAAAGTCCATATTGCCGACAATGCGGCGGGTAACCATTTCCGAGGCGTCTCGAATTGCCTGGGGGACATTGCGGACTTTAAAAAGGAAGTTGACCGGATCGCTGATTTTATACTGCACGATCCAGGCGACGTTGATCACATTCTTATCTCCGGTCAGCATCAGAGATTCCATGTTGAAACCACGCTTGTCAAAAACAGAGTTTTTACCGGGGATTCGAGTACGAAAGCCGAACTCCTCCTTACGGACTGTTTCAACATCAACCTTGGTCAAGTCTTCGATGTACGGAACCTTGAAGTGGAGGCCGGGCTGCGTGGTTTTGTTGTACTTGCCAAAGCGAAGAATAATACCGACTTCACCTGGTTCAATGGTATAAAATGAAGAGTACACCCCCTGAAAGATGAGGAGGGCGAGTACAATCATGATAACTTTGCCAATGCCGGGGGCAAAGTTTACAGGATCAGATGGAGTCTGGTTGTTCTCTCCTGGGCTTTTCTGTTGCTTCTGACCGGTAAAGGAGTCGCGTATTTTCTGGATCAGGGCGGCTAGAAAATCTTCTGGTGAGGAAGGCTTCTTTTTTTGCCCCCATGGAGGTTGTTCATTCATGGGCATGGAATCCTCTATTCTATACTGGTTGATTTTTTTAAGTAGGCCATTAACAAAACTCAGCAGACTGCACTCTGTACTCCTGCGGGAGTGACGCTTGATTACTTGTACGTCATCCCCGCCAGGCAATCAGGGCGAGGAGCAGTCATTTTTTGCTGGGTTTCATATAGACCCATATTTTTTTGCGTTCATTTATTTCAGGTAGCATTAAAAACCGGAATGAAACTGCTTACAAGTCTTTTCTCATGCTCTTTAAAACGTAAGCTCTCATCAGAGCCGTGGATAAAAGTGGAGATATGTGAACATGCCGCAATATTTTGACCCCATTTTGCTCAGGGATCCTGGCGGGATTCAAAAAAGTGGGCCCCCGGAGTTACGGGCGGCCAGCCACCAGCAGGTAAAGATGAGCAGGACGGCACCGGTGAAAAGGATTCGTTGAAAGGAGTGGTTGTCGGCTGCGTCTGCGAGTCTGGTTACGGTGACCAGCAACCCGGCAAAAATACCGCAGCAGAAGCCCAGCAGATGAGCACCCAGGTCGGTTCGTTCCCCTTCGGTGCCGAGAAAGGCGAGCAGGCTAAGGCCTGCGCCCAGGGGGAGAATAATCCCCATGGGAGAAAATTTGTTCCTTTTCAACTGCAGGCCGGTGAACATGCCGATGGCGGCAAAGACTGCGGTGGAGAAGCCAACCGAGTGGTGGGGCGTGCTTCTGAGGGCTATGTTGAGCAGATTGCCGGAGGCACCGGCAACCAGCAGCAGGAGCCAGCCGGTTCCGGAACCGATGGCTTTGCAGAGCAGGTGCACCATGAACCCGCCGATAATACAGTTACCGAGCAGGTGCATGCCGTCGGCATGCAGGCTCAGGGCGGTAAAGAGGCGCCACCATTCTCCATGGTCGAGGATGCGGCTGCTGTCGATGGCCCCGGCCTGGAACCAGGGATTGGTTTGTTCCCAGCTGCCGGTGAGTTGATAAAACAGGAACAGACCGCCGATCATCAGCAGGGTAGGCGGTTGTGCGGTTTGTTTTCGTTCCTGCAGATAGGCCGGCGGCGGAGGCCAGTTTTTGTTTTCCTCAAGATAGGTCTGCAGATGCCGGGTGGCCCTGTCTTCGTCCTCGGGTTGAACGAGAAGGGAGGTTTCGGTTTTCTGGTGATCAATACCCATGGCGGAAAGAACCAGGGAGCAGGTGGCAAGGTGCTGCTCCGAACCGTGGGCAACCGGGAGGAGTGGGCCAGCTTCCTCTACTTGTCGAGGGGAGGGCTGTTGCGATTGGTTTTCCATAGAATATCAAGTCGAGGCGGATATGGTACTGGTAAACTCTTACCCTAAGTTTAAACCATGACAAGTCAAGCATGAGTTGTTATTGTATACGGCTATACATTTTTATTTAACCGTTAAATTTTTTAGGAACAGAACTTATGGGTACAATTGTACGGAGGCTTTGGCCTTTTTTGTTTCTGTTGATCGCCTTCTCCCTTATTGAAGCGGGGATTACAGCTGATTATGCGGATGCCCGCTCTCGTGGCGGAGGACGCTCCTTCAGGCGTTCCGTACCGAAACAGAGGACTCCGGCGCCGGCACAGATGAACAAGCAGCAGTCCGGCAAGTCAAGCTTTGGTCGCGGGCTGGCCGGTGGTTTGCTAGGGGGCGTTTTAGGAGGAATGTTGTTTGGCAGCATGTTCGGCATGGGCGGCTCCGGGATGGGGATCCTGCCCCTGCTGATCCTTGGTTTTATAGGATATATGTTTTATAAAAAAATTGTCTCCCGGCCCAGAGGAAGTTCATCGCCGGGTTTTCAGCCGCCGCCGTCATCGGGTGGGAATCCCCTGTCCGGTTCCGGGCAGTCGCCGGATGCAACTCCGCCACCCGTCCCCCCGATACAGGAACAAACCCTGGACGATGGCCTGAACCAGATCAGGCAGGCTGACCCGAGCTTTGATCCCTCATATTTCAAAGAGATTGCCTCTGATGTCTTTTTCAAGATTCAGGCAGGATGGATGCGTCGAGATCTCAGTTCCCATGGTCACTTGCTTGGCGATACCTTGGCGAAAGAGTATGAAGAACATTTTTCCGAGATGCGGGCCAAAGGCGAGCTTAACAAGCTGGAAAGCATAGCCATCCGTAAGATTGAGATTGTTGATGCAGGCAGTGATGGCCGGGAGGATTTTGTCACCGTACTCTTTACCGCTAATCTGCTTGACTATATGGTTGATGAGAACAGTGGTGATGTGATCAGCGGTAGTAGGACCGAGCCGGTCAAGTTTGCTGAACGATGGACATGGGCCCGACCTGTCGGAACGGAAAGCTGGAAACTTGAAGGTATAGAAGAGGATCAGCCGTAAACATAGCAGGTTGATTGATTGAATCAATACAAAGTACAAGGACAGAGAGTATGAAACAGGCACAACACGGTGATACCGTAAAAATTCATTATACCGGAACTCTGGAAGACGGGACCGTTTTTGATTCTTCCGAGGGCCATGACCCTCTTGAGTTTATCCTTGGCAGTGGTCAGGTTATAGTTGGGTTTGAAGAGGCGGTCACCGGCATGAAGAGTGGTGATAAAAAACAGGTCAATATCCCGGCGGAAAAGGCCTACGGACAGCACAACGAGGAGATGGTCCTCCAGGCTCCCCGTGACCAGGTTCCTTCGGATATCGAGCCGGAAGTCGGACAGCAGCTGCAGATGGGCGGTGCCAACGACGAAACGGTTATTGTCCGGGTCACCGAGGTCACGGATGAACATGTGACGCTGGATGCAAACCCGCCGCTGGCCGGCAAAGATCTGACCTTTGATATCGAGCTGGTAGCTATTGGATAAGATTACACGGCCTGCCTCTGGGACAAAAGGGTAGGAAAAACCGTATAGCAACGTAGTAACCGTTCACCAAAAATGACAAGTTTACGATAATCTTTGGTCTGTAAGCGTTTACCAGTGCCTTAGATTCGTTTATTTTTGACGTTGAAGCACCAGTGCTATTCGAGAAGGCAATAATGGATGAAGATGAGGGTGCTGGTGAACGCTTACGCAACGTAGTATACGCCCTGATTCTTGGTGAGAATCAGGGCGTTTTTTATTTCCGGTACATTGACTATACCTTTCGAAAAGGTGGTGGAGTTATTAAAACAAGAGAGAGCAGGCAGAAGGACAACCAGCGGGAAGGGATGCTCACCGGTGCCCTTAGTCAGGCACTGATAGTAAAAAAGGAGGTCTGTGCCGACAGATTTTGTGATCCAGCAACGGAAAATAAACAAATACAATGCCCTGAAGGCTGTCATGCCTGTTGTAAACTCGGCGTCATATTAGATCTGACCTCGGTGGAATCTCTGATGATTTTTCTGTTAAACAGAGATGTTATAGCCATCATTGACGAGTATACCAGGCTCCATGATTATACGGGATATTGCCCTTTTATGATTATGGATAAGTGCATAATCAACGCCTATAAGCCATCTGCCTGTCAGATGTACATGCCGTTTGAATATGAAAAAAAGCCGATGTGTTATTATCTTGCAGGGGATGAACTTGTCGCGCGGAATAATCTTTCGCTGGAATATACACTGAATTCAAGCTCGTATGATATTCATGGATTTATGATCAAGATCCAGAATGATATTGACCCGTATGTATCCCGATCGGTTTTTAGAAATATCTCTGATGGTACGCGGTGGTGGAGGAAGAATTATCATGCATTGCCTGAGGGTACGAGAATCTGCCTTGAATCCATCTTGAGCGAAGACTCTATCGGTCTACAGCTCACCCAAGATTTTAAATTTGAAGAAGCCCTGGTGGTAGGGCATCAGGCGTATGCTGATAAGGTTGCCGAACAATCAACAGGGTCTGCAACAGGCAATATGCAAACCAAAACGTGAAATTTTCGTGGACTTTATTATTCTGCATCCGGGCGGGGATTTTCGAAAAAGTACTGACTGAAGGAAACGATGCATCTGTTCTGACGACAGACCGTGGAAGTCATCAACGGGTACCTCATTCTTCTGCTGCTGGTACTGGTCAAGCACAGCCTGTACTTCTTCTATTGATCCAAAGCTCTGACCGCCGATCAGGTCGTGGATGTCCTCCTTCATATCCCGAAGCATGGAAGGTGATGACCTGTTAGCACAACATTTCATTTTTTGTATTGTTTTCCGCTGCCGCAGGGGCATGGATTATTTCTTCCTGTTTTCATGAGACTTTTCCACCAGGCCCGGCTGCACCGGTTTGATCCGGCAAAAACTGCCAATATTCATTGCTCATAGTCTGTTTTCCTATCGATGCTCCCTTGTGTGCCATAACCGCAGGATATAAATAAAGGGATCCTGTATTTCGTAACGAATTTCATATTTGCCGACAATGATGCGTCGCACTTCACGTCCATCAAATTCAAAGAGTTGTTCACCTATCCGTGGATTTGCCAGCAATCTGGTTGGTGTTTTGGTAAGCGACTGCACTGTTCGAGCGACGGCGGGTGGGTTGATAACTGTCAGGAAGTCATGCAGCCGTTCCAGATCGGCGAGGGCCTTGCCGGTCCACTTAAGTGTCATGGGCGTGGCAGAGGTAAGGGATCATCGGTGCTGAGGCTTTCTGCCCAGGCCAGTACATCCTGATGATGAATAAACAGGCTTTCGTCCACATCGACAAGGGCTTCACGGGTCAGCCGATTACGTTCTTCTTCCTGATCAATCCAGGAAGTGAGCGCCTGTTTTATTATCCAGTTACGGGAACGTTCCAGTCGCGATGCAATTTCATCGACCTTATCCGCGATTGGCAAAGGGACATGTGCGGTCAGGACTTTGGTTTCAGTTTGGGCCATTTCTTTCTCCCGGGGCAAGTATGCAGTCATATTTCTACTGTTAATCATAATGATTAATTCTGATTTTAACACCTCCCTATACAAATTTCACCCCATAATTTTTAGGGCCCCCTTTGAAGATCCGGACCGATTTTTTTCAGCAGTCGTTTTGTCGCAACCTTCTCCCGCATGTGGGTGTTGAATGCTTTTTTACTGGAGATGGTTTCGAGGTACTTGGTGAGGGCCTGCTGAAGGGTTATTTGAAGGGCCAGGCGGGGATCGTGATACTTCTGAGCTTTTACTTTTCAGCAGTCTTTGCCGCCCAGGCAGATGCTTCTCCCTTGGTATCAAAGGTACTGCTGGCAGAAGGGTGCCCTTTGATACGAACAGTTGCCGTATAGCTCCAAACGTTTTTGCTTTTACGTTTAAGGAAGCGTGCCATCGATTAAGGAGCAAATTTTTGTTCCACTTTTTTTGCAAAAGACAGCATGAAACAACAAAAAATAGCAAGAGAAGATGAGAGACAAGAAGACACAAAAAAAGGCTTTAACCCAGTATTACTGAGTTAAAGCCTTGAAAAATAAGTGGTGCCGAAGGGGAGAGTCGAACTCCCACGAGCATACGCCCACTAGACCCTGAACCTAGCGCGTCTACCAGTTCCGCCACTTCGGCACGACGTGTGAATATGCTCTCCAAACGTATTTTTGTCAAGTATTTCTTTAGTTCGTGTGCATAAAATTCACCTGGTGTTCAATACGAGCAGGAAATATTCCATGAAAAAGGTTTCTGGAAATTGTCGTAAGCGTTCACCAGCACCCCCTCTTCGTTCGATCAGGCCTCCTCACATAGGCAAGCTATCGAAGTCTCCGCTTCGCTGCGCTTCGCTGCGCTTCGCTGCGCTTCGCTGCGCTTCGCTGCGCTTCGCTGATTCGTCGGCCTGCTCGAAGTCTGCGCTTATCCGAAGTCTGCGCTTATCTGGTAAACGCTTACAAGTATGGGTTTATCAATCTTAGTTGCTCTTTGGTGAACGGTTACAAATTGTCCGTCATGCCATGAACTGTTTGCGTGTTTTGTTCAGGTAGGGTACATATCCCGCTTTACAATAGAGTACACTGGTACTACCGCTTACACGTACAAATCCGACGAAATCAGGATGTGCTCGATTTGAGCGGTTCGGCAAAACAATGGAAATATACACAGATTTACAACAGATAAAGCAGCCGTTTCCCAAGGCTTTCGTGACCATCGGCAACTTTGACGGGGTTCACCTCGGGCACCAGATGCTGTTCTCCGAAGTCGTGGGCAAGGCCTATCGGCATTCCGGGACCAGTGTGGCGGTCACCTTTGATCCCCATCCGCTCAAGGTGCTGCGTCCGGACGGGATCCGGTTGATTTCAACCACCGAACAGAAGATCGAACTTATTCAACTCGCAGGGATTGATGTTCTTGTTATCCTGCCCTTTAACCGTGAACTTGCCGCAACCTCGGCCGAAGATTTTGTTGATAAAATTCTGGTTCAGGTTATCGGAGTCAAGGAGCTGGTTGTCGGCTATGACTATGCGTTTGGCAAGGGACGACAGGGTAATATTGATTTTCTCAGGGAACGGGGCCGTATACTGGGCTTTCCCGTGACCATGGTTGATGCCCATTATGAAAATGGTATGCTTGTTTCCAGTACCAAGATCAGAGAACTGGTGGCTGAAGGACGAATGCGGGATGTCCGGCGTCTGCTTGGCCGTTATTACCAGATCCGTGGAGAGGTTCAGCGGGGCAGGCAGCGTGGCGGCAGGGAACTGGGATTTCCTACCGCCAATTTGAAGATCAGTGAAGATGATCTCTGCCCCAAGCGCGGAGTCTATGTGACCCAGGTTGTCTACAAGGGTAAGGTCTACGGCGGAGTTTCCAATATCGGTTATAATCCGACTTTCGGCGAGAACCGGCTGGTTGCGGAAACCCATATCTTTGATTTTGACAGTGATATTTACGGTCATCCCATCAAGATCAACCTGCTCCGCTATCTGCGGGGCGAAAAGAAGTTTGCCGGTATAGAAGAACTGGCTGCCCAGATAAAACTGGATATTGTTACGGCCAAACAGGTGCTTCTTGAAGCAGGGGAAGAACGGTTATTTTCCTGTGAGGAAAAGTGGTCAAAATAGTTGAGGTTTTTTCAGGGATTAGCTGTCCTGCACGACTTTCCGTTTACAAAGACTTGCCTCCTGTCTGTTTGTGTCTATAGTATAGACAATTTTATTCTATTCACCGTGAGAAGACCACTGTGGATTGAAAAATGGTATATATCTGAACGCTACCAAACATACCCGTGAAAGATAAATAAACAGGTTTAAGGAAAAAATATGTCTGCAGAAGAACAGAAAGCTGATATCAAAACAGTTATAGCCGAACTCGAGAAAATCTGCGCAGAGAAGCCGGACAATGTAATGGCGCATCACCAGCTTGGTCTTGTCTATCGACAGGTCGGCCAGGTCGACAAGGCGGTTGCCGAGCTTGAAAAAGCCATTGAGCTTGATGATCAATCGGCTGAAAGCATGATCAATCTCGGGGCGATATTTTTTGATCAGGGAGATGTTGATCGTGCTCTGGCGCTCAATGAGCAGGCCCTGGCGATTACCCCGAAAGTGGCGGAGGCCCATGTCAATATCGGCCTTATCCGCCAGCAGCAGAGCAGGGTAAAGGAAGCCATTGAGTGTTATGACAGGGCTGTGCAGATCGATCCGCATCTGCTGACCGCCTGGATCAACCTGACCAGCGCCTATACCATGAACGAGGAAGACGACAAGGCGGTTGAGGCTGCCCGTGAGGCGGTTACCCTTGAGCCTGACTCGTCCATGGCCAGAAATAATCTGGCCGTGGCCCTGTATTTCAAGGGAAACTACGAAGAGTCGAAAAAGAATATGGACAAGGCCAAAGAGCTCGGATATTCCGTTGATTCACGTTTTGTCGAGGCCCTGGAAGAGAAACTGGCCGCTACTTCTGAATAAGGGAAGATGTCGTAAAGATAAGATTTCTGTGATAAGTGACGTCTGATTGTTATGAGTGATAAAACTGAAACACAGGTCAGGCCCTGGTGTCCGTTTTGCGGAATGGATGTCGGGCGACCTACGGAGGCGGCCCAACGGAAGATGACCGAATTCCCTGTCGGCTCCTGCGAGTGCGGTGCTGTGTATGTTTGTGATACGACCGGTCATAATCTGGGATCCGCCATGGTCGAGTGTCTGGTGTATGCCTGTAACGATGAGTGGGATCTGGCCTGGGAATTGATGCCGGAAGATGATTATCTTACCGGCCGGGTTGAAGATTACGATGATGTTACTCACCAGGTGATTCCCAAACGCAACCTGGATGGCCGTGCCGTCCGCGGAGTATTGTATTTTGTCCGCCTGCATAAGGAAATGGCTGAGATTGCCGAACGTTTCCGTGCTAAACAGGAAGCGGAGGTGAAAGCCGATCCCGATGATCCGCGGGCCGGGACGGTTATTCCTGATGTTGAACCGGAACGTGATCCCGCAGTCCCTAAGAGAAAAACCAGTAAACGGGAAGTCAAGGAACTGGCAGCCCAGGGTGATATTGATACCCTGGTTGCGCTGACTTTTGATGACAAACGGACTCTGCGATTTCTGCAACGGCTGCTTTATCAGCCCGATGCCGCCGGTCGCTACCGGATAGCATGGATTCTTGGTCAGGTCTGCGCCCGGGTCGCAACCCGTGAGCCTTCCCCGGTGGCCGATTTGCTGCACCGGTTATTCGAGGCCTGTAATGATTCCGCCGCCATGCCTTGGGGAATGGTCGAATCCATTGGTTCGATTATAGCCCAGCGGCCGGATATTTACGGTGCCTTTACCCGTCATATTCTCAATTTTATGGGAGATGCTTCAACCCAGGAGGCCGCAATCTGGGGCTTGGGTGAAATTGCTGCTTCCCGGCCGGATTTGATCCGCAATACTCCGTTTTATTCGACCTTTCATTTCCTGAACCATGACAACCCGGTGGTTCGCGGCCTGATGGCCAGATTGCTGGGCAGGGTCAAGGCAAAGGAGGCCTCATTCCAGATTATGGGCCTGCAGCAGGATGACAGTGAGATTGTGATTTTTACCCAGGGGCATCCTGAAACAACAACGGTCTCGGCGCTGGCGACAGAGGCGGTGCAGCAGATCAGCCGAGGAGAATAGTCGGTGCAATTGTAGAGGGGCGTATTCTGGGTACCCTTGGGCTTATATAATATTTTTTAAAAAAAGTGTAGAGCAGGAGAAAAGTATCATGGTCAGTGATAGCATTCAACCACTGAATTCCTTGGCCCCGATGGACAGTCCGGAAAAGGAAAAAAAAGTGGACGACATTAACGATCCGGCAAGGCTGGATTATGTCAAAGGAAGGGCGCAGTACAGTGCCGGAGAGTTTACCGAAGCTGCCCTGTCCTTTCACAATGCGCTTAGAGGGTTTGAGGAACAGGGAGATGAAGCCGGGGTTGCCAATGCCTCGGACCGTCTCGGTGACACCTGTATGGCCAAAGAGGAATATGGGATGGCCCTGGAACACTATAAGCGGGCCTTTGATATTTGTGAGAAAGAGGAGGATTCTTTTTCCACTCTGGCCTTAAACAAGAAGATGGCGGCGTCATACAAGAAACTCGGGCAACTTGATGAAGCGCTGGAGTTGCTCTATGACATGCTTGAGCATTACCAGTTGACCAAGAATCCCAAGGGCGTTGTCGAGATGCTCACCGTTATGGCTGAACTCTTTATCCAGCAGAGTAAAATTCAGGAGGCAGCGGATGCGTATCGAACCATTTCTTCCGTTCATGCCGGATTTAAACATAAACGCCTTGCCGATGAGTTTGCCCGGAAAGCCGAGGACCTGGTCCAGGCCTAGGTTATGTTTACCGGACTTATTCAGGGGGTTGGCCGGGTCATTGAGAAACACCCGGCCGGTGGTGGAATGGTTTTCTGTCTGGAGGCCGGCTTTGAGCTGAGCGATCCGGAAGAGGGCGAGTCCATTGCCGTAAACGGGGCCTGTCTGACGGCCCGTGATATCGCGGGGCGCAGGTTTCTGGTTGATGTTTCGCCCGAGAGTCTGTCCCGGACCGGTCTTTCCGGGCTTGAAGTCGGCAGCCGGGTCAACCTTGAGCGGGCCCTTCGGCTCAGTGACCGGTTGGGCGGACATCTTGTCAGCGGGCATGTTGATGCTCTGGGCAGGGTGCAAGAACGACGGCCTGCCGGAGATTTCACCCTGTTTACTTTTTCTCTTGACCCAAAACTGAGCAGATATGTTATTGAAAAGGGTTCAATCACCATTAACGGTGTCAGCCTGACGGTCAACAGTTGTGAGGGAAATCGCTTTTCCGTTTCCATTATTCCCCATACCCTTGCCGTAACCACTCTTGGTGAGTTGAAGGTAGGCGATCGGGTCAATATCGAAGTGGATATTATCGGGAAATATGTTGAGAAACTCCTCTCGGAACAATCTGTTTCACCTGTGCAGGAGAGCCGGATCAATCCGGCTTTTCTTGCTGAACACGGTTTTTTAAAATAGACCATCCCTATAGTAGAAACATAAAATATAAACGTTCCTCGTTGAGTTCCTTCTCCAGGTAGCCCACTCCAAAGGCTTAAGCAGTGTCAAACCTGAAACCCGGAACCTGAAACCCGGAACCTGAATAGAACGAGGTTTACAATGGCAATCAGCCCAATACAAGAAGTCGTCAAGGATATCCAGAATGGTAAGATGGTCATTCTGGTGGATGATGAAGATCGGGAAAATGAGGGTGATCTCTGCATGGCCGCAGAAAAAGTCACTCCCGAGGCAATTAACTTCATGGCAACCCATGGCCGCGGCTTGATCTGTCTGTCCATGAGTCCTGATATTATTGAACAGCTCGGCCTGCCCATGATGGTGCATAATAATCAGTCGCCGTACGGGACCGGGTTTACAGTCAGTATTGAAGCCAGGACCGGTGTCAGTACCGGAATTTCAGCTGCCGATCGGGCCCGGACCATTGAGGCTGCTGTGGATCCTGATGCCACTCCC
This sequence comes from Deltaproteobacteria bacterium, assembly GCA_024280455.1. Classification (GTDB taxonomy): domain Bacteria; phylum Desulfobacterota; class Desulfobulbia; order Desulfobulbales; family Desulfobulbaceae; genus DRLX01. The sequence goes on along the minus strand of JAJRQC010000053.1, from coordinate 13,443 downwards.
CGTGATATAATCAGCCCCGGCCATATCTTTCCCCTCAGGGCCCGCAAGGGCGGTGTTCTTGTCCGCACCGGCCAGACCGAGGGTTCAGTCGATCTTGCCCGGCTGGCAGGGATGCGAACCGCCGGTGTTATCTGCGAAATCATGAAGGAAGACGGCACCATGGCCCGGATGCCGGATCTGGAGAAATTTGCTGCCGAGCATGACCTTAAAATCGCGACTGTTGCCGATCTGGTGGCGTATAGACTACGCAAAGATCTCCTGGTGCACCGGGCCGCTGAAGCGCGCCTGCCCACCGAGCATGCCGGTGAATTTCGGGTCATTGCCTACAGAAATGATGTGGACAGCTTCGAGCATGTGGCCCTGGTCAAAGGGGAAATCGATCCGGAAAAACCTGTGATGGTCCGGGTTCATTCAGAGTGTCTGACCGGCGATGTCTTTGGTTCGTCCCGTTGTGACTGCGGTGAGCAGCTCCATGCCGCCATGCAGATGGTCGCCCAGGAGGGCAGCGGGGTGGTTCTGTATATGCGCCAGGAAGGCCGCGGAATCGGGTTGGTCAACAAGTTAAAGGCCTACAAGCTGCAGGACGAAGAGGGGATGGATACCGTTGAGGCCAATGTGAAACTTGGTTTTAAACCGGATTTGCGCGATTACGGGATCGGTGCTCAGATTCTGCGGGATCTGGGGGTGCGGGAGATGCGGCTGTTGACCAACAATCCGAAAAAGATTGTCGGCCTGGAAGGGTATGGCCTCAAGGTTGTCGACCGCTTTCCCATTGAAATTCCCGGTGAGGCGGAAAATAAACAGTATTTAAAATGCAAGCGGGATAAAATGGGGCACCTGCTCGAACTCTATGGTGAAGAACCGCTGGAGAATGTCCGTCGTGACCCTTAAATATTAGTAGAGGGTGCCTTGAAAAATTAGGGTTTTCGTTCAAGGTCAAGGCATGTGCAAAATTTTACCACGGGCATATAGCTGATATTCCGAGGATAAAATTTTAAGCATAACGCCGAGATTGGGCGAAAGTACAATTTTTCAAGGTGGCCTAGAGTTGATCGACAGTCGAGGCACTCCGCAGAAAATGTTTGGGTGAGATAAAGAAAAAAGAGCGGTTATCCGCTGCAGTCAAAGGAAGAAGCAATGGCAAATTATATTGAAGGAAATCTGCAGGGGCAGGGGCGAAAGATCGGTATTGTTGTTGCCCGCTTTAATTCATTTATCTGTGAAAAGTTGCTTGAGGGCGCTTTGGACAGCCTGGTCCGGTCCGGGGTTGCTGATGATGATATCGATGTGGCCCGGGTGCCGGGTGCCTTTGAAATTCCTCTGGTTGCCCAGAAAATGGCAAAATCCGGCAAGTATGATGCCGTTATCTGTATTGGTGTGGTTATCAGGGGAGCAACCCCGCATTTCGATTATGTGGCCGGTGAAGTGGCCAAGGGGACGGCCCAGGTGATGCTTGATGCCGGGGTGCCGGTCCTGTTTGGGGTGTTGACGACGGAAACCATTGAACAGGCCATTGAACGTGCCGGAACCAAGGCCGGAAACAAGGGTTCGGATGTAGCCGTTGCCGCCCTGGAAATGATTCACCTGATGGAAGTCATCGGATAGACCAGCACGGCTGGACCAGATTTTAGGTCGCAGCCACAATGAACTATGAAAATAGCTGGGAATGACACAGCTTCGCGGGCCGTTATCGAATAGAAGTATTCCGGAATAGTTGAGATCGTTGGACTGAAAGTTACAGCATGGATCAAAACCCGGAACTCAAAACTCAAAACTCAGAATTCAAAAAAAATATGGGGTTGCGCAGAAAATCAAGGGAACTGGCCCTGCAGTTTTTATATGGCCACGATTTTCAGGACCGTTCCGGTGACGAGCAGGCTGTGACTGATGAGATTGAGGAATTTGTTGCCAGTTTTGATACCGTGGAAAAGACGCTCCCCTATGCCCGGCAGATTGTTGTCGGACTTTGCGCGCATTTGCCGGAAATTGACGCATTACTGGTCACTCATGCCAAAAACTGGCGCCTGGAACGGATGACGGTCGTTGATCGCAATGTGCTGCGGATTGCAGCCTATGAAATGCTCTACTGCGACGACGTGCCAGCTCAGGTTGCAATTAACGAGGCGCTGGAAATCGCCAAACGCTATTCAACATCCGATGCGGTTGCCTTTATAAACGGCATTCTGGATGCGCTCCAGGCAGGCAGCTCCGACGGATAATACTTTTTCTTCCCGCTTTTCCGCAAAAAAAAATATCAGGCACCGGTTAATATCTGTTTTTATGCCGCCACGCAAAAAAAAACAAAATCAGAATCGTTTCGGACAGGAAGTCATCGCGGTTCTCTTTCTTTTTTTTGCCGTTTTCCTCTTTCTCTGTCTGCTCAGTTACGCATTGCCCCTGCTTGGCCCAAACCCTGAACTCCAGGAACCGGCGGAAAACTGGTGCGGTTCCTTCGGGTTTTACACTGCCCATTATCTTTTTTCCTTTTTCGGCCTGACCGCTGTTTTTCCGGTATTTGTTTTATTGTACTCCGGTGCAATGACACTGGTTCCCGGGAGTTCAGTCAGTCGGCTGCCCTTTGTGGTTGCCGGCATTACCGGCTTGCTGATCTCTTCGTCCGGGCTGCTGGCAACCGCCGGTCAACTGGTTTTTTCAAGCCGGTTTATCACCCCGGGCGGCTATCTCGGCGGTCTGGTCTGGAATCTGCTCGGTGCCGTGCTCGGCAGTGTCGGTTCGGTTCTGTTGCTGCTTTTGCTTTTGATCTTTTCCCTGATGGCTTCGGTCAGGTTTTCTCCGGTCACAACTGTTGGTCGTTGCGTAAACGGGGGCGGCAGGCTTGCAAAAAAAATCACAACGCCATCCCCTCGTTCTTCTCGAAAAGCAGCGAAGAAGAGGACGGAACCGGCCGTGGATATTGCCGAACCTGAACCCGTTGTTCCTCCTCCCATTCAACCAGTGGAGCCATTGGTCCATGAACCGGTCAGGCGAGAGGTTCCGTCTGATCCCGATGATAAGGAGTTTGTCCTCCAGCCTTTGAAGAGTGGAGAGTACCGGCTGCCGCAACTGTCCCTGCTCGATAAAAATGAACAGAAAACGCAGAAGGTTGATCGAAAGCATTTTTTTGAAGTCAGTAAGATCCTTGTTGCCAAACTCCAAGATTTCGGGGTGCTGGGCACGGTGGAGGGCATTTCGCCCGGTCCGGTGGTCACAACCTACGAGTTCGCTCCGGCCGCCGGGGTCAAGATCAACAAAATAGTCGGTCTGGCCGATGATCTGGCCATGGCGATTAAAGTGGATCGGGTCAGGATTGTCGGTTCCATTCCCGGTAAAGCCGCCCTTGGCATTGAGATCCCCAATCCGGTCCGTAAAACTGTCTACCTGCGAGATATTCTCCTTGCCGACGCTTATCGGCAGGCCGCTTCACCGCTCAGCCTGGGGCTTGGTTTTGATGTCGTCGGCCAGCCGGTCATTGCCGACCTGACCCGGATGCCACACCTGCTCATTGCCGGGGCGACGGGGGCCGGAAAATCGGTTGCCATAAACGCCTTTATTGCCTCTATCCTGTTCAAGGCAACTCCTGCCGATGTTCGTCTGCTGCTGGTTGATCCCAAGCGAATTGAGCTTTCGGTCTATGAGGGCATTCCCCATCTGCTTCACCCCGTTGTCGTTGAGCCGAAGATGGCCAGCCGTGCCCTTATATGGGCGGTGCGGGAGATGGAACGTCGGTATCGTCTGCTGGAGGAATTGCGGGTCAAATCCTTTGAATCCTATAACCAGGTCGCGGAGGAGAAGCTGCCGTATATCGTTATTATTGTTGATGAGCTGGCCGACCTGATGATGGTTGCCTCCAAGGACGTGGAAACCTCCATCGCCCGGCTGGCTCAGATGGCCAGGGCTGCGGGCATGCATATTATGCTGGCCACCCAGAGGCCGTCGGTTGATGTCCTGACCGGTTTGATCAAGGCTAACTTTCCCACCCGAATTTCGTTCAAGGTCTCTTCCAAGGTCGATTCCCGAACGATCCTTGATGGTTCCGGGGCTGAACATCTGCTTGGTAATGGGGATATGCTGTTCCTGCCTCCCGGGGCGGCTAAACTGCAGCGGATCCATGGCGCTTTTATTTCTGAACACGAAACAGAGCGGATTATCGGATTTCTCAAAGAACAGGGGACCGCCGAGTATGACGAATCAGTCATGCAGGTGGTGGAAAAGGAGGAAGAGGAAACCGACAACGCTGCGCTGGATTATGATGCCAAATATGATGAGGCCGTGGCGGTGGTGACTGAGACAGGACAGGCCTCGATTTCCATGGTCCAGCGTCGTCTGCGGGTTGGCTATAACCGGGCGGCGAGGATGATTGAGGTCATGGAAAAAGAAGGTATTGTCGGCCCGGCCGATGGTTCCAGACCGAGGGAAGTTCTGGTTCGGAAAAATTATGGTGACAACTAATATCGTACCGGCCCTCTTGAGCAGACCATGCCCGGGTATTTGCCTGTCTATCTCACTGATCGTTCATGTCTTTTGAGTAAAAAACAGACCTGACTTGTTTGGTGAGGAATATTTTTTTTATTCGGTTTCAGCCTTGTCGCGCCCCGGTCACTGTCGTTTTTCAGGTATAATTTTTTATTGGTTCTCGCCTTGGAACGACCTGCCGTTGTTCAGCGTTTTGAGTTGCGCTTTCATGAGTATTGCTGATGGTTCACTTCAGAATTTCTGCGCATGGTATATCTGTCGATTTTCCTTGACATTGGCAGGGTAACAAATTAAAAGTTCCAATCGATTGTAAATGAGTGATGGTTCATTTTTTCCTTTATGAAGCGGTGTTTCAAAAAAGGTAAAAATTACAAAATGTTGCTCTAAACGGTCGACAGCTAAAGTGAATGGGTGCACGATGTGGTATGCAGGTTGCTCATTGGCTTTATTGTTGTGATATACAGTAGCAAAGGTTAATTGGTTCCGCATGAGCGGAGCCATCAAGGAAAATTCAAGTGAGGAGGTAGTTTAATGCCAAGTTACGTAGATCCTGAAAAGTGTGATGGTTGCAAGGGCGGCGATAAGACGGCCTGCATGTACATCTGTCCGAACGATCTGATGGTTCTCAATGTTGAGGAGATGAAAGCATACAATCAGGAAGTGGACGCATGCTGGGAGTGTTACTCCTGTGTAAAGATTTGCCCGCAGGGTGCAATCATGGTTCGTGGTTATGATGACTTTGTACCCATGGGTGGTCAGGTTCATCCGATGCGTTCTTCCGACTCCATCATGTGGACTGTTAAGTTCCGTAATGGTAACATCAAGCGTTTCAAGTTTCCGATTCGGACTACCGCTGAAGGCGCTGCCAATGAGTATGCCGGTGAGAAGGGTGCAAGCCTGGACGACGAATGCCTGCTGCTTGAAGCTGATCTGCCTACCCCGACCAAAACAGCTTAAGACTGAGGTTGCGTAGGAATAAGCAGAAATAATCTATTCTAAAAATTATTATTAGGAGATAGAAATATGGCATTACCGAATAAGCCGAAAGGCGAGTTGGCCGCGGTTGTCGACCCGGAAATTGTAGAGCACAGCTGTGACGTGCTCATCGTTGGTGGTGGTATGGCAGCTTGCGGTACCGCATTTGAGATCAAAAAATGGGCCGATGACAGCCTGAAAATCATTCTCGTGGACAAAGCTGCCATGGAGCGCTCTGGTGCTGTTGCTCAGGGTCTGTCTGCCATTAACACCTATATCGGCGAGAATGCAATCGAAGATTATGTCAAGATGGTTCGTAATGACCTGATGGGCGTTGTTCGTGAAGATCTGATCTATGATCTCGGTCGTCACGTTGATGAGTCCGTTAAGCTGTTTGAAGAGTGGGGCCTGCCCGTCTGGAAGAAAGATGCCGACGGTAACACCCTGGACGGCGCCAAGCCTGCTGCAACCCTGCGTGAGGGTGGAACCCCTGTACGTACCGGTAAATGGCAGATCATGATCAACGGTGAGTCCTATAAGTGCATCGTTGCCGAGCCTGCTAAAAAAGCCCTGGGCGAAGACAATATCATGGAGCGTGTCTTTATCGTCAAGATGCTGCTTGATAAGAATCTCGACAACACCATTGCCGGTGCTGTTGGTTTCTCCACCCGTGAAAATAAAGTTCACGTCTTCACCTGCAAGGCAGCCATGGTTGCCTGTGGTGGCGCTGTAAACATCTTCCGTCCCCGGTCCACCGGTGAAGGTAAAGGCCGTGCCTGGTATCCGGTATGGAATGCCGGTTCCACCTACACTATGTGTGCACAGGTCGGCGCTACCCTGACCATGATGGAAAATCGTTTCACCCCGGCTCGTTTTAAAGACGGTTATGGCCCGGTTGGCGCGTGGTTCCTTCTGTTTAAAGCCAAAGTACAGAACGGTCTTGGTGAGTTCTATGCCGGTTCTGACGAAGCTAAAGAAGAGCTGAAGAAATTCATGCCTTATGGTGCTTCTGCAGTTACCCCGACCTGTCTGCGTAACCATCTGATGGTTAACGAGTATAAAGAAGGACGTGGACCGATCTATATGGCTACCGATGTTGCTCTTAATGCCTTCCTTGATGATCTGCGGGAGCAGGGTAAGGATGAAAAGGCAGTGAAGAAGTTCTGGAAGCATCTTGAGTCTGAAGCTTGGGAAGATTTCCTTGACATGTCAATTGGTCAGGCGGGTCTATGGGCCGGTCAGAACTGTGAGCCGGAAAAAGTTGGTTCCGAGATCATGCCGACCGAACCCTACATGCTTGGATCCCATTCCGGTTGCTGCGGTATCTGGACTTCCGGTCCTGATGAAGACTGGGTCCCGACTGTTGACGGCACCCGCGCGCATCAGTACAAGTGGGGCTACAACCGTATGACCACTGTTGACGGTCTGTTCACCGCTGGTGATGGTGTTGGTGCTTCCGGACATAAGTTTTCCTCCGGTTCCCATGCCGAGGGTCGTATCTGTGCCAAGCAGATGGTAAAATATTGTCGCGACAAGTCTCATACTCCTGAGATTGCTCAGTCCGCCCAGGAACTGGCTGATGAGATCTACGCACCGGTTAAACTGTATATTGAGCATGTTGGTGCTTCTACCCATCAGGATGTCAACCCCAACTACTGCAAGCCAGCCGGTATCATGATGCGTCTGATGAAGGCCACTGATGAGTACGGCGGCGGTGTTGCTACCTACTACATGACTTCCGGCAAACTGCTTGGAATCTGCATGGATCTTCTTGAGCTGCTCCGCGAAGATGCAGCCAAGATGGGTGCCGGTGATCTGCATGAGCTCATGCGTGCTTGGGAGAACTATCACCGCATCTGGTGTGTTGAGGCTCATATTCGTCACATTCAGTTCCGTGAGGAATCCCGCTATCCGGGCTTCTACTATCGTTCTGACTTCCCGAACGTTGATGATGAGAACTGGAAGTGCTTCGTTAACTCCACCTTTGATCCAAAGGCTCAGGAGTGGAAGTGTGAGAAGGTTGAGTGCATTAACATCGTCGAGACCGATCCCTGGATCTAATGACAGGTATCATCACTTGATGATCTGAAATGAAATCTCCAGGCTCCGCAGGGGCCTGGAGATTTTTTCTATAAACATATTCATTTTCTTCTGTTTGAGTTGAACTGAACAGCGACTGCTTTTCAGTTCAATTGAACCAGAAATCAACCTTTTCATCAATACCAGCAGTAATGGAGGTTAGGCATGAGCGACACTGCAGGAAATGGTGCAGTACTGGTTGTGGGCGGTGGTATCAGCGGTTTGACCGCTGCGCTGGAAGCGGCGGAAGTTGGTAACGATGTATATCTTATCGACAAGAATGCGTATTTCGGTGGCCGTGTTGCCCAGCTCAATCAGTATTTCCCAAAACTTTGTCCCCCCACATGTGGTTTGGAAATTAACTTCAAAAGGGTCAAGGACAACCGTAAGATTCGAGCGTATTCCATGACAACTGTACAAACAGTGTCTGGTAGTGTTGGTAACTACGAGGTAACTCTCGAAACCGCTCCCCGTTATGTCAACTCAAACTGTACTGCCTGCGGTGATTGTGCCGAGGTCTGCACCGATGAGATAGACAATGCCTTTAACTTCGGCATGAATAAATCCAAGGCAATTTATCTGCCGCATGAGATGGCCTTTCCCCGCCGTTTCGTTCTGGACAAGGATGCCTGTTCCGCCGAGTGCCTTGAAGCAATAAAGGGCGCCTGCAAGTACGACGCCGTCGACACCGAGATGACTGCAAAGACCTTTACGGTCAATGTCTCCACCATTGTCTGGGCAACCGGGTGGAATCCTTACGATTACAAGAAGCTTGATAATCTGAATCCTGAATCTTCTTCCGCTATCATCACCAACATGATGATGGAGCGGATGGCTGCAGATAACGGACCGACCGCCGGTAAGATCATTCGTCCCGGTGACGGTAAGGAACCTGAATCTTTTGCTTTTGTTCAGTGTGCCGGCTCTCGTGATGAAAATCACCTTGAGCACTGCTCATATATCTGCTGCATGGCAACATTCAAGCATATGACCTATATTCGGGAACGCTATCCAGAGGCAAAGATTTACGTCTTCTACATAGACCTGCGTACGCCTGGTAAATACGAACATTTCCGTGAGAAACTCATGGGAGATGCCAACAGTGAATTTATCAAAGGTAAAGTGGCCGATATCATTGCCGAGGACGATGGCGGTGTAACCGTAATCGCTGAAAATGCGGTTACCGGAGCCAAGGTTCAGCAGAAAGTTGATATGTGTGTATTGGCAACCGGAATGCAACCTGCGCTTGGTGATGCCGGCAAGGCTCTCGGCGTGACAATGGACGGCAACGGTTTTGTTGTCTCAGAACCTGAAAAGGGTATGATTGCTGCCGGTTGTGCTAAATCAGCCGCAGATGTTTATACCTGTGGACAGTCGTCCACAGCTGCTGCCCTTAAAGCAATTCAGATTGGACGGTAGGAGGAAGGTCAATGGATAAAATATATAGTGCATATCTCTGTACTGGTTGTGGCATTGGCGACGTCCTCGATGTTGATGGATTGAAATCAGCTGCCTCGGAATCAGGCACCGATATGCAGGAGCATGCCTGCCTTTGTGGTGCTGAAGGACGTGCCCTTATTGAAAAAGATATCGCCGACAACGGGGTTAATTCCGTTATCGTCTGTGCCTGTTCACCACGGGTCATGCAGAAAGAATTTGATTTTGGTGACAGCGTAATGACCACCCGTGGCAACCTGCGTGAACAGGTCGCCTGGGCTGTTGGTACTCCCGATGCTGCTGCAGAAGGGGAAGAGGGCGAAGAGGCTGCCGAGGCAACTGAGACCGAGGGCGTAGATGAGTTCATCCAGGAAATGGGTGAGGATTATGTGCGTATGGCTGTCGTTCGTGCCCAGAAGGCAGACCTGCCTGAGCCCTATCTGCTTGAAACCATCAATAAAGAAATTCTGGTCATGGGTGGTGGAATCGCGGGTATTACTGCAGCCACCGAGGCCAGCAAGGCCGGTTACAAGGTAACCCTTGTAGAAAAGACGGATAATCTCGGCGGCAAGGCCCTTGGCTGGCGCAAAATGTTTCCGACCAAATATCCCTATACTGATCTTGAAGCGCCAAGTATTGACCAGATGATCAGCGCGGTCAGCTCCGATGACAATATCACCGTTAAAACTGCAACCGAGGTTGCCAGGATCGGTGGAGCGCCGGGCGCCTTTAATGTGACACTCAAGGCTGCAGGAACTTCCACCGAATGGGACGCCCCTGCCAAAGTTGCGGTTGACGAGCAGGATCTCATCGATAAGGGTGAGATGGAAGACCCCAATGACGGCCTGAAGGTATATACCGAACTCAACCCCGACGGGGAGATGTTCGGAGCCGTTGTCCTCGCCACTGGCTGGACTCCGGCTGATGTCTCTGAATATGAGCATCTCGGCTATGGTACTCTGAAAAATGTTGTCACCAATGCCGAATTTGAAAAACTTGCTAAAGAGGGTAAGGTTCCGGCAAAGGTTGCCTTTATCCAGAGCCCTGGTGCAGGTGAAGACGATAAGGATTTCCCATACTGTAACTCCGTTACCTCCATGGTCGCTCTGAAACAGGCCCGTTATGTACGCGAGGATAATGCCGATGGAGAGGCCTACATCCTCTATCAGCATATGCGTACTCCAGGCAATACTGAATTGTTTTATAAAGGTATGCAGGATGATGACGGTGTTTTTCTGACCAAAGCTGCTGTGACCAAGGTTGAAGAGGCTGAAAGCGGACTTGCCGTCCAGGCCTCCGATACCCTGCTTGGTGACGACATCACCTTGAATGTTGATATGGTCGTTCTTGCCGCCGGTATGGTTCCGACAACCGCCTTTGAGAATTCAATTAATCTGGCCTATCGTCAGGGGCCCGGTTTTCTTGACCTGGATCTTTTTGACGGCTATGCCGATTCCCATTTTATCTGCTTCCCTTATGAGACCAGAAGGACTGGTGTTTATGCCTGCGGTGGTGTTCGTAAAGCAGAGACCATGGAAGAGACCATGGACGATGCAACCGGTGCTGCCCTGAAGGCGATTCAGTGTATCGAGTCGGCCAATCGCGGAGTTTCGGTACATCCGCGCTCCGGCGACCTGACCTATCCCGATTTTTTCATGTCACGCTGTACCCAGTGTAAGCGCTGTACGGAAGAGTGTCCGTTTGGTGCTCTTGATGATGATGAGAAGGGAACGCCGCTACCGAACCCGACCAGATGTCGTCGTTGCGGCACTTGTATGGGCGCCTGCCCTGAGCGTATCATTAACTTCTCCGACTACAACGTCGACATGATAGGCTCAATGGTCAAGGCCATTGAGGTTCCCGAAGATGATGATGACAAACTTCGTATTGTGGTCTTTGTCTGTGAGAACGATGCCTATCCTGCCCTTGATATGTCAGGTATGCACCGTAACAAGATGAACAGGCTGGTCCGCTTTATCCCGGTTCGTTGTCTTGGTTCGGTCAATATGGTCTGGATCAAGGATGCCATGTCCTCAGGGCTGGACGGTGTGATGTTGATGGGTTGTAAATACGGAGATGACTATCAGTGTCACTTTGTCAAGGGCTCTGAAATCGCCAACAAGCGCATGGAAAATATCGGCGAGACTCTTGGTACTCTTGGTCTTGAGCCGGAGCGTTGTACAGTAAGGCAGATAGCGATTTCCGATTACGACAAGGTTCCTGGAATTATCGAGGAGTTTGTCGACGAAATCCTTGAGATGGGTCCGAACCCGTTCAAGGGCTTTTAACCTCTATGTTCTGTCGATAGTGTTGCCATTCGGGATCAATCGGATGGCAACATTTAAATATTTTTGCTCGAAGTAACCTTTTTCGACATATTGAATTACTTTCAGGACAGGAGGATAAAATGTCTATGAACGTGCAACCGGATCTTGATTTTATCAAGGACATGAAGGCTGCGGGTGGCGATACACTGAAAAAATGTTTTCAATGTGCCACCTGTTCGGTCGTCTGTCCGCTTTCTTCAGACGACAACCCGTTTCCCCGTCGGGAAATGATATACGCCCAGTGGGGTCTTAAAGACAAGCTCGTCGGTGATCCCAATGTTATGCTCTGTCATCAATGCGGTGACTGTACAACCTATTGTCCACGCGGAGCCAAACCCGGTGACGTGCTTGGTGCAATTCGTGCCTATGCCTACAAGTTTTACGGCTGGCCTTCAGGACTCGCCAAACTGGCTAGTTCCGGAAAAAATCTGCCAATGCTGATTGGCATTCCGTCGGTTGTGATCCTGATCATGTGGCTGGTATCCGGTGGGCTCCATATTCCAAGTACTGAACAGTTTGCCCATGCAGGATACGGCCAGTTCTTTGGTCACTGGGATTTCCGTCTGCTGGCAAAAAACGTATTTTTTATTGATCTGATTATGCTGCCGACCGTCGGCCTTGCACTCTATGCATCGTATAAGGGGGTCTCGGCTATGTGGAAGGCCATGTCGGAGAATGCCGGCGTTGGTGAAGCCCTCTATAAACCCTCGGCCCCGCAATTCATTAAAGAGTTCCTGTGGCCATCCATCGTGGAGATTGTCGAGCATAACCGCTTTCGGGAATGTACCACAAACGCAGACCGTGTTCGTGGCCATCTTCCACTGATGTGGGCTTTCATGGCCTTGTTTTTTGTTACCATCTATTCCGCCTTTGCTCAGGACGTGCTCGGTATTTTCATTCCTTCTCTGCATGGTCCCATGTCCCTGTGGAACCCGGTCAAGATCCTTGCCAACGTTGGGGCCATTGCTCTGGTTGTCGGTACCGGTATCCTGTGGGGAAATCGGAGCCAGATGGAAGCGGATGGTCAGGTCTCAAGAACTTTTTATGACTGGTTTCTGATCTGGATGATCATGGGTGTCGGTGTCACCGGTATCGCTGCCGAGCTGTTCCGTCTGATCGGAATAGCATCTGTTGGATACGTAACCTATTACCTGCATCTCGTTTCCGTTATGATGCTTTTTCTCTACATGCCGTATACCAAGTTCGCTCATCTTGTTTACCGTACATTTGCCATGGCGTTTGAGCGGTATCGTGACAGTGCCTATGTGAAGAATCCGCTCAACGAAGAGTAGTTTTTCCATTCTTGGATTTTGAAGGCCGTGGACTTTGTCCACGGCCTTTTATTTTTCCTTGTTGTAAAAAAAATAGCTTGATTTTTATTTTCTCGAGGCTATATTAGCAAGTTTCATGCTGGCGTAGCTCAACTGGAAGAGCAGCTGATTTGTAATCAGCAGGTTGCGGGTTCAAGTCCCATCGCCAGCTCCAAAAGAGAAAGCAGGAACCAGTCCGGAAATCAACAGATATACGGTTTCTGGTTGATATAATTTTAGTGTGGAGGGGTTCCCGAGTGGTCAAAGGGAACAGACTGTAAATCTGTCGGCGACGCCTTCGGAGGTTCAAATCCTCCCCCCTCCACCATATATTTGAACAGGCTTCAAATCGCCTGTGCTTTGTTCGCTCCATTATTGCCTGTTTGTCTGAGCGGGAATAGCTCAATTGGTAGAGCATCAGCCTTCCAAGCTGAGGGTTGCGGGTTCGAGTCTCGTTTCCCGCTCCATTTGAACAGGTGATACATAGGGCGTTGTTGTTATATTCTATAGTGAATTTTGGGCCCACGTAACTCAGTGGTAGAGTACCTCCTTGGTAAGGAGGAAGTCACCGGTTCAAGTCCGGTCGTGGGCTCCATAATCAGTCGGTTACCTGGTATCGACTGACATGTTGAATTCTTGTCTGAGGAGACACGCTGATGGCAAAGGAAAAATTTGAGCGGACAAAGCCGCATGTCAATGTGGGAACAATCGGCCATATCGATCATGGCAAGACCACGTTGACCGCAGCAATCACCCGTGTGCTTTCAACAAAAGGTCAGGCTGATTTCACTGATTTCAGTGACATCGATAAGGCTCCTGAAGAAAAAGAGCGTGGCATCACC
>JAJRQC010000052.1 GCA_024280455.1 Deltaproteobacteria bacterium | reverse complement strand
TCGGGCCATCTTTGAATGTTGTTCAATCGTAAAATCCTCAACGTAGCCAGCTACGCCTGCGGGTTTTCTCAATCACAACATTCAAATATAACCAAAAGCTAAGCACAATATCAGCCATGTTATTTTTCTACAGCCCCTAAGGACGTCCAGTGTTTCGTTTGCCCGCCCGAACCTGCATGCTATAGTTTATAACTCATGGTCACCAGTGGGCAATGTCTCTGGTGACCATGTTGTTTCAATCAAGATTTGGATTAAGGATTCTATCAATGACTTTGCAGATTGAAGAAGAAATTCTGAACGCCATGCTGGAGCACGGGCGGAGGGAAGAGCCCAACGAGGCCTGTGGTTATCTGGCCGCCAGGGACGGGGTGGTGGGGCATCATGTCGAGTTGACCAACATAGATGCCGCACCTGATCATTATACCATGGATCCGGCGGAACAATTTGCCGCCATTCGACGGATGCGGGAAGAGGGTCTGCAGGTAGTAGCGGTGTACCACTCCCATCCTGAAACCCCGGCCCGGCCTTCCGTAGAGGATATTCGCCTGGCCCATGATCCGGGCATGGTTTATGTTATCGTCAGCCTGATGGCGGGAGTGGAACCTGTCCGGGCATTTAGAATCAATCAGGGCGAAGTTGTCGAGGTGCCCCTGCACATTCAGGCCACCCTGTAACCATCATTGTAAACAAACAGAAATATTTTAGAAGGAAAAGGAGTCAGATTCGGGGGACCATTTACTTGTAGAGCTTATGCTGAATCTGTAACCGTTCACCAAAGAGCAACTAAGATTGATAAACCCATACTTGTAAGCATTTACCAGATAAGCGCAGACTTCGGTGCTCCATATTCGTTTAGATAAGCGTAGACTTCGAGCAGGCCGACGAATCAGATAAGCGCAGCGAAGCGGAGACTTCGATAGCTTGCCTATGTGAGGAGGCCTGGTCGAACGAAGAGGGGGTGCTGGTGAACGCTTACCTGAATCTTAAGTTTGAAAAATCGTTAACAGCAGGCCAAAAAACATATTCTGATTTACTTGAGAAACACCTAACCATTCAAACAGGAGAGATGGGCCTATAGATCCACTCCGGAACCGTACGGTTAACGGCTGGTGATCATAGCGTAAAATAGCAAGATGTTGACTTTGGAGGGTTGTTCTTGTATATTGTATATTCCTCTACGGTAAATCCTTTTTTTTTTCTCGTTGAGAGCATCCTTCCTACTGTTTATTTTCTTTCAGCTTATTTAATCGAAATAAGTGGCGAAAAATAAATATTTTTATTCACCGGTACTTCCCCCTGTGGTTTTGTCGGTGCACTTTTTTTCCCATTGTTTGGTTAAAAAAAAACGGAGAAAATAGAACATGCAAAATTTGTCTAAACATCCAGATTCTGAAAAAGAACAAGTGCGCACGGCCTTGTTGTTGGCTGCAGGTACAGGCAGCCGGTTAGCTCCGCTAACCGATAAAATGCCCAAATGCCTTGTTCCCGTTAATGAAATATCTATTCTTGAGAGGCTGGTTGACGCCCTGCGTCAACACAATTTTAAGCGTCTGGTTATTGTTGTCGGCCACCAGGCTGATTCTATCCGTAATTTTCTTGGAACTCGGGCCGGGGGTATTGACATCACCTATATCACCAGCCCGGTATACAAAACAACCAACAATATTTAT
Source organism: Deltaproteobacteria bacterium (assembly GCA_024280455.1). Lineage (GTDB taxonomy): Bacteria > Desulfobacterota > Desulfobulbia > Desulfobulbales > Desulfobulbaceae > DRLX01. The sequence goes on along the minus strand of JAJRQC010000052.1, from coordinate 19,242 downwards.
TCACTATGGCTGGCAAGGAAGGAAATAGATGAACCCTTTCTGCTGATTGAGAGTGATCTTGTTTTCGACCCGGAAATGCTTAAGGATATGCTCCAGCCTAATCGAATCGCAGTCTCCAAATTGCAACCCTGGATGAATGGTACCACGGTAACCGTCAACAGACACCAGACGGTTAAGGCATTTCAGAAGGATGTCCAGAAAACTGATGGCAAACAGTACAAGACCGTCAACATTTACAGCCTTTCCACCCAGACGTGGAAACTGGTTCGTAAAAGATTAGACCACCATATTTCAAATAATATGGTGAATGGCTATTATGAGACGGTTTTTTCGGATATGGTCACAGAGGGCTTTCTCTCTTTAACGCCGGTTCTCTTTGATACCGACCGCTGGTATGAGATTGACACCATTACTGATCTGCATGCAGCTGCCCAGGTGTGCAGCCTGTATCTCCACCCATCTGAACTCATACCTGACCATGCGGTAACCGATCAAATAGACCTAGGCTTTGTCCAGGTCTCCAGGCGACTACCAGCTATTGCCCGAAGCAAAAGAGGCTCCCGCCGTTACCCTGACAGAAAGATACCTGCTCCAATGATACCGGCTTCGGCCTTAGCACCGCAAGCCATTTAGTCTACCAGAAAATGACCAATCAATACTCTACTGCACAAGAGCGCTACGATTATGTTTCCAGCCAGCATGGCGGTTACTGGCGCCATGATTTTATCGATCATAATTACCTCTACAACCTCTATTTCCCGCCGGAGGTGTTTTTCACCCACCTTACCGGCCAAATCCATCAGCTGGTGTTAAATTATCCCATTGCCCAGAAAGATCTGGCAGCCCTGGTGGGCGATTTGATTGATCAGCCGCCGGAACGGATTGTCGTCGGCAATGGGGCGGCAGAGCTTATCAAGATTATCGCCAATATGGGCCATAGATTGATTGTACCGGTTCCATCATTCAATGAATATGCCAATGCCGCACCTGCCGGTAGTGTCGTTGAATTTGCCCTTGAAGCGCCTTCATTCCAGTTGGATGTGGATACATTCGCAGACGAAGCCATCCGTTGTCAGGCCGGTCTGGCAGTGGTCGTTTCTCCGAATAATCCGACCTCATTGCTGGTGCCGAAGGTGGAACTTGTCCGCTTGCTCAAGAAGTTGAGAGACCACGACTGTATGCTCATCGTTGATGAATCTTTCATTGATTTTGCAAAAGACAGCGACCAGGAAACCCTGGCAACAGAACTTGACAATTACCCGAACCTGGTCATTTTTAAAAGCATGAGCAAGGCCTATGGTATCTGCGGCATTCGAATCGGCTACATGCTTACCGCGAACTCTGATTTTACGGCACAGGTTCGCCAAGGGCTCCATATTTGGAATATTAATGGCTTTGCCGAAGAATTTTTGCGTCTCGCCCCGCAGTATCGCCGGGAGTTTAGTGAGAGCTGTACTAAGGTCAAGGCGGATCGTGATCATTTTTATGAACAACTGCAGACAATCCCGGGAATGACCGTCTACCGACCTGACGCTAATTATATTTTCTGCCGTCTGCCTGACCACGCTGCATCCGGTCCGGAAGTAACCAGGGATCTGTTTGTTCAACACAATATCTACGTTAAACACTGCCAGGGCAAGACAATGGAGGACTCTGACCGTTATCTCCGCATAGCCAGCCGTACCCAGGCGGAAAACGAGAGACTGGTCGAGGCGTTAGCCGATAGTATTGGTCGGGAAGAGAAATAATGGCCAGGCTCAACTCAGCGAGTGCACCTGTTTCCATACTCTCTTTTGCAAAAGACCTGCCGAATATCTGTTCTCTGGCCGGATTGCTCTGCACGGTTCTCGCTATGTATTATGCAATACTGGGCCTCTTTCCAGCCGCGATGATCGGTCTGATCTGGGCGGTATTCTTTGACTGGAGTGATGGCATTATTGCCCGACGTCTGAAAGGGCGAAATGATAAACAGCGGGAATTCGGAGGACAGCTTGATTCCCTGATCGACATTGTCAGCTTCAGCATTTGCCCGGCCATTATCCTGTTAAGCTATGGTCATTTCAGTCCCTGGTTCCTCCCCGGAGCCTTTATTATTGTTGCGACCGGGGTCCTCCGCCTCAGCTATTTCAATGTCTTCGGCCTGGTTGAAGAGTCGACCTACATGGGACTGGCATTGGACAACAACGTTATCATCCTGGTCTTTGTGTTTCTGTTGAATGGAGTAATCAGCCAGACTTCTTTTGCTGTTTTTCTCTATACCCTGCTTATGCTGCTGACCGCTTTTAATGTGGCCTCGATTAAAACTCCAAAATTTGCCGGTCGATGGTATTACGCTCTCATGTTGTACACCGTGGTCATGACCGCGATATACGGCTGGCAATTATTGCATATTTAGGGCCGAAGAATATGTGGATATTCCGGGGACACAATACTAATTTTGTTGATTTTACGACTGGTTCAGGTATTTTCTCGGAATGGCACGAATCAAAAGAATAGTTGTTCCCGGCTACCCGCATCACGTTGTTCAGCGTGGTGTCCGCTCGATGGATATTTTTTTCGAGGAAGACGACCGGGCGGAATATCTGCACCTGCTCCGGCAGCAGGGCGAGCGGTTCGGGGTCCGGTTTATCTCGTATTGTCTGATGACCAACCATGTCCACCTGATCGCAATCCCTGACAGAGAGGAAAGTCTGGCCCGGGCGATCGGGGAGGCGCATCGGCAGTATACCCGGATGATCAATTTTCGTGATGATGTCCGGGGCTATCTGTTCCAGGGGCGTTTCTCCTCCTGCCCGATTGAAAACGGATCGTATCTTCTTGCCGCAGTGCGCTATGTGGAATGTAACCCGGTCCAGGGAAATATGGTCCGTGTACCCTGGGAGTATCCTTGGTCAAGTGCGTCTTTTCATGTCGGGAGTACCGCCTATGATCCGCTTGTCAGCCGGTCGGCCCTGTTGTCTGAAATACACGACTGGAAGGAATTACTGGGTGGTATGCCGGCCTCCGGCCTGACCGGTGAGTTTCAGGAAAAGAGCCGCACAGGCCGTCCCTTTGGCTCTGAAGCCTTTTTTGAGATTGTCGAGCAGGCCACCGGCCGGGATGTGCGGCCGAAACGACCGGGCCGACCAGGAAAACAAGAGTCGTCAACAAGAAAATGCTTCTGATCATCTCACCGTCAAAGATCCAGCAGGTGGAGGGCCAGACGATAGAAAACTTTTCTCAGCCGGAACTGCTTGCCCACAGTGCAGAGCTTGCCGGACAGCTTTAAGGAAATAAAAAACAACGTGGCTCGGGTGATTGCCATTCATGCAAAACGAGCCCGGGGGCTGATGGTGGATTTTGTCATCCGCCGGCGGGTAACCAACCCGGAAATGCTGAAAAACTTTTCTGGTGGCGGGTACCTGTACTCCATGGATCTTTCAACGGAAAAGGAATGGGCTTTTACCCGTTCAGGGCAATAATGGCAGAAATCTGCTAATCTCCTTGTCTTTTTGTGCTTTTTTCTGTACAGTCTGCCCTTTTTTACCCGATAGAAGACTAATTTTAAGAATGCCCCTCGCAGAGACGGGGCTCAGGAACGATATGAAGCAGGAAAAGATTCGTAACGTGGCCATTATTGCCCACGTTGACCATGGAAAAACCACCCTTGTTGACCAGATGTTTCGCCAGAGCGGCATGTTTCGCGACAACCAGCAGGTCGCGGAACGACTGATGGATTCTATGGATCTTGAACGGGAGCGTGGCATTACCATTGCTTCAAAAAACGGTTCCTATCTGTATAAGGACTATCGCATAAATATCATCGACACCCCCGGTCATGCCGATTTCGGCGGCCAGGTGGAGCGTGTTCTGCGGATGGCCGACGGTGTCGTCCTGCTGGTGGATGCCCAGGAGGGGCCGATGCCGCAGACGTTTTTTGTGGTTAAGAAGGCGCTGGCTGCCAACCTGCCTATCCTGGTTGTGGTCAATAAAATCGATAAGCCCGCAGCCCGTTGCGACTGGGCGGTTGATCAGATTTTTGATCTGCTGGGCCGTCTTGATGCTCCCGATGAATCGCTGGATTTTCCGGTGGTCTATGGCTCGGCCAAGGAAGGGTACATGGTGGCCGATCATACCGATACCCCGGTTCCGGGTGAGGGTATGGAGCTGATCTCCGAGATGATTGTCAACCATGTGCCGCCGCCTGCCGGTGACCCCGAGGCCCCTCTGCAGCTGCAGGTCAACACCATTGATTATTCACCGTACCTTGGCCGTCTCGGTATCGGCAAGCTGGTGAACGGTCAGCTTAACATCAACGATAACGTCGTTGTTGCCCGACGCGACGGCAGCGTTAAGCCGGTTCGGATCAATAAAATTTTTCTCTTTGAAGGTGATCAACAGGTCCCGGCGGAACATGCATCCACCGGTGACATCGTTGCCGTGGCCGGAATGGATGACGTGACGGTCGGGGTGACCTTTACCGATGCCGATGATCCCCGTCCGCTGCCATTGATCGAGATTGATCCGCCGACCATCTCCATGCATTTTATCCCCAATGATTCGCCCTTTGCCGGGCAGGACGGCAAGTATGTCACCTCCCGCCACCTGGAAGAACGGCTCAGTCGGGAGACCCTGGCCGATGTGGCTCTGCGGGTGGAACCGCTCACCGAAGGGGTTGGGTTTCAGGTCTCCGGACGTGGTGAACTGCATCTCTCGATTCTGATATAAAAGATGCGCCGGGAGGGGTATGAACTTCAGGTCACCCGGCCCCATGTACTTATGCGCGAGCAAGACGGGGTCAAGGTCGAGCCTTATGAAGAACTTACTGTCGATGTCGATGAGCAGTATCAGGGGATTGTGATTGAAAAACTCGGCAAGCTGAAAGGCGTTCTGGAAGATATGCAGGTGGAAAATCAGATGTCCAGAATGAAGTTTAAGGTGCCGACCCGCGGCCTGCTCGGCTATCGTTCTGAGTTCATGACCGATACCCGCGGCATGGGTGTTATGAACTATGTCTTTGCCGAGTGGGGACCGTATGCCGGTGATATCGCCCACCGTTCCAACGGAGCGATGATCGTCAAGGAGACCTGTACCAGCGTGGCCTTCGCCCTGTTTAACCTCCAGGAACGCGGGAAAATGTTCATTCGGGCCGGAGAAGAACTGTACAAGGGGCAGGTTATCGGCGAGAACTGCCGTCCGGCTGATCTGATCGTCAACCCGGCCAAGGGTAAGAAACTGACCAACATGCGGGCCTCGGGCTCGGATGAGGCGGTTGTTCTTACCCCGCCAGTTGACATGAGCCTTGAAGATTGCATATCATATATCGACGACGATGAGTTGGTGGAAATTACGCCCAAGGTCATTCGCCTGCGGAAAAGACCGGGGATTAAGTACAGAGGATGATGTCTTTGTCGACCGCCGGACTCATTATGTGTTGGAATTGTCTGTAAAACTGAGGAGGTGCAATGAGTGACCTTGCTTTAATTGGTATTGCTCTGGCAGCAGGGATCGGTTCCTTTGTTCTGATCCTGAAGAAATTCGGCAGCGAATGTATGCCCTGACTGCTTATGTATAGCTCCATAGGTGTGGGGCTGGTTGTGTACGTGATACTCAAGTCATTGTTCTGAGAATCCTATGGCCGATTCCCACAGTTCCCGTGTTCCTCTGTCCCCGGCCGAACTCGTGGGCAACAGAATTGATGAAAATCGTCTATTTGAGGCTCGGTTTCTCTTTCAAAAATTTACTGCGGATATTGACCCGGCTGTTGGCGAGAAACTGCGCAAACAGCTTGAAACCCGTATAGCCCGGGCGGAAAAGACGTTTGCTCAAGGTGAACAGCTGGAACAGGCTGGAGAGCTTGAGCAGGCGAAAAAAGTCTATGCCGACCTCTTGGGCATGGTCGTTGATTATCCCTCCCTGACCGAGGCGCAGCAGCGGGTCGAGGTTGCCATCAAGCTCGGGCTGCTTAAGCCGGTCGAACCTCAGGAGGACCTGGAAGTGCCCGGGCCGGAGTCTTCGTCTCCCGTCATACGACCTGAAGCCTCCGACTTGCCTGCTTCAGGGTCGTCTTTTTTTCAGCACAGGAAGAGTATCCTGCTCCTTGTTTTTTCACTTCTTGCGGCCTTGGGGACTGTTTCCTTTTGGATCTTCTTTCGCCCCCGGAATGAACCTGTCGTTGTCCGTACAACTGTTTCGGCGGAGTCCGATGTTGTTCGGGATGAAGGCCCGGAAAATCGGCCTGAAATCCGCCTGACCCCGGAACCTGCCGCTGCCGAATCTGAGATCGAAACTACTGAAGTGGATGTTGCCTTGCCGCCGTCTCCGGCTGAAGATACGTCTGACAATCAGCAACAACAGCACTTGGCAGCACAAGAAGAATCCGCTTCCGGACTGATTCCTGATTCCAGCGTATCCATACTTGTAACGGATGTCGCCTCAACAGAGGGAGAGGAAAAAACCGCTGCTGTGCCTGTACCTGAACCTCTGCCGGAATCAGTATCGTCTGGAGATGGCGAGCAGGTAAAGGCTGACGAGGCCGTCCGGGAGCAGGAGGTCAGCTCTTTGTCTCCTCTGGCTGATATTCCGGAGGTATTCAGTCGGGATGAAGAGACCCTTGAAGCCGTGAAGGGTGAGGGTAAGCAGGAGGCTCCTGCCGTTGCTTCGGATCGGCGGATTTCCATAGAGTCTGACGAAATATTCGAAATAAAAAAGACTCCTGAACCGGCTGTTCCAGTCGAAACTAAAAAGATGTATACTGTTCAGGCGGGAGATACCCTCGAAACCATTGCTGCCATGGTGTATGGTAATCGCTATAAATGGTCACAACTTGTTGCGGCCAATCAGGAAAAGCTGGGCAAACCACCATATGTCCTCCTGGTGGGCATGCAGATCCGGGTGCCGCCTCCTGAATCGGAGACGCCCGAAAATAGAGCAGCTCTGCTCAATAATGACGACACGTATACCATACAATCCGGTGATTCTCTGGGCAGTATTGCCCGGAAGCTGTATGGTGCAAGCTCCAAATGGAGTACGTTATACGAACTTAACCGTGACCGGTTGGCCAGCCCCACAGCCCTCCGGGTCGGGCAGAAGCTGCTGATAGATAAAAAAAATATCCCCGATGGCGGAGACAAAGATCCGGTCGGGGAATAACGAATAATGACTATGAAGAAACAACCATTGAGAAAGACAAGTCGACGGTTCAAACATCTGCTCCGTTTCCGGGAAAAATTTTCCAGGTTTTTGTCAGGTAACGGAAATGTTGCCGAGCCCGCTGCAGTTGACCTGACCGATTCCGTCAAGCTGGAGCTGGTGGAAAGCAAGCCTGTAGAGAAGGTCGTCCAAAGCCCTGAAGCTCCGATCTCCAGCGATGAAACACAACCACGGCCTGAAAAGTACCGCCGTCCCCGAAAGCCGAACAAGAAGCCCACGTGGAATCTTTCGTCGTTTGAGATCGATGAGGTTCCCGATAAATCCAGGTTTCATGACTTTGACCTGCCCCTGTCCCTGATGCGGGCCATTTCCGATCTTGGTTTTGAATACTGCACCCCCATCCAGGCCAAGGCGCTGCCCGATGCCCTGGCCGGTAATGATCTGGTGGCCAAGGCCAGTACCGGCACCGGCAAGAGTGCGGTTTTTCTCATCGCTCTCTTCTCCCGCCTGCTGCGGGCGCAGAATCCTACCAAGCCGGGTACGCCGCGTGCCCTGATCATTGCCCCGACCAGGGAGCTGGTCATGCAGATTGCCAAAGACGGCAACCAGCTGGCAAAGTATACGCCGCTGCGGATTGTTGCCGTCTTTGGCGGGACCGATTACCAGCAGCAGATGCGCAAGCTAGAACAGGGGCGGGTTGATGTGGTGGTCGCCACTCCTGGTCGTCTGCTGGATTATGTGTCTAAAAGGGTGGTTCGTCTGCATCAGGTGCAGACCATGATCATTGATGAGGCCGACCGGATGCTTGATATGGGGTTTATCCCCGATGTCCGGAGGATTATCCAACGGACTCCGGACAAGGAAAAACGGCAGACCCTGCTGTTTTCAGCCACCATAACCCCCGAGGTCAAACATCTTGCCGCCCAGTGGTGTGTGAAGCCGGTCTCCCTGGAAACCGAAACAGAGCAGATGGCGGTGGAAACGGTTGAGCAGATTGTCTATATGACCACCAGCGCTGAAAAGTATAATGTGCTCTACAACACCATCACCAAGGGGGAGCATGAGCGGATTATTGTGTTTACCAACATGAAGAGTGAGGCCAGGCGGCTCTATGACCGGTTACGCAGAAACGATATCAACTGCACCCTGCTCACCGGTGATGTGCCCCAGCAGAAACGGATGGCCCGTCTGGAGCGTTTCCGGGAAGGGGTGGTTGATGTGCTGATCGCTACCGATGTGGCCGGGCGCGGGATTCACATTGACGGCATCAGTCACGTGTTCAACTACACTCTGCCCTATGAGCCGGAAGATTATATTCATCGTATCGGCAGGACGGGGAGGGCCGGACACTCCGGGATTTCGATCAGCTTTGCCGATGAAGAGGGCGCCTTTTACCTGCCCGAGATTGAGGAGTTTATCGGTCAGTCGCTGCCCTGCCTGCAGCCGGATGAATCTCTGCTTGCCGCCCCGCCCAAGGGACGACCGCCCCAAAAGACCTCGGGTCAGAGGCAGAGGCATCGGCCTTATAAAAAAAGGAGGTAAGAGTTCAGCTGCACCCGGTTGGCGCTGCTGGATTCTTACAGGCACCCCGGGTATGTTGTGCATTCCCCGATGAACAGTTTTTTTATTAAAATAAATACATCTTGTGCTGATGAGAAAAGAACGCCGAAAACATAAACGATTAGCTTTGAATCTCAAAGCAAAACTCATGCACGATGGCGGGTTGCTTTTAAATGGAGTAACCCGGAATATAAGTTTTGGTGGGACCTTTATCGAGCTTGACGGTATACCGCAAGTATTAAAAGGGGATTATTTCAGCCTGACCTTGCTTGGCAAGGTAGAGTTCACCTGCTGTGTCATACATTCCAATCCAGATGGTATTGGCTTCAAATTTGATTTTATTCTGATCAAATATTATGAACGTTTTAAGGAGTTGATGCTTTCAAATACCAGAGACCCTGATCGATTGATTAAAGAGCTGGGACGGTGGGGTAAACTGTAATATCAACTACTTTAACCTTGCCGCTAAAAATCCTATCCTTCGGCAATATGGGTTGGAACCCTTTTAAGAAACACTTCAACAGCACAATCAATATCTCATAACGTTTTGAAAGTAACCATTATTCTCCAGGAATGGGCAGCAGGCCTGTCTTCTCATCTTTGTACTGCATAGCTTCAAGAAGTTGGCTTAATCCACACTCCAGATGATTCAGGTGTTCATCACTAAGGCGTTCAAGAGCTTCAGACATGGTGCCCTGGGCAGGACGGGGTGCTTTGGCCAGAAGTGTTGTCCCGGTGTCTGTCAGATACAGGTGTACAGTACGTTGGTCTACCTTACTCCTGTCCCGGCGAATCAGATCCTTTTCTTCCAGTTGATCAAGCATATTGCTGCAGGTTGAGGGGTGAATAGTAAGCGTTCTGGCAAGTTCAGAGACTTTTATGCCGGGGGTGGCAAAAAGTTCCCACATCATCCATAGCTTTGCACCGCTGAGTCCACAACTTTTTTCCACGGTTTTGGAGTGGGCCTGAACAGCCCGAAAAACAACCCGCAGCTGTTTGGTAATACTTTGCATCTGCTTCTGACGATCTTCCATAACCGCACTATATTCTGATATCTTTCTGGATATTCTTTACCCATTCTCTCATTGCTTTATACATAACAAAGGAGGGCATAGGCAAGAAAAAAAGCCTGACTCAACAACGATGAAGAGCCAGGCAAAAGGTCGATGCTTGGTTAGGAGCAGATCTATTTTGCGGCAGCCCGTGCTGCTGCAAGCCAGCCATTCCACTTATCACTGTTTTTTGCTATCCATTCATCCACATGGCGATCAATATCTTTTGCTGTTTTCTCGCCTGCATTCATCCTGGTATTCTGCTCATTGATATCACCAAGGGGAAGCGTGAAAACCTCAAAAAACTTTTGTGCGGCAGGATTTTCGCTGGTAAATTTCTTATTGGCAACGATTCGGATATCAGAGACCACAAAGCCCAATTTAATGGGATCGCTCACAGCCCCTTCGATTCCCGACACGGTCATCCGGTCTACAGCCGATTTTTGGGATTCTTTAGGGATAATCTTGGGAACATTGATCCACACTACGTCCTTACCGGGTTTCAGTTTGAAAATTGTCCAGTTCGGCGCCCAGGTGTAAAAGAAGATGGGCTCACCGCTCTTGTATTCAGCAAGAGCAGAGGCCATGCCGGCCTCATAGGAAGCCTTGACCGGGTTAATATACGCGTCCAGGTCATAGACCTTCATGTGATGAGCAATAACATTTTCACAGCCCCAGCCCGGAGGGCAGGCGGTGAGATCTGCCTTGCCGTCATTATTTTTATCAAAGGCTTTTCTTACTTCATCCCGTTTAAAATCATCCAGGGATTTAATATTATATTTGTCTGCGTCTTTTTTTGAAACAAGATACCCCTGCAGACCACCGGCCTTTACTACATAGCCGTACTTGTCAGCTTTTTCAGAAAAGTTTTTCGGCAGCTGGCTGTCATGGTTTGGGAACCAGCCGTTGCACCAGTAATCAACATCACCAAGGACTAGAGACTTGTAAAAAATTGGATTTGCCAGATCTTTTGGCTTTTTAACCTTATAGCCCAGCGTTTCCAGACCGCGGCGGACAAGGGCTTCCTGAAAAAAACCGGTGTTCCAGGTTGCTCGTGCCGGATGTACAGTGACCCCTTTGCCGGGCAGATCATTTGCCATAACAGGTGCCGTACTGAGCATCATGGCACAAGCCAGTACAGTTATAACGATTTTAATACCTTTCATCAATTCCTCCTTGAGTAGAATAGTATTTTGTACATATATAATACGAGTTGTTACAAGATCACTGCGTCAAAAACGTTACAGGACACAGGCCGTCAGCAGGTCACTTTTTTCGAGCCATCCCCTGGGTAACCCGGTCCAGAATAATGGCGATTAAAACGATGCCCAGCCCACCCGTCACCGCTTGGCCGATATCAAGAGTATTCAAGCCCAGAATAACCGGAGAGCCAAGACCGCCAGCTCCGATAAGCGCGGCAATAACAACCATGGACAAAGCCATCATAATGGTCTGGTTCAAGCCGGCCATAATCGTGGGCATGGCCAGTGGAATCTGCACCCGACGTAATACCTGCCAACGCGTTGCCCCAAAGGCCTGCGCAGCTTCGACCAGCTCGGGATGAACCTGACGGATCCCCAGACAGGTCAGGCGGATAACTGGCGGCAGGGCAAAGACAATGGTTGCCAGAACACCCGCCACATTACCCACTGAGAAAAGCATCACAATGGGAACCAGATATACAAAGGCTGGCGTTGTCTGCATTGCATCAAGCACAGGACGCAGAGCAGTTTCAAAGCGATCACTGCGTCCAGCCCATATTCCAACAGGAATACCCACCAGGGCGCAAAAGACAACAGAAGAAAGAACCATGGCAAGCGTTGTCATGGTATCTTCCCAAAGTCCAAGCAGACCGATCAACGTTAGAGTCACAGCTGAAAAAACAGCCAGACTTTTACCGGAGAAACGGTAGGCGGCAAAGCTGATAGCAGCAATGATGACCAGGGGATGGAGCCAGTTTAACCCCGCATCCAGCCCGTTTAGCGTCTGATCTACCGGCCATTTGAGGGATTGAAAAAAATCCCGGTAATTTTCTACCAGCCAGTCAACAGATTGTGAGACCCAGCTATCAAGCGGAATAACTTTATCTTCAAACATGTACTTCCCTCAGCTTCTCTATTATTCTGCTGCTGTTGCCTGGTCAGTCCGGTGCAGAGTTCGCAGAAATCTATTCTTGGAGACGACACCCTTGTATATGCCCTGTTCATCAAGCACTGGAACCGGCCAGGCACTCGATGCAACCTCCGGAAGGATATCCTGCATGGAGTCATTCATACGGGCAGTGTGAATGTCATCGATAAAACATTGGTCTATCGGATTATCCGATGCCCCTGCTTCCAGACAGTCACGTATCTTATCGGCAGTAATCATCCCCAGGAATCTTTTCTCCGAGTCCAGCACATAGCCATAATCCCTGTCCTTGCTGCTTAACAATTCATGGGCGGCCCGCAGACTGCCAACCCGGGATTTAATGATGGTTAACTGGGTATCGCGGACAATATCACTGGCTGAGATCACGCTGGTAGGATCGACCCCACGAAAGAAGGCCTTCACATAGTCATCGGCAGGATTCTGCAGAATCTCTTCCGGAGTTCCAACCTGAACGACTCTGCCGCCTTCCATGATGGCGATTCTATCACCAATACGCAAAGCTTCGTCCAGATCATGGGAGATAAAGATGATGGTTCGCTGATCACGCTTCTGCAGCTTCAGCAGTTCATCCTGCATTTCGGTTCGGATAAGGGGGTCAAGTGCGGAAAAGGCTTCATCCATAAGGAGGATGTCAGGGTCAACAGCAAGGCCCCGCGCCAGCCCAACCCGTTGCTGCATTCCGCCGCTCAGCTGCTTGGGGTAGGAATTCTCCCAGCCGGACAGGCCGACCTGTTCCAGAGCTTCCATGGCACGTTCTTTCTGTTTGACCTTATCAATTCCTGCCAGATCCAGGCCGAATGCGGCGTTTTCAAGGACTGTGAGATGGGGCATGAGGGCAAAAGATTGAAAGACCATGCTCATATTGTGGAGCCGGAATTTAACCAGCTCGTCCTGCTGCATCCCGGTTACGTCTTTCCCGTCCACCAGAACCCTGCCGCTGCTCGGTTCAATCAAACGATTCAGCATGCGCACCAACGTAGATTTACCGGAGCCGGAAAGTCCCATAACCACAAATATTTCACCACTATTCACGGTAAAGCTTGCATCCTGTACACCAACGGTCATACCGGTTTTCTCCAGTATGCTCTCTTTGTCTTCACCTTGTTTCAGCAGCTCCATGGCCTTGTCCGGAGAGTCGCCAAAAATTTTATAGAGCTTTTCTATGATTATTTTTTCCATGCTGTTCCTGTGTTACAGGTTGTTATCTTGGGGGGAAGAGAAAATTAGAGTGTCTTTTCTGCACAATAAAGAATGGCACAAATAAATATTCTGCAAAATTATTTTGTAGAATACTTATTCGTGCCTGGATGTCAATGGGAAAGCTTGTTTTCTGTCTGCTTGTTCAGGAATGAAGTGAGGCTAGTCGGCTAATTTTACAATATTAAATCAATATATTGTAAAAAAAATAGACAAAAGAAAAAGGCAATTCTGGGCGCACCTGATTTTTCGATTGTTTGGCTATGAAAACTGCCAGTGGATATCTATGTGTTCCCCAATTTTTCAAAATCGAGGTGCCTACTGTGTATCTTGGATTCAACATGTCTCTGAAAAATACGGGCATTGCTCTTTCCTGCAGCCGTGGGGATGTTTTTCTACGTATCGGCAGGAACTAGCTGTACCCTTGGGCAATACTATGGAAAAATTTTTCTCCAGAAAATCAACTGCGACCGTCAGTGAGGCCCGGACGTAGGCCTTGCAGCAGCTTGGCCCGGTAAGGTCGGTTATGGCTCTGGTTACTTCGCTCACCAGCTCCATGGTGGTGCGCTGTTCTTTGTCTTTGCCGCATTTGGAACCGGTCAGCACGCTGATGCACCCGCCCAGGGCCGGGGCAATCCCGCAGACCCCGGTAAGACCGCAATAGCCGCCATGGGCCTGTTTGCGGGTCCGGTCAAAAATTTCCTGTATATCCGTATTGGTGACACCTGTTGTCCCCTCGTTTTTTAAGGCAGCCATCAGCGCCCCACCGGCAATATAGGCATGGCCACACCCCAGCATGGGCAGGCCGGGAAAGCTGAAGGCCAGTTCTGCAATCTCCTGCGGGTTGACTGAGTCGGTGGTCAAGACAATATCTTCGATAACCCGCATCCCATCCTGGTTGTGGCACTGCTCACAGATATAATGGCCGTTCGGGCACACGATATGGCCAAAGTCCGGTCTTTTGCAGTAGCTGCAGGAAAGATCGATTGCCTTTTCAAGGTATTGCAGCTTTTCGCCGCAGATCATACAGTTCTCCGACTGCCGGGGCTCTATACCGATTGATGTCCCGGCTGGAACGATATGCACAGAACCCACTTTCGGCAGAGGCGGGATACCTGCCAAGCCCTCCTCGTTTTTCTCCCGACGACCGCCGGTCTCTTTCCGGGCTCAGCAGCCGGCAGGGGCAGTAGTGTTTTTTTTCTGGTCCGACAAGGTTTCTCTTCCTGTTGTTGAGTATGCTGATCCGTACAGATTGCCCGTAAACAGGCTATCTCCGAATTTTGTTTTTGTTGATCGCGGCGATGACAACTTTCGCCGCTCGGTCTATATGATCCGCTGTGGTCATTGTGCCGACGCTGAAGCGGATGGTGCCCTTTGCCCACTCCTGGGGGAGATGCATGGCCTGCAAGACATGGGAAATTTCCACCGTATCTGAATGACAGGCTGCCCCTGCCGATGCCGCCACTTCCGGTTCTATCAGGTGGAGAATCCTGTCCGCCGCCACCCCTTGAATAGAAACACTCAGGGTGTTGGGCAGGATTTTTTCTACAGGACCGTTTCGTTGTATTTCCGGCAGTGCATGGGAGAGGGCGGCAAAGAGCCGGTCCCGCAGCCTTTGCATTTCCGTTATATGGCGCTGCAGGTTTTCGGCCGCCAACGCACAGGCCATGCCAAGGCCGACAATCTGCATGACGTTTTCCGTACCCGCTCGCCGGCCTTGTTCCTGACCCGCCCCGTGGCAGAATTTTGCCGGATGACAGGAACTTCGGACATAGAGTGCGCCAACACCTTTAGGTGCATACAGTTTATGCCCGGCAATGGACAGCAGGTCGACCTTGAGCTCATCAACGAGTGTTGGAATTTTACCGACCGACTGGGCGGCATCGGTATGAAAGGTGATATTATTATCCCGGGCAATTGCAGCGATCTCGGCTATGGGTTGAATGGATCCCACCTCGTTGTTGGCATGCATGATGGTGATCAGGATTGTCTTCGGCCGGATGGCCCGCTGCACATCCTCGGGATCGACCAGACCTTCATCGTTGACCGGCAGAATTGTGATCTCGAAACCAAGAGGTGCCAGAAATCTGCAGACTTCCAGGACCGCCGGATGTTCTACGGCAGACGTTATGATATGATTCCCCTTCGCCCGCATTGCCCACGCTATCCCCTGAATGGCGTGATTGTTGGCCTCGGTCCCGCCGCTGGTGAAAATGATCTCTTCCGGCGGGCACTGGAGCAGACCGGCGACCTGTTGCCGCGCCTTTTCCACCGCCCGCTTTGGTTCCTCCCCATACCAGTGGCTGCTGGAAGGGTTGCCGAAATGTTCTTTGAGATAGGGCTGCATCGCCTCAATGACTTCAGGGGCATGCGGGGTCGTGGCGTTATAGTCGAGATAGATGGGCTTTTTCATATTGATAGAACCTCTTCAGCGCTCAGGGGATATCATCGCTTAGTGGATACCCGATTATGTACTTCTACTTTGTCACATTGGTCTTTTTTCCGTCATCCCCGAGGGTTGTTGTCGGGGATCCAGAGAGCCGGCAATGACCCGAATTCTAATTTTCGCACTCGTAACACAGCCCTGTGGGTATGTGCGTTTACCTGAGTAGCTGGGGGAACAGGAAAAAATATAGCCCGTTTTTCCCGTTGGGGTAAACGACTAATAAAAAAAAACCTCTGACTGCTCGTCACTGGATCCCCGCCCAAAAGACTGCGGGGATGACGACTTTGAAACGTGCAACGCCTCAATTATTCGACGAGAAACTTGTTATTGCCGATTCCTTAATGTAATAAAATAGAAGTACACAATTCAGTTTTAGGGCAGCCGGCTGTAGCCATGCCGCATCTTCCAGAGAAAGTATTTTTCAAACTGAATTTTAGCCCACTTGGCCCACAGGGCTTTCTTGAGATAGGATTTCTGCCGAGGCGGCAGCACCGGATCCGCGACCATGAGCGCCGCTGTTCTGCCCATGTCCATCAGGCAGACAACACTGAGTTCTTTCTCATAGGTTGGGGGAATATTTTGCACATCGGCGGCAATGTTGGCGGCCGCTGCTTTGGCCATTCTCACCGTCATAAATCCGGTCTTTGGAACACCGGTCGGTACCGGAGTCGGCTCCGGCGGGGCCAGGGCCATAGCAACCCCGATGGTGTAAATGTTGGCGTGATCCGGGTGACGGTAATGGTTATCTGCCGGAATGAAACCACGCGGATTGCCCAAAGGTGCCACTCCGGCAACTCCTTTAAAGGGCGGGGCCAGCATGGCCAGTTTAAACGGCAAGGTGCCGCCTCCGGCCAGACGGATTTCATCCGGGGTAATCTCGTCTATCGACTGATTGGTTACGGTCTTGATGTCGAGTTCGGCAAATTCATCCTCCATAAAACGTTTTGATTTTCCCAGGCCGCCGACCCCCATATGGCCGACATAGGGTTCCGAGGTCAGGTAGGTGATGGGAACTTTGTGCCGCATTTTCCGCTTGCGGAGTTCATGGTCCATTTCAAAGGCCAGTTCATAATAGGGCCCGAAGCAACTGGCCATCTGGGTCGAGCCGAGCACGATCGGTCCGGGCTCTTCAAGCAGCCTGTTCCAGGCCTCCTTGCTCTTTACGGCGTACTCCATGGTAAATGTGCAATGAGTAAAACCTTGCTCCGGACTGAGGCCCGGGATTTCTTCGCAGGAAAGATGGGGCCCGGTGGATATGACCAGATAGTCATATTCGTATTCACTTGTTTCGGTGCAGACCTTCAGGGCGTCCGGTTGGACCTCGTTGACCGTATCGTGAATGAATGTTATCCCTCGTGGTCTGAGGATATCGGCAACGCCAAGCGTTATGTCGGTCGGCCTGCGCGAGCCCATGATGACCCAGGGCAAGGAGGGCAGGAAGACAAAATCCTTGTCGGCGCTGATCAGCGTAATTTCGACCCGATCGCCCAGAAGTCGCCGGATCTCAAGTGCGGCGGTGAGTCCTCCGAACGATCCACCCAGAACAATAACTTTTTTTTTTCATACAAATGCCTTCTTTGTCGAAAACCGCGAAAACTGGGGACAGGCCCCGATTTTCATTCTTTTTTTGCTATTTTTCCACAGGTTGCTTGAAAATTGGGGTCTGTCCCCGGTTTTCCGCGGTTTTTACGGTTTTCACGCGGTTTTCAATTATTAAGCAAGTCCTAATGCCGAAAATCCGACCCGGCAGGCAGCCAGGGCAATACAAATTCCCAGAATAATCCGCAGGGTGTCGACCGGAATTCTTTTACTTAGGTTGGCTCCCAGAAAAGCGGCCGGAACAACCGTTGCAACAATCGGCACGGTAAGCATCCAGACAATCTGGCCGGTCAAGGCTTTGCCGAGAAAGGCGGCAAGGGTTGAAAGAAAAACAATGGCCAGATTGGAGCCGATGGCGATTCGGGTCGGGACTTTTACGTAGGTGGTCATGAGCGGAATCAGAATAAAGGATCCGCCCTGACCCACAAGTCCGCCGAAAAAACCGACGATGGTCGACACCAGCACCGCCCGCCGGCGGCTGAAAGAGAGTCCTGCAGCCTCGGGATACTCGACCTCCTTTTTTTTGGGCAGAACAATCAGCAGGGCGGCAATAAGTGCCATGACCGCAAAAACAAGGAGCAGCTGTCTGTTGTCGGCATAGCCTGCGCTCATTCCACCGATAAACGAGGTGATAAACAGGGTGACGCCCATCCAGCCGACCAGCGTACTTGAGAGGAAATGAAACTTTCTGTGGGTGAGGCCGCCGGAGATACAGGCGGTCAGCCCCTGGACAATGGTCAGGCCAGCCACCGTCTGCATGGGCAACGGTTCAAATCCAAGCAGTGGGGGTACATAGAGCAGGAGCGGAGCCATGATAATGCCCCCTCCGATACCGAGCAGGCCCGATAAAAAACCGGTGAGCAGGCCCAGAGTGCCGATTATGAGAAAAATCGACATGAATTTTATTCCACGGCCAGCCCTACCTGTCCATCAGTGACCTCGCCGATTTTTACTGCCGTTGCTACCCCGGCATCTTGCAGGGCTGAAATAAGATCATCCGCCTGATCGCCCGGAACCGAAAGCACAAGCCCACCCGAGGTTTGCGGGTCGTAGAGGAGCTCTTCTTCAGCTGTATTGAGGGAACAGTGTATTTCAAGTTTATGTCTGCTCACCATCTCCCGGTTGGCCTTGTTGCTGCCGGTGGACTCCCCTTTGTTGTACATATCGATAGCATAGGGATACAGAGGAAGGCTGCGGAAATGTACATTGACCTTTGCGTTGCAGCCATGGGCGATTTCAAGCAGATGGCCGAGGATGCCGAACCCGGTAATATCTGTACAGGCATGGAGATCAAACTGCAGTGCCGTCTCCATGGCCTGGCCGTTCAAGGCCGCCAGCATGGGAAGGACATCACGCTCCAGATCGGTGAACATGAGTTTGCCGGAGCGGACCGCATTAAATAAAACTCCCGAGCCGATGGGCTTGGTCAGAATCAGGGCATCGCCGGGACGGGAACCGGCATTGGTGATAACCCGGTCCGGGTGGACTGTTCCGCTGACGCTGAGGCCGTATTTGGGTTCTTCATCATCAACAGTGTGGCCTCCGACAAGGCAGGCCCCGGCCTCAACCACCTTGTCGTGGCCGCCGCGCAGGATGTCCTTGAGGATGCCCATATCCAGCTGTTTGGAAGGAAACATCACCACGTTCAGGGCGGTCAACGGTTTGCCGCCCATGGAGTAGACATCGGAGATCGAATTGGCGGCTGATATCTGGCCGAACCAGTACGGGTCATCAACCGGCGGGGTGATGAAATCAACCGTATTGATCATGGCTATTTCATCGGTGAGTCGATAAACTGCCGCATCATCAGCGGTTTCAATACCGACTAAAAGATCGGGGTCTGAGGGCGGTTCCAGCCCTTCAAGCGCGTCCGACAGATCCGTCGGACCAATTTTGGCCGCTCAACCGCAGGTGCGGGCAAGGCCGGTTAATGTTTTCTTTTTAAAGATCTGCATGAAGGGGCTCCTTTTTATCCGAAAATATGGGTAGTTATTTGGCAAAGTTGGCGCAGGTATCCATTATTGGCTGCGGCAGCAGCCAATAATGGATACTCGACCGCATCGCGGGCGAGTAGTATGTCTGTCATGTTTCCTCTCCTTTTCTCAG
>JAJRQC010000051.1 GCA_024280455.1 Deltaproteobacteria bacterium | reverse complement strand
TTTTGAGTCATGGCAATCCTCCAATTGTTTGTATTCCAAAAAAAAATGGTTTGGAATAAGATTGTCATGACTCATCTGTTTGTACAGAGTATTTTCATCGTTTGTTGTGCCCGGCGTGCCGGGAATGATGGTTTATCTGAAGAGACGTGAGAACGCCCTTTACAGGGAAATCATAACCGGGCAGTTCTCTTAAAAAATTAAAAAGAGTTCAAGAAAGATCGAGGAGAACAGATGAAACAGTTGCGTATTCTTACAGTAATACTGGCCGCCTTCTGCCTTTTTTCCATCGGCAGCAGACAGGCCGAGGCCACAGAGGCCGCGGATTTCACCTTCGGCCTGCTGATGGTCGGCCCGGCCAACGATCACGGCTGGAGTCAGGCCCATTTTGAAGCGGCCAAGATCATGGAAAAAGATATCCCCGGCACCAGGATGATCTACATCGACAAGGTCAACCCGGCCGACCGGCCCGGCATCACTATCCCAATGCTGGTTGACGACCTGGTTTCCAAGGGAGCCAAACTTATTATCGGCAACTCCGACGACATGAAGGACGGTATGCGGGAGGCATCGATGATGCACCCCGATATCTACTTCCTGCACATCTCCGGTGATGATGCCTTAACCGGCAAAATGGACAAAAATCTCTCCAACCTGATGGGCAGGATGGAATACGGCAAGATGATGGCCGGTTTTGTTGCCGCCATGACCAGCAAGACCGGAAAAATCGGCTATCTCGGCCCGCTGATCAATGCTGAAACCCGCCGTTTGACCTCTTCGGCCTTTCTCGGCGCCCGCTATGCCTGGACCGAGGTCCTTAAAAAGCCTCTGGCCGACCTCAAATTCAAGGTCAGCTGGATCGGTTTCTGGTTCAATATTCCCGGCGTCACCTCGGATCCAACCCTGGTAACCAGACAGTTTTTTGACTCAGGCTATGACGTTGTTCTCTCCGGGA
Organism: Deltaproteobacteria bacterium; assembly: GCA_024280455.1. Classification (GTDB taxonomy): domain Bacteria; phylum Desulfobacterota; class Desulfobulbia; order Desulfobulbales; family Desulfobulbaceae; genus DRLX01. The sequence goes on along the minus strand of JAJRQC010000051.1, from coordinate 45,194 downwards.
TCGACACCACCGAGGCTCTGGTGGTAGCCGGACAGCAGAAAAAAGCCGGCAAAGCCGTCTGGGCAGTCCCATACGATTTTAAAGAGGCCTGTACCGAGGCCCCGGATGCCTGTCTCGGCGTGCCCTATTTCAACTGGGTTCCGGGCTATAAACAGTTCATTACGGATGCCAAAAACGGTCAATGGAAGCAGCAGTTTGTCTGGCTCGGACCGGATTGGAAGGACATCAACAATATTGAAACTTCCTCAATTGGTTTTCTCGAAGGCAAGGCCCTGGGAGAGCCGCAGAAAAAAGCACTGGCAGCCTTTCAAAAAGGGCTTGCCGACGGCTCGATTTCGCTGTTCAAGGGACCGCTCAACTTCCAGGACGGATCGGTTTTCCTGAAAGCAGGGGTTGAAGCCACAGATGAACAGATCTGGAACCTGTCCCAGCTGCTTGAAGGCATGGAAGGCGCAAGCAAGTAACCAACAGGGATCAGCTATCAGGGATCAGGGGTTAGCGACGATACCGGAAGAAGGCCCCTTGGTCCCAGACCTCTATTCCATGATTTCTCTACAAGACATTCATAAAAAATTCGGCACGGTCAGTGCCCTGCAGGGGGTCAGCCTCACCGTTGAGCCGGGCTCGATCCACGGGATTATCGGTGAAAACGGGGCCGGAAAATCCACCCTGATGAAGATCCTGACCGGATTCATCTCCAGGACCTCGGGTACGATCTCTTTTGAAAATAAAGAGGTAAGCCTGCAGTCGCCCCAGGAGGCCCGGGATTTAGGGATCGGCATGCTCTACCAGGAACCGCTGGACTTTCCGCAGCTCAGTGTGCTCGACAACTTTATGGCCGCAAGCACGGACGGTAACCCAGCCCGCCAGCGCCAGATGCTGACCCGGCTCTGTGCAAAATTCGGTTTTGAGCTTAATCCCGGTGCCCGCCAGGAAAAGCTCACTGTCGGCGAACGCCAGCAGGTCGAGCTCATGCGCCTGATCCGGGACCAGTGCAAGGTCCTGATTCTTGATGAGCCGACCACCGGCATCTCGGTGGCTCAGCAGGAACTCTTATTTGCTACCCTGGACCAGCTGCGGAGTGAGGGCACTGCCATTATCCTGGTCTCCCATAAACTGGCCGAAATCCACAGTCTCTGTGACCGGGTCACCGTGCTCAGGCACGGCAAGCTTGCCGGTGAGCAGGAGCGCCCCTTTAATGAAGACGGCCTGCTTCAGGCCATGTTTGACACTCTGCCGAGCAAAACCTCGCCGCCGCCGCAAAAAGAAACCGGGGCCTCGATCCTGACCATGGAGCAGGTGGTAACAACTGCGGGCCGGGTCGGCCTTGACCGGGTTTCCATAGAGATTCACGAGGGCGAGATGATTGGGCTGGCCGGGCTGGACGGTTCAGGTCAGTCGGTCTTCCTGCAGATGGCCTATGGCCTGCTCCAGCCCGAACAGGGCCGGGTCACCAGCCCACTGCACGAAGAGGATCTGGTGATGCGGGTGTTCCTGCCCGCTGACCGGCTGCGGGAAGGGCTCATTGCCGGGCTCTCCATCCGGGAACACCATCTGCTGGCCGGTAACACATCTTTTATACTCACGGGAGCAAGCGGCCGGGCCAGATCGGAGCAGGCCATCAACACCTTTTCTATTCTGGGCAACACCGAAACAACCGCGGAAGGACTTTCCGGCGGTAACCAGCAACGTCTCCTGCTCTCGCTTATCCCGGAGGGGGCCAGGCTGATTCTGCTGGAAAACCCCACCCGCGGACTCGATGTGCAGTCGAGCCAGTGGACCTGGCAGCATCTGCGCGACCGGTTGCCCGAAGACGGTGCCATAGTCTTTGCCTCACCTGATCTTGAAGAGATCATGGAACAGGCAACCAGGGTTCTGGTCTTTTTCAACGGCAGTATCATCCTTGACCGACCAACCGATCAGACCAGTTACCAGGAGGTTTCCCGGGCCATAACCGGCCAGGTGGAACAGCCATGAATATGCCTCTGACCTCCCGTTTTTCTACAAATATCCTGCAATTTTTCGGCATCATGACCCTGGCCGCCGGCGCGGTTTGCCTGCTGCTCTTCATGCTTGACCTTTCACCCACCAGTATCGCCGGGGCAATGGCGGCAGGCTCGTTTACCTCCTGGCTGAAATTCAGCCAGATCCTTTCGATCTGGGTTCCGCTGCTGCTCTGTTCCTGCGGCCTGCTCTTTACCTTTCAGGCCGGGCTGTGGAACATCGGTATCGAGGGACAGGTCGTCATGGGCGCCATAGGGGCCACCATCCTGCTGCGACTGCCGGAAGGCGTACTGCCGCCCACGATCACCATCATTCTCTCGCTCATCACAGCCTGTATCGGCGGCGGCCTGTGGGGCATCTTTGCCGGCGTGCTCAAGAACCGGGGCGGAGTCAATGAAATCTTCGGCGGCCTGGGCCTGAACTTTGTGGCCCAGGGCATTATCCTCTACCTGATCTTCGGACCCTGGAAACGGGACGGTATCGCCTCGATGAGCGGAACCGACATCTTTTCCCGCGAGCTCTGGCTGACCACGCCGACGGGCTGGCGGGTGGCTCCGGCAGCCCTTGGCCTGGGCATCTTCATTTTTCTGCTCAGCTGGTTTCTTCTCAACCGGACCCGGTTCGGCCTCCGGGTCAAGGCCGTGGGCATCAATGCCAGGGCAGCCCAGCTCTTTCACATCAAGCCCGAACGCTACGGCCTGATGGCCATTCTGGTCGGCGGGGCCATGGCCGGTCTGGCCGGCGGGCTCCAGGTCACCGGGGTCTATCATCGCCTGATCCCGGCTGTTTCCAGCGGTTATGGCTATCTTGGCCTGCTGGTTGTCATGCTGGCCAACTATAAGGCCCTGCCCGTGCCCCTGATTGCCCTGTTCTTTGCCTGGCTGGCGGCAGGTTCCATCCAGCTGCCGATCATGCTCCAGATTGATTCCTCACTCTCCGGAGTCATCCAGGGCGCCTGCGTGCTCAGTGCCCTGCTGGTACACGGGCTGCGCAAAAAAAAGGGAGCGCGCTGATCTGATGGAAATTTCAATCGCCGTTCTGCTGGCCGGTATTGCCGCTACGGCAGCGCCCCTGGTGCTGGCAGCCCTGGGCGAGACCTTAAGTGAAAAAGCAGGAGTCATCAACCTGTCCCTGGACGGCACCATCCTGCTCTCGGCCATGACCGGCTTTGCCATTGCCGCAAAATATGATTCCATTGCCGCAGGTTTTGCGGCCGCTGCCGGAACCGGCATGCTGGTCGCTCTGGTGCTGGCAATCATCAGTATCTGGCTCGGTCAGTCCCAGGTTGCGGTCGGCTTTGCCCTCACCTTTCTCTGCCGGGATCTGGCCTACTTCCTCGGCGCTCCCTTTGCCCGGATCCCCGGGCCGCAACTCTCCGGACTCCCGATCCCCCTGCTGGCCGATCTGCCCTTTTTCGGGCCGATCCTGTTCAATCACTCTATAATTGTCTATTCCAGCTTTATTGCCATTCCTCTGCTCTGGTGGTTCATGTACCACACGCCCCAGGGATTGATCATGCGCTGTGCCGGAGAAAACCCGGAAGGGTGCTGGGCCCATGGTATCCGGCCCAGGGTTGTCCAGACTATCTACACTCTGGCAGGCGGGGCTCTGGTCGGCCTGGCCGGAGCCGCCTTCTCACTGGCAACCAAACCTGGCTGGGGTCGTCCGCAGGGTTGTGAAGGAGTAGGCTGGATAGCTCTGGCTCTGGTAATATTTGGCGGCTGGCATCCCCTGCGGGTTGCCTTTGGCGCCTATCTTTTTGGTTTTCTGCAGATGCTGGGCATTCTGCTGCAGGATTCATTTCCAGCTATCCCGGCCCAAATCTTTCAAGTAGCGCCGTTCCCGCTCATGATCTTTACCCTGGTCCTTGTCCATCTCGGCAGAAACTCGAAAGGAAATAAACTCTTTCTCCTCCGGCTTCTCAGCGGCACCCCGCCCGGCGGACTGGGCAAGAATTACCGGCCGTCATAGGTCTGAAAAGGCTTCAAAAGGACAATAATGACAAATCACCTATTCAATGACAACTGGATAGAATCAGGAAAACAAGATGAGGTAAGCTGGAAGTCTGATGTTCTTAACGATATAACCGGAAACGGAACGGTTTATCTGAATTGTATAGAAAAATGGTTTTCTGAATATCCAGGTTCAGGAAAAGAAAAGAACCATTTGGAATCATCTCTAAAATCTCCTAAAAATACCGACCACCGAGGTGCAGTTAATGAACTCTCATGGTGGAAATTCTGGACATCACGCTGTTTTGAATTAAACCCAATTCCTACAGGCAACGGAGCCACGCCAGACTTCATCCTCAACTTAAATGAAGAAGAGTCTATTATTTTTGAAGTAACCACACTAAATCCATCACAAAATAAAAGCTGCCATGAATTGACATTTTCTCAACAAAACAGCGTTAAAAGAATAATTGCAAAAACCGAAGAAAAGATCAAACAATTTAGATATGGCACCCATAGTAATATTCCAGCAGTGCTTGTACTATTTAATTACAATGAATGGGCTGGATTTGGTGTTAAATTTCCCACACTATCACAACACAATGAATTTATTTCGACAATGCCACGTGAACTTTCAGGAATCATATTTTTAGAAAGGTATGTCCACGACGGAATACCATACTTCAAGAAAGAGAGTATCTCTTTTTCTGAAAACCCAAGTGCATGTTTATCATTGCCAGTTATAAACAAATCTACATTAAGCTCAATTTTCAAGAAAGAAGACGATTGGATAATCTGCGATAAACATTGTATTTCAACCAAGTAGAATACATTTCAAATTATGATCACGTACAAGACTCAGCCAATTATCCGTCATCCCCGAGAATTAGGGAGGGGGGGGGCAGATCTTTAGTATTCGTCCCTTTGTCGTGGGCCGGAAGAACTGGCTGTTCTCGGGTACCCCGGAAGGTGCCCAGGCCAGTGCCCAGCTGTACAGTCTGATCGAAACAGCCAAGGCCAACAAGCTGGAACCGTATGCGTACCTTCGCTATTTCTTTAAAAAACTACCAGTGGCGGAGACGCTGGAAGACTATGAGGCCCTGCTGCCCTGGAATATTACTCGAGAGCAGCTGGCCTCACCGGCCGTGGTGGTATGTGCTTAACGTGGCGCTTACAAACATTACACAACATCACTTACCGGCAACAAGAGATCAAACTGACTCAAGTCAGTATAGCCCTGATCAGTCACTCAACAAATGTCGCGCTGAAACGAACAAGTAGAGCCTTGACAAGAAATGTGCTATTCTTAGATTGAATTCAGGGAAAAGTCGAGTATCTCTTGTTTTCCCTGGCGCCCCCACAGAAGATGCAACAAAAATTATTTTCTGCTGGCCGCAATGATTACTAATTACTAATTATCTTATCCAGGTGCTGAAATTCCAAACTTGAGTTGTGCAGTATATATGTGGAAATTCATATTCTTCATTCTCTGTATTTTCCTTTACTCCCCGGTTTACGCAACAGAGTCTCCATTGTTGTCCGCTGAAGAAATTGCCTGGCTGGGTCAACATCAAAAACCTTTCCGGGTTCATAATGAAAAAAACTGGAGACCTTTTAATTTTTACGAATCAGGCAAGCCGAAAGGATATTCCATAGATTACATGAATCTGGTTGCAGGAAAGATCGGATTAAATATTGAATATGTCAGCGGGCCGAGCTGGAACGAATTTCTTGAAATGATGAAAAACGGCTCTCTGGACATTATGGTCAACATTGCCAGTACCAAAGAACGGAGGAGCTATCTCGCTTTCACCGAGCCCTATTACATCACTAAAACATCTCTCTTTGTTCTCAATTCAGACAGCAGCATTGCAGACCTGGCGGACCTGGCAGGAAAAAAAATAGGATTTACCAAAGGGTTTTTCTTTAGTGAATTTATTCGCACGTCGTACCCTGAAATCAAAATCGTCACCTTTGACTCGACACTTGCCTCCTTTATCGGGGTTAAAAAAGGTCTGGTCGACGCTGCGATAGAAGTACCAGTCGTTGGTCAAAGGCTATTAAGGAGGGCAGAACTGGAGAACACCATCAAACATGGGGGTGTTGTAACTGATCCTCGATTTATCACAACGTTCTACATTGCGACCCGAAAAGATAATCTTATTCTCCGCAACATCATCCAGAAGGGAATGGATGCGGTCTCCCCTGATGAGGAACTGTTTATTCGTCAAAAATGGAAAATTGAAGAAACGGAATCGCCGCTGATTTCGAAAGATGAAGAGGCCTATCTGTCTCAAACAACAGCTCTGAATATCTGCGTTAATCCAGATCGCCTTCCCCTTGAGGCTGTCAACCTTGATGGAACAGTGACAGGAATATCATCGGAATTTCTAGACCTGCTGGGTGAACTGATGAATATTCCATTTAATATTGTATCGACAAAAAACTGGAGTGAGACATTAACCCTGGCTGCAAAGGGAGAGTGTGACCTGCTGCCGATGATCACCAAAACCAAAAAACGACAGCAATATCTCAACTTCACATCCCCGTGGCTGAACGCCCCCATTGTTGTAGCAACTCGGCAGGACCAGATCTATATCTCAAATCTCAATCTGGTCACCAACCAGAAATTCGGCATTGTACATGGACTGGCAATAAAGGACATACTGCACACGGCCTACCCTGATCTCAAGTTGATCAATGTAGAAAGCGTCAGAGAGGGTTTGAAAAAAGTCGAAAACGGGACGATGTTCGGCTTTATCGATACGATTCCAACAATCAGCCGTATACTTCAGGCCGACAGCCTGACCAAAATAAAAATTTCAGGGGAAACGGGCCTGAGCATTGATTTTTCCGTAGGAGTTAAGAAGGATGATACACGCCTCTTGAGTATTATTGAAAAATCACTTTCAACAATCGATAACGCCAAAATCACCCGTATTTATAATCGATGGCTTGCCGTAGCATACATCGATCGATTTGACTACACCCGTTTCTGGCAAGTGATCGCCGGGTTCACCCTTTTGACACTCTACCTCCTGTACCGGTATCAACACGGGCTGCGAACAACTGACAGACTTCGGCAGGCTCATGCCGAAATTGAAGCAGTTAATTCAAAGCTGACGGAACTGGCCCGTACGGATACACTGACCGGAATTGCCAATCGACTGAAGATAGATGAGGGGTTGAACCTGGAGCTTGCTCGCTTTGACCGTACTCATGAACCATTTTCAGTCATCCTCCTTGATATTGATCACTTCAAGCTGGTTAACGACAACCATGGACACCATATCGGAGATCAGATCTTGCAATCAATATCCGATATTCTCAAACAAAACATACGGGCATATGATCTTGCAGGACGCTGGGGAGGAGAAGAGTTTCTTGTTATCTGCCCATCAACCACACATGACGGCATCATCAGTCTGGCTGAACATTTGAGGCTGGCCATAATGAACAACATACCGGAAAGTCTGCCATCCCAGACGGCAAGTTTTGGTGTTGCCACCGTGCAGCCTGGTGATTCTGTTGAGGATTTGATCCGACGTGCGGATGAAGCGTTATATCGGGCAAAAAAAGACGGTCGCAATCGCGTAGAGTCTTAATACTCCGCCATCACCACTGATAGCCTGCCAACCAAAATCAATAAGTGACAAAAATAGATCCGGCCCCTTTGTATTTATATATCACGCCGCCCTGACGGTATTTCTTCGATATTCGGTGCTTGGTCTACCATCAATAAAAATATTTTCCAGGTAGGCAAGTTTTCTCGGCAGCTGCTTCACGGTGCCCCTGGTCATCAGAAAGGTTGCCGGTCGTCCGACCGCAAGGCTTCCCAGCTTCTTCATCCCGAAAAACCGGGCACCGGCCTCCGATCCGCAGTGAATGGCCTCCTCCACCAAATAGCCGGCCTTGATGAACAGTTTCATCTCCTCGGCCATTGACTCGCCATGGAGTATGCCGACACTTCCGGCACCGGTTCCCACAGCCGTTCTTACACCCAGTTTTCTCGCCAGGCGCAGTTGCGACAGTTGCCGGATAAGCATCTTTTTCCAATATGCCTCCGCACCCGGGATCGGCTTTCCCGGTGCCACATAGCGCAGGGAGAACCGACAGCACACCTCACCACCGCTACCGGCTCCGTCCAGAGCATTCCTGGCCCGCAGTACACTGGGAATCCACAGCACATTCTTTTTGGCCATTTGCCTGAGATTATCCGCGCCCATATCATATCCCTGTTCGATGGCATCACACCCGGCCGCAATCGCTTCCTCTACCTGCCTGGGGCCATTGGCAACAACGACCACTTTTTTTTCGCTCCAGTGCTGGACAATACGGCACAGTTCCTCATGGGTAAGCCGAGGATCCGGGCCGTCTTCAGCTTCGATATCGGAGGAATACCAGATTTTGAGGAAATCTCCTCCTGCCGGGTTCCCGGTCTCATTGTTTGCGTTCCGGCTGAGTTTTCCGGAGGTCCTGATCTCGACTCTTCCCTCCTGTCCTGCTTCCTGCTGATACTGTTTCACCAGACCGGTCCAATCGTTGCCGTCGGCCACGCCCAGCACTCCATGTGCATGGCAGTCCTGGAGATGCCGCTCCAGCATGACCCTCTTCTCTGTGGAACCGGCCTCCTCGGAGGATAACCGGACACTGCTGTCCACGGAGGGCGATTGTACCAGGGAAAGACTGCAGTCGACCAGCGGAGGTAGAATGGTGCAGTGGGAAAAGTCATCGACTGCAGCCTCACCCCTGTCGGAGAGATCCGCTGCCGGGCCGATAGCGGTAATAACGCCGCCTTGTACCGCCAGAAAGACATTTCTGCGTACATCGGCGCCGCTGCCGTCGATCAACCTTCCCGCAACTATAAATCGTGTTTCGCCCATGACGTCTGTTTCCGGAGCCTTTTGGTCGTGCTCTTGATGAAGTTATTTAAAAGTTCCTGCCGCAACAGTCTATGAAAAGAGCGTTAGCCGGGATACGACCTGATTGTCAAGCGAAACCTGTCTCCACATTGATCAGGGAGAATCAGGCTACAGTGAAAAATCAACATCGCTTGCACATCCCTGCCGACCCCTTCGTGCCATCCTGGCAGAACAGTGTGTCATTTTGGCATGAATTTTCCATCCCTCCAACAGGTTCTCCTTGCTATCCATTGATATTATTAGATTTTCAAAACTGGCACGGTCCTCGCTATAGAAAGGACAAAGCAAAACGAAAGACACGATTTAAAAAAATATCAGGAGAAACGCCATGACCGCTACCACCAACACCATCGCAAAGACCAGAACCAACACAAAAACTGCCGTTGATACCCGCACTGAGGTTTCCAGAGGCGCAATGATCTCCATCAATACCGCCGGAGCAGTTATCGGTCTGTGGTCACTTGCCAGCCTGGTTGGCGGAATGGTTGCTGCCGGCGGTCCGTTTGCCCTTGCCAAGGCATGGTTCAGTGCAATAACCGGAATGTAATAAACGATTGTTAAAAAATACGAATAGACTGTCTCAAAAAAATATGAGGAGAAACGCCATGACCGCTACCACCAACACCATCGCAAAGACCAGAACCAACACAAAAACTGCCGTTGATACCCGCACTGAGGTTTCCAGAGGCGCAATGATCTCCATCAATACCGCCGGTGCAATTATCGGTCTGTGGTCACTTGCCAGCCTGGTTGGCGGAATGGTTGCTGCAGGCGGTCCGGTTGCTCTTGCCAAGGCATGGTTCAGCGCGGTAGGCGGCATGTAAAACGATATAGATAAGAAAAACGGTCAACGAAAAAGAGACGGGGTCGCCCCCGTCTCTTGTTTTTATACCCTTTCCTGGTAAAGGAACGTTTTTTTTCCCGGATTCTCCCTATCTGCAAACCGGAGTCCGCCCACCACTCATCAAAAAAATCGCTCTTTCAAGAGAAAACAACTACCTTCTCGGGGTCGCCCAGATCCCTTGGCCATCCCGACAGGCTACTCCGTAATAGACATCCTGCCACGAAGGGGTCTGGATTTTCTGTTCATACCGACGACAATAGGTTCCATTCTTCAGCTTGAACGTTTTGCGAGGGATTACTGTAGAGGTCACCCCTGCTTTTTTGCTCTGCCAGACAAGAGGCTTGCCACTCGTATTCGACTCCAGCGCCTTATGAAACGAACGGTTCAGAGCAGAACGATCTGCTGCAACAGGTACAATATCCTTCAGCCCGGGAAGAACAGCGACAAGCTCCCTGCGCCGTGCAGGTTTTCTATACCGATAGTCCTTGGCCTCGACGACCCAGTGTTTCAGTTCAGGGGCGTAATAGTAGGTCTTCCTTTCCCGCACTTTTCCGAGATGAGCTTTTTCAGGACTGACGTATCTGGAACAGGTAATTTTCCATGTATCAAATTCTCCGGCAGGAACCGTTACCTTTTCCGTACCCTCCACCCTGCATGTCCAGTAGGTTGAATAGGTTCTTTCCAGCTTATCCTTAGGCTGCCAGCTCCCTTTTTCATAGAAACGTATCTCGTTCCCGACCTTGAGAGGCCAGAGGGAGGGGGCGCTTTCATCAAACAAAAACCTGGCCGGCACAAATTCCCTTGCCCCCCTGGCGGTCCGGGTCTGCCATTCTGTTCTCCGATAAATAATATCAGGCCGTCCGGATGAAACATATCCCCTGTGGTTTTTCCAGGTCACAGCCTCTGCGTCTGCAGCAATCACCTGTTCCCACGACCCGTTGGAATAAATAAAGGTTGTACCTGGCCTGTATCGCTGGGCCTGAGCAGGCTCCAGACCCAGAATATTGGTTCCGGAGGTGACATAGTCTTTTCCGGAAAAAAGCTCTTTGAAAAAGGATGAAAAACCTGTTGTGTCAGCCTGTTTTTTTTCTACATCCGGGTCGGATGAGTTGCCTGATACCTCAGCAGCAAAAACAGGAAAACCGCCAAGCAAAACACAGAGAAGACCGCCGCTCAACTGAAAGAAAAATAACCGCCTTAAAATGTTCAACATGTACACCTCTTTTTTGATCCGTTCTGTTCTCAGTATTGATGGTTTGCAACGTTCGACTTGCCGCTAAATCTTATCCGGCCCGTCAACAAAGGTCAGGCTCTTGGTTTCCCAACTCTTTTTCCCATCCCGCCGCGCCAGACCGATAATCTGGCTCCGGCCGCTGTCGCTGATCACAACCAGCTTGTATTTACGGTAATAATGATCCTGCGGGTCCCGGTATGTCCTGATCGGCGTCACTTTCACAATCAAATGATCCTTCTGATCTGTCCACTGCCTCGTCACCCCGCTTACTTCATTTTCCAAGGTGTTGACAACAACCTGTCTGTAAGTTGACGGGAGCTGCGGTATCACTGTTTCCGCCACCACGGGATTTCCCCTGTCAACCATTGAACCGGCACCAAACCCCAATAGAGCGACCATGATTCCGGCTGCAATCCTGGTCAGAATCTGCATTGGTTTTCGTCTCACCGACCCCGACCCCTTCCGGGCCAAACCAGATGATGCCATAATGCGCTCCAGGCTTTTTGTATCTCTATTCGACCCGTTCCCGGCCGAGGCCCGTACCAGGGCCTTGGTCCGAATCGCATCCAGGATAAACTTCCGGGCATCTTCATTAACGGCGATAAAATCAGCGACCTGGCCCGTCAGCAGGACGTCCAGTTCTCCGTCAAGATAGGAGGACAAGATGACTGTATCAAATTTCCTGTTCATTTTTTCATTCTCCCGGCAAAATTAAATACCGTATTGCCTGAGTGCACCTGCGGTGGAACTGACCGTGAATCCACCAGACAGCCGACTGTTTGTTCTCCAAGGATTTTCTGTTGCCATAATCAGGTATCAGTCCCATCCGGGGACAGCAATTGAGCAAGCTGTGCCCTGGCCCTGGCCACACGGCTTGCTACCGTGCCAACAGGAACTTCCATAATTTCTGCAGCTTCATCATAATTATACCCTGCCACACTGATCAACAGAATGGCAGCACGAAAATCCGGACTGAGCTGATCGACAGCTTTCTGGACATCCAGTGTCGAGCTTTCTTCAATACCACTCCGCACTGGTACGAGGGTCAGGGCGATTTCTTCATCAAACTGTACACCGTCCGCACGTCTTTTCCTTCTCCTGAGAGTATCTATCCATCCGGTGTACACAATCCTGAAGAGCCAGCTGTCCAGCCCCGAAACATCCTGGACATGCCCGAGCCGGGTCAGTGCCCTTTCGCAGGCCCCCTGGACCAGATCTTCCGCTGTAGACCTGTCTCCGGAAAGTCCCTTGGCAAAGCTCAAAAGACGCGGGAGCAGATGAACAATCTGCTCCCGAAACGAATCGATTTCGGATAAACCGCCATGGCTGGACCAGATTTTTAACGTCACAGCCACAACCAACCATGAAAATAGCCTAAAAGTTCCATCTTCATGGACGATTTTCAGATAAACCAGCATGGCTGGACCAAGATTTTACAGGTCTCAGCCACAACGACCGATGAAAATAGCTCGGATCGACATCACTTCGTGGGCGATTTTCAGATAAAGAAACTGACAACTGTCAACTCAGCTTTTTCTTAGAGTTACAAAAACACGCATTCGTTCAATCATCCCAGTTTCCTACCAGATCGGCTTCATCCACATCAGAAACCGGAGACAGATCATTCAGAGAACCGACTCCGGTCACATCAAAATCCCCGTTGTCAGCAGCAGTACCGCCACCACCGGCAGAACTCCCGGCCTGTCCCTGATCGCCCATTCCATTCATTCCGCCCATATCACCATTCACCGTATCAGCAGCATCTGCAGAGTTATGGTTCTCGCCACTTAAACTATCATGGTTATCACCATCCGTGTCGCTCCCTTCTGCGTCATCAGCGTCATCAGCGTCATCGGCGTCATCGGCGTCACCACCGTCGCCACCATCACTGTCACCGCCGTCACTGTCGCCGCCGCCACTGTCACCGCCGTCACTGTCGCCGCCGTCACTGTCGCCGCCGCCACTGTCACCGCCGTCACTGTCGCCGCCGCCACTGTCACCGCCGTCACTGTCGCCGCCGTCACTATCGCCGCCGTCACTATCGCCGCCGTCACTATCGCCGCTGTCACTATCGCCGCCGTCACTATCGCCGCTGTCACTATCGCCGCTGTCACTATCGCCGTGGCCACCACCATCGTTTCCATCATCTGCATAACAAATGCCCTGCTGCAGGGACACTTTTCCAAACTTTATCCCGTAGGGAAAAACAACCAATGCCGTAACACTCACCATAATTGCAAGGCATAAAAACAGGCTTCGTTTGATTCGCTGTACTTTCAAACCCATGACATTCTCCTTGGTAAAACTTTGTCTGTTGACTGATCAGTAGATTTTAGTCTTATACCTATCTAACGCCGGAGAACCTCATTTTTATCCCCACGTTCAAAAAAAAAGTTATTTTTTCATGCCATTCTGACAGAATAGTGTGTCATTTTGACATGGTTTTTCCTTCTCCATAACATATTACCTTTGATATTATTACATTTTTCAAACTGGCATGGTCCTCGCTATAGAAAGGACAAAGCAGAACAAAAACACAAAAGATATCAGGAGAAACGCCATGACCGCTACCAACACCATCGCAAAGACCAGGACAAACACAAAAACTTCCGTTGATACCCGGGCAGAAGTTTCCAGAGGCGCAATGATCTCCATCAATACCGCCGGTGCAATCATCGGATTGTGGTCACTGGCCAGTCTGGTTGGCGGAATGGTTGCTGCAGGCGGTCCGTTTGCCCTTGCCAAGGCATGGTTCAGCGCGGTAGGCGGCATGTAAAACGATGTAGATAAGAAAAACGGTCAACGAAAAAGAGACGGGGTCGCCCCCGTCTCTTTTTTTTTGCATGGCAACCACCTGATCACACCCTGTGGGCGCCCCCGGTAGTCCTTTTATTGTATAACTCCTTACCTCAAACAACATTTCTTGTATTTTTTTCCGCTGCCGCAGGGGCAGGGGCTGTTACGCCCCACCTTTCCCGGCTCGGTGAGGCTTGATTCCAGGATCTCGCCATCAAGATACACCCATTGCCCGTCTTCCCGGCAGAATCGGCTTCGTTCATGAAGTACGCCCTGCATCTCCCCCTGCAGGTAAAGCGCCTTGAATTCCACCTCTCCAGTCTCATCCTTCGGGCCGCCGGCCACGGTATCGAGAATCCGAAGCCCGGACCAACGGTTATAATCTATATTCATCCCTTTGGGCCTGGTGATGGAGTGCCAGGAGGCAAACAGATGTTCGACATGCTGTTCCACGTTTGCGGTATAGCGGGAGCGCATCAATTCCTTTGCGGTGCGGGCAAACTTTTCTTTGGTCAGGATGGGGCCGCAGCAGTGTTGATACTCTTTTCCTGACCCACAAGGACACATTTTTTTCTTCCCGTTCATTCCATATCCCCTGAAGTTACATTGACAAGCCGAACCTGCACCAGTCCGCGAACCGAATTGGCGACATACAGCGCATCGGCGGAAACGACATCCTCCACCGTCAGCACCCGTTCCTCCGCCTTTCCCTCCTCAAGGAAAACACGACGAAAAGTTCCGGCCAGCAGACCGCAGGAGACCGGCGGCGTATACATCCTGCCGTTAATTTCCACAAACAGAGTGGAGATAGTGCCCTCGGTGACCTCACCCCTGGTGTTGGTAAAAAGCATTTCATACAGTCCGCAATCCTCAGCCTCCTGCCGCGCCTGATCATACACCTCCCGTATGGTGGTTTTATGATAAAAAAAGGGATTGTCCACATCCACCAAATCCTCAGCAAAGGCAACCCTGAGCAGTTTTTCACCACTGTTCATCGAGACCAGTGGGCCTGAGCTCACCTCGACCCGCCCGTCTTTATAGAGTAAGAGCCGGACCCGCATGGCAGTGTCTGCAAACCATTTTTCCTCTTCCATCAGTCTTTTTTGTATGGTTTCCGGATCTGCCTGAAAGAAAAAATAATCGGCCGAAGAGGCTAAACGGTCAAGATGTTCCTGCAGCAGCAGGTAGCCGCTTTCCGGCTGCCAGCACAGGGTTTCAATGAGCTGAAAATCCGGCCGTGGATGGGTCAGGAAACGGCCTTTGAGTAAACACTCCCGCCATTCGGATTCTGGATCGGAATCATGGACGATGCCGGCACCGATGCCCATACTGCCGCAGCCCTCCTTCAGGGTCAGGGTCCGGATCGGCACATTAAAGCACATCTCTTGCCTGCTGCAGAAACCAATGGCCCCGCAATAGACGCCGCGGGATTCCGTCTCCAACTCGCCAATGATCTCCATGGTTCTTATTTTGGGTGCCCCGGTCACCGAACCACAGGGAAAAAGGGACCTGAGAATATCCTTAAGCCCGATCACCCGGTCACTATTGGGCAGCCCTTCGATGGTGGAGGTCATCTGGAGAAGGCTTTCATAGGTTTCAACGTCGAACAAAGACCGCACTCTGACCCTGCCGCCTCCGGTTTCATGGAGTAAGTGAGCAAGATCATTGCGCAGGAGATCTACGATCATGACGTTTTCACTTCTGCTCTTGGCATCCCCGGCGAGTATTTCCGCCTGGCGCAGGTCCTCTTTCCCTGTTTTGCCACGACCGAGGGTGCCCTTCATCGGACGCACACGAATAGACCTGTGATCGGCGGCAAAGAACAATTCCGGCGAAAAGCTCATTATGTCCTGTCCGTTATGCCGCATCCAGCACCCGTAGGCAACGGACTGATTCTGTCGCAGCCGTCGGTACAGGGCTGCGGCTGAGCCGGTCAGGGAAAAATCAAGTTTGAAGGTGTAGTTAACCTGATAGGTGTCACCGGCCCGGATGTAATGCTGGATCTTTTCGACCCCGGCAAGAAACTCCTGCTCGGAAATATTGGTCTCCAGGTTGTCTATCGAACAGCCAGGCTCCACGACACTGGAAACCGGCCACCCGCTACCGCCTGAGAATTCGCCGGTTGCATGATCATAGATCAACGGATCTCCAAAAACCCCGAGCATGGCAATTATAGCATGCCGCTCTCCGGGCCAGTTAAGATCACGCAGGACAGGCTCCAGCAGATATCCGAATTCATAGGCAAACCAGCCGGCAATAAAAAATCCCTGCTTACGATACGATTCCGCGAGCTCTAAAAATTCAAGAACATCATCTTCACCTGAACACTCAAGCCGGCAGACAGGTTCCGTGAACAGGAAGGAACGATGATTTTCTTCCGACATTCGACAGGTTTCAAGAAAGACAAAGTCATCCATGCCCTCAAGGGCTGTTGTTAATTTCCTGATTGATTCACTGTCAATGGGCCGCATGAGTACGTTTTCGGGTTCCGGGTTCAAGATTCACGATTCTGCACAGAGGGCGCAATAGAGCAGATCGGCACGTAAAATTCCAGCAGATGTTGTACTTTTTTCACCACACAAAAACATATTTTAGGCTGAAGCGCATCGCTTTAATATTGCATCAAAACCAAAGTTATTTTATAAAGGGAGATTACTGTAGTTTTCCGTAAGGCTGTACCTGCCGTGATTCCCTGGGCAGGTTTGATATTTTCCGGGTCAAGGCACTGTTTTATATAGAATTACAATTCCACTCCCATGCCCCCCGGGACAACTGTTCTACTCAAGGAGGTTTTCATGCTGATAAAAGACTGGATGGCAACGGCCGTGCTCACTGTTGATGCCAACACTTCCGTGATGCGTGCCACCCGGATCATGAAGGAAAACAACATCAGACGGCTGCCGGTTCTCTCGCAGGGAAAGCTTGCCGGTGTTGTCACCGACCGTGACCTGAAAGAGGCTTCTCCATCCTCCACATCCGACATGGACATCCACGAGATGTACTACCTGCTGTCGGAAATGAAAATCAAAGATGTGATGACCGACAAATGCATTTCCATGCATCTCGACGACACCCTGGAAAAGGCGGCGCTTGTCATGCTCGCGGAAAAGATATCCGGGGTCATGATCCTTGACGCGAAAGACAACCTGGTCGGCCTGCTCAGTGAAACCGATATCCTGCGGGGTTTTATTCATGCAACCGGTATCCAGGATGGTGCGGATCAATACGTTATCGACATGCCCGATGCTCCGGGCTCCGTCACCCGGGTGATCGACACGCTCCGTGAATACAACGCCCGCGTTCTTTCCATTCTTACCTCGTTTGAGGATGCCCCTGCAGGGCAGAAACGGGTTTCCATCAGAATTAGCATTGATGATGACAAGCTGCCGGCCCTTGAACAGGACATTATGAATCTGGACAATTACAATATCGTGTCCCACAACAAAGACGAGCTGCAAAACCTGCCTTCAAAAAAGTAAGGCTTTCTATATATAAAGATACTAAGGCGGGCTTTGCCCGCAACCCCGGTAATTTTGTAAAAACAAAACCCGTAAGGGTGGGCACTGCCCACCTTTTGAACCTGGTAGCATTTTTTGGTGGGCGATGCCCACCCTACCTTGTGGAAAATTTCACAAAAATCGACATATCATCTTCTTGTTTTTTATGACAGGAACTGAGGAATAAGACACTAAAAATTGATCGGCAATATACTGCCGGCAAACGACTAAGGGTTCGTTCAGAAATAACTTCGTAGAGATGAGGTGTAATATGGACATTTAGAGAAGTGATCTGATTGCATGCAACCGCAGGCGTAGCAGGGCTACGTCGAGGATTGCATAATTGAAGATTGCTTTTCTAAATGTTCAGAGTGCGCCTCAGAATGCGAAGTTATTTTTGAACGAACCCTAACAACCCGTGTAAGGAGAACGATTTATGTCAAGGAAAATGGTCACCATTGACGGAAACCAGGCATGTACCCATGTTGCATATGCCACCAGTGAAGTAATCACCATCTACCCCATCCCCCCGTCTTCCCCGATGGCAGCCGAAGCCGATGCCAAGGCCAATGCCAAACAGGAAAATATCTGGGGTTCAATCCCGGTTATCTCTCAGATGCAGTCAGAGGGTGGCGTAGCCGGTTCTCTGCACGGATCTCTCGCCACCGGCGCTCTGTGTACGACCTTTACGGCTTCCCAGGGTCTGCTCCTGATGCTGCCGAACATGTACAAAATCGCCGGTGAACTGACCCCAACGGTCTTTCACATCACAGCCCGCTCCATCGCCGCCCAGGGATTGTCTATTTTTGGCGACCATGGCGACGTCATGGCTGCCCGCCAGACCGGTTGGGCTGCGCTTTGCGCCCAGAATGTCCAGGAAGCTCAGGACATGGCTCTGATTTCCACCCAGTCCACTCTGGCATCACGAATTCCGTTCATGCACTTCTTTGACGGTTTCCGGACCTCCCATGAAATCCAGAAGATGGAACAGATTTCTTTTGACGACATGCGAGAGGTTATTGACGAGGACCTGATCTTTGAGTATCGCAAACGGGCATTGACCCCGGATCGTCCTTCCATGTCCGGTACCGCTCAGAACCCGGATCTCTATTTTACCGGTCGCGAGACAGTCAATAAATTTTACAATGCCGTACCAAAAATTGTCCAGGAGACCATGGACAAATTTGCCGAGGTCACTGGTCGTCAGTACCATCTTTTTGATTATCACGGCGCACCAGATGCCACCGATGTAGTTGTTATCATGGGGTCCGGGGCTGAAACCACTGCCGCAACCATCGATTACCTTGCCGCCCAGGGCCGCAAGCTCGGCATGGTTATCGTACGCCTGTTTCGCCCCTTTGATGCTGCAGCCATGGTCAACGCCCTGCCCTCAACCGTTGAGCGGATCACGGTACTTGATCGAACCAAAGAGCCCGGCTCCATGGGTGAGCCACTGTATCTCGATATTCGTGCGGCTATCGGTGAGGCTGTTGAAGCCAATCCGACCCTGTTCATGCCGCTCATTCTGTCTGGTCGTTACGGCCTGGGTTCAGCAGAGTTCACCCCGGCCATGATCAAGGCAGTCTATGACAACATGGCTACCATGGCCCCAAAGAATCACTTCTGTGTCGGACCCAACGATGATGTTGCCTTTACCAGCCTCGACTATGACAAGTCCTTCAACATTGAGGGCGATGATGTCTACCGGGCCATGTTCTTCGGTCTCGGCTCCGACGGTACCGTCGGTGCCAACAAGAACACCATCAAGATTATCGGTGGCGAGACCGACAACTCAGCCCAGGGCTACTTTGTTTACGACTCTAAAAAATCAGGCTCCATGACTGTCTCCCACCTGCGTTTTGGCGAAAACCAGGTCGTGGCGCCGTACCTGATCAACAAGGCAAGTTTTGTCGCCTGTCATAACTTCACCTTCCTTGATCATTATGACATGCTGGCCAACCTTGAAGACGGCGGCACCCTGCTCCTGACCTCGCCCTACTCCAAAACCAAGGTCTGGGACAACCTGCCGGCCAAGGTCCAGAAGCAGATCATAGACAAGAAAGCCAAGCTCTATATCATTGATGCCATCAAGCTGGCCGAGGCTCTTGGTCTCGGGGCCCGCATCAACATGATCATGCAGACCGCCTTTTTCCTGATCTCCGGGATCCTCAAGAAAGATGAGGCCATCAAGGCAATCAAGGATGCAATCAAGAAGACCTACGGCAAAAAAGGCGACAAGGTCGTCAACATGAACTATGACGCTGTTGACGGTGCCGTCAACAACATCGTTCAGGTCAAAGTGCCCAAGCGGATAAGCGGTCACGAACTGCCGCCGGTTGTTCCCGAGGAAGCCCCTGAGTTTGTCAAGGAAGTCACCGCCAAGATGATTGAAGGCAAGGGTGAAGAGCTCAAGGTTTCCCAGGTGCCCGCCGATGGACGCTGGCCCACTGCCACCACCCAATGGGAAAAGCGGAACATTGCGGTTCATGTACCGGAGTGGGATGCCGACACCTGTATTCAGTGTGGGCGCTGTTCCCTGGTCTGCCCCCATGCCTGTATCAGAATGAAAATTGTTTCCGCTGCAGATCTCAAGGCGGTCAAGGCGCCCAAATCCTTTAAGACCGCTCCGGCCGTCGGCAAGGAGTTCAAGGGCCAGAAATTCACCCTGCAGATCTCCACCCGTGACTGTGTCGGCTGTACCCATTGCTCACGAGTCTGTCCGGCCATAAAAAAAGACAAAAACGGCAAGAAAACCGACGAGGCCGCTCTGAAGATGATCGACAACACCGAGGCGGTTGCCAAGCGCGAAGCCAAAAACTGGGATATGTTCCTTGCCCTGCCCGAGCTCGACAACGGCCTTGTCAACCCGGCAACCATAAAAGGCAGCCAGTTGAAGCGACCGCTGTTTGAGTTCTCCGGCGCCTGTGCCGGTTGTGGCGAGACCCCGTATATCAAGCTGGTTACCCAGCTGTTTGGTGATCGGATGCTGATTGCCAATGCAACCGGCTGTTCTTCCATCTACGGCGGCAACCTGCCGACTACACCATACGCACAGCGTGCCGATGGTCGCGGTCCGGCCTGGTCCAACTCCCTGTTTGAGGACAATGCCGAATACGGAATGGGTATGCGCCAGTCGGTAAACAAGCTTTCCCATCAGGCAGCTGAATTGCTTGATAAGGCTGCTGCTGAAAAAATAATCACCAAAAAGTTTGCCAAGGAAATTTTGACCGCCGACCAGCAGACTCAGGAAGAGATCGAAGCCCAGCGCGATCGGGTTGCAACTCTTCAGGAGGCACTTGCCGGTTCCAACTCCGTGATTGCCAAACGTCTGCAGCCGGTAGCCGACTACCTTGTAAAAAAATCAGTCTGGATTTTTGGTGGTGACGGCTGGGCCTATGATATCGGTTACGGCGGACTTGATCATGTCCTGGCCTCCGGCGAGAACATCAACGTTATGGTTCTCGACACCGAGGTCTACTCCAACACCGGTGGCCAGATGTCCAAGTCTACACCGCGTGCGGCTGTAGCTCAGTTTGCCGCCGGCGGCAAGAGAATGCCCAAGAAGGATATGGGTATGATCTTCTCCACCTATGGCAATGTCTACGTTGCCCGGGTATCGCTGAGTGCCAACCCGCAGCAGCTGGTCAAGGCAATTAACGAAGCCGAGGCCTACAACGGTCCCTCCATCATCATTACCTATGCCCATTGCATCAACCACGGTATCAACATGGCCACCGCACCCGACCAGCAGAAAAAGGCTGTTCTCTGTGGTCACTGGCCGCTGTATCGTTTTAACCCGATGCTTGAGGACGAAGGAAAGAATCCGCTGATCATCGACTCCAAAGAACCGACCATCTCCTTTGCCGATTATGCGCTGGGTGAGAACCGGTACCGGATGCTGAAGATGGCTAATCCTTCTATGGCTGATGAGCTTATGGCCGCGGCCCAGAAGGATGTGGACAAATCTCTGAAGTTCCTGCACAGCCGCTTCAAAGCCATGGAAGAAGATTAATATCCTTCCTGCTGAACAGGCAGTAACCGCAAAGGCCCCGTCGGAGTTATCCGACGGGGCCTTTCTTGTATTAAAAAAAGCCTGGCTTGCGCAAGTTAACCAAAAATAAAAAAATTTTATTTACCCCAGGCAGAGAAAGGATTTTTACTCAGATTCGAGTTGAAGTAGCGCGAATCACCGCTCACCTCATCACCGATCCAGGAAGGTTTTTCAAACTGCTGCTCCTCACTTTCCAGCTCGATTTCAGCGACGATCAATCCTTCGTTCTCGCCAAAAAATTCATCCACTTCCCAGACAAAACCTGCATAGTCAATCTTACAGCGTTTTTTTTCGATAAGCGGTTTTTCACAGAGTTTATCAAGCAGGACAACGGCATCGTCCACCGGTATCTCATACTCATATTCAAGCCGGGTCATGCCGACACTCACCCCCTTAATGGTCAAAAATCCCCTGTCGGCAATAGTTCGAACCCGCACTGTTCGTTCTTTCTGCGAACTGAGATACCCCTGGCGATACACCGTGCCCTCTGCAAGCTTGCGCCATTCATCTCCGTTTAATAAAAACTTTCTTTCGATCTCCACGCCCATCCACGCTCTCCCTGGTTTCCAGCCTCAAGCTGTTGTTGTATCATCCGACAGAAATGTCCACTCCTGTCGTCCGTCCCACTGCACCATTCATGATTCCACCGCTGTCCAGGAGCACCCCACGGAGTCTACGCTACCTCTTCGCACATTTCGGCCTCCTCGAACAACACCGCCTTCACAGAGCATTGACCTGAAAGAGGATTGGGTATAAACTGAATCAAAAGGTGCTGTTTATTTCCTGCCCCACAGTGACCCTTTAAGGAACAATTACTGCAGGTCAGTACTTAATTTTATTGACCCAGGCTATGGCTCAAAACATGACCATACCATGCCGGTTCAACCATAAGGACAAAATTGATGCTGAGCAAAATGAATGTACTTCATCGGCAAAAAAGCCTGAAGTTCTTTATCGCCGCGTCTTTGCTCGCTGTTTCCTTCGTTACCTTCATCCTGGTCTACCTGTGTACCAGTGCAATCTTCCAGAAGTCCCATATACGACAGGCGAAAAACACCGCGCAAGGCGTTTCGACCCAGGCGGTGAACTCGCTGTTACAGTTGATGGACAATGGCTGGTCCCGGGAGAAGCTCCTGCTCTTCTTTGATCCGATCCTCAATGCCAACCCTGGAATTCCCATGCATATAGCCCTGCTGCGGGCCCCGTTAGTGGATAAGATTTTCGGGCCAGTCGATGAGTCGGATTCGGATCCAGAAATGCAGCAGGTTCTGGAATCAGGCCGGATGATATTGGAAGAAAACGGGTATTCCGTCAAGAGGATCATTCCTGTCAGAGCTAAAGAGGAGTGCCTGCGCTGTCATAACAACGCAAAAGTCGGTGACATTTTCGGGGTCTTAAAAATCGAGCAGAACCTTGGGCCGGCAATCCATACCCACGCCAGGAACCTCCTGCTTTTGTTCCTGGCCCTCTCGCCTTTCCCCATCCTGCTTGCGGTGTTGATCTCCTCCTATACAACAGGTAAGATTGCGAAATCCGTTGCTGTCCTACGTGATAATATTAAAAAGATAAACAGTGTCAGTGATCTCACTAACCTGGTTTTTTCCAGTGCCGAAACCGACTTTATCGAACTTAACCAGATCTTAGGGGAAGTCGACATCCTGGTATCAAAGATTCAGGACACTGCCGTTGACAGGCGTCTGCTTGAATTTGAAGTCAAACTTCTTGAATCTTTTCTCATAACCTCCGATGTAGTCAGAAACTGGAAAGACCATGTAACCAGCTTGTTGATCCAGTTCAACGAGCGAATGGAGGCCTATTCTTTATTCTCCATCTTCAAATCAGGGGAAGATAATTATCACCTTGAAATTTTCTGGATAAACACTCCTTCAGAAGAGACCCGTGAGCACTTTGAACGTATTATTCATCAACGAATCAGAGACAATGAACACCTGCCGTTTCTTGCCAATATAGAGATACACCACACTATTATCGATAAAACCGGACCGGAAATTATCTTTAACGAGGAGCATATTGATGCACAGCTTAAAACCATTTTCCTCAACCAACCAAAAATCGGCGGCATTGTCGGCATAGGACTCCAATCCAAAATATCAGGAGAAATCGGCGGATCTCTGGTGATAGAGAGCGTGTTGACCACCCTGATGAACGTGATCGGTTCGGTCAGGGCCATCTATAACCACAATAAAGAAATGGAGTACCATGCCACCCGCGATCCCCTGACCGGACTGTTCAACCAGCGTGTATTCTGGGATCTTGCCGCCAATGAGATGCACAGGGCGCGTCGCCATAATCATCCCTTCTCTTTGCTGGTCCTGGATCTGGACAACTTTAAGATGGTGAATGATCGCTATGGCCATATATTCGGCGATACCTTTTTGCAGATGCTTGCCGGAAAAATCGAACTCTTTTTGCGGGAAGGCGACATCCTGACCAGGTACGGTGGTGATGAATTTGCAGTCATCCTGCCGGAAACCAATCAGGAAGAGGCCTGTACCGCAGCCGTCAGAGTACTTGAATCACTAAAGGCCATCACCCTTGAAGCCCCTGACGGGTCACGGATAAAATCAACCGTTTCCATCGGTCTTGCCGTGTATCCCGACCATGCCGAGGAACTCAACGCCCTGTTCATGATCGCCGACAACATGATGTACAAGGCGAAAAAGGAAGGAAAGAACAAGATACGGATCCCGACCGGCAAGGATACCCTGAAGGCCTTTCGGGCCAAGGATGATCAGGCTCTGTTCCTGCTCAATGTCCTTGAAAATCCGGACCAGATAATCCCCATGTTCCAGCCGATCATGGATATCCGCACCAACTCCGTTTCCATGTATGAACTGTTGATGGGGATTCGACAGGAAGGGCACATTCTCCGTGCCAATTCATTTATCGACGTGGCCGAAAAGATGGGAATCATCAGTCAGCTCGATTTCATCGTCATTGAAAAAGCCTTTAAGGAAGTCCGGAAAAAACAGTACCAGGGCAAGCTGTTTATCAACCTGTCGCCGAATTCACTGATACTGAAGAGATATGTAACAAGCGTACGCAATATGGCGGCCGAGTATCAGATCAATCCGGCCAACATTGTTTTTGAGATTACCGAAAGGGACACGGTACGGAACAGGACCCTGCTGGAAAAATTTGCCCGAGAGCTGAAAAGCGAAGGATTCAAGTTCGCCATTGACGACTTTGGATCCGGTTTTTCCACCTTCCACTATCTTAAGCTTTTTTCCATTGATTACATCAAGATTGAAGGTGATTTTGTTAAGAACATCCCAAGAAATCCAAAAGACAGAGCAATGGTCAAGAGCATAATTTCCCTGGCAAATGATCTGGCTATTCATACAATAGCGGAATATGTCGAAACTGCAGAGATCCTGCAGGCTGTGGAAGAAATCGGTGCCGATTATGCCCAGGGGTATTTCACCGGCAGGCCCGGGCCTGAGCTGAGAGACAGCTGTTTGCGCCCGTAAAAAACATGCAACAGGATATGCTCTTTACAACGCCTGTCCGTGCCGGGTCCTCTCCACCCCTCTGTACCCCATGAAGCAATAAATTCAAAAAAGAATGGGGTGTTCCCTTTATGGAAACACCCCATTGAAAACCCAGTAAAAAAATTACTCCGCTTTTTTCCCGTCTTCCTGCTCCTTGGTCAAACGGTCCCGTGCGGCCTTAAGCTCTAAATAGTCCTGCTCCGCCTTTTTCAACGACTCATCCTGGCGGGCTTTGATTTCCTCCACCTTGGCATCGATTTTTTCCTGCCTGATCGACATGCCCTCGGCACCGAACAGGGTGTTTGCCAGATAGGCAAAAGAAAAATGCATGAGTTCAACATCATCTTCTTTAATCTTGCCGAGCGTCTCCTCATCCACCTCATAGGTGTCGAGAAAGGAACTCTCAAGGATAAAGCGACGAAAGCTGTCCAGATCCGTAGAGGCCATGAAAAACATACGCTTGGCGGCATCGGACAGGGTAGCCTGAAAGCCGTAGGATTTGCGCCGCATGACGAGCCGCAGCCACTCCTTATTCATTTCATCACGCTCATCAACACCCTGGTCCAAACGCCACTCACGAATGGTCCACTTTTTAGGTTCTTCAAACCCCTTGCAGTGGGGTTCTTTGACCAGGAAAAAAAACTTGTCCTCTTCGGCGTCATTTGTTCCCCCCTCATGAAAATCCGCCATACCCACCGGATAATAACGACAGGCTGTGGGGCGGTCCTCATAGACCGTGCATCCCTCGGGCGTGACAAAGGGACACGCATTCTTTTCCTCTGTCAGCTTGATTTGCACTCCCGGCATATCGGTTTTTTCCAGATAGGTCGGTTCGGTGTACAGGGTAATAAATTCATGGGCCTGGATACCAAGCCGTTGACGTAAAACAAGAATATCAAAAGGGGTAAGAATAATTTTGATATTATGACAGCAGGCTGTAAAACAGGGCACACCGGGATGACATTCAAACTGAAGCGGTGAATCCAGGACCAGCTTCTCCGGTAGAATATTCGATGGATTTTTATCCGTACTTTTAAAAAAGTCGGATTCCTGATCTAGACGTTCATCTTCACTCATTGCACTCTACCTCTTTATTATAAAATGGTTACACATCTTGTTATCTGTTCTCATAACGGTGTGGGCGTGCAGCTGGCGCCATTATTCACACATAAATCATATATATTACCATCACAGGGCCGGCTGTCAAACCCAAAGCGTGCGTATTTTCTTTTTTAATGACCTTCCTCCCCCTGCCCCGCTTTTTTACCAACGAGCTACGCACTCCTTGCTATTTCAAAAAAAAGTACGTATATAATATATGAGTCGACTAAGATTCTGAAGATATCTTCACGGAACGGGTTTGCTCGAAGAGAGCTTCCAACATTTTGTTATTTTAGATTATTTTCATAGTTAACCGGGGCTGTGACCTGAACGATCCGGTCCAGGTATACTGGTTTGTATGATAAAAAAGAACACAGGGCCTGATGCAGGCTGATGTGCATATATATATTTCAATGAAAAAAATATTTACACGGACTATCGACTTCACAAAAGTCGAGACCTTGATTTACCACCTGCCCGATGGGCCGGCCTTATCGGTCAACATGACCGGCCTTGAAGATCTCTTTGATATTGAAATGGAGATGGGGGAAATATGTGACACATCCGATATAGACGGTGTGGTTCATTTTTTCCCAAAGGGCAACGCGTAAAGACCGGCCCCGCCCACATTCATGCCCGAGCCGCCTCCTGTAAACGTAAAGGCTGACGGACATATCCATACCCGCATGTGCAATCATGCCCGGGGTACGATGCAACAGTATGTCGAGTCTGCTTTAGCACTTGGTCTGCATCAAATCACCTTTCTCGAACACCTTGAGATCGGCATCCGCTACGACCACCGAACCTGGCTCAGAGACGAAGATTTCGACGTTTTTTTTTGTGAGGGAAAAAAACTCGCAGAGAAATACAGGGATCAGATCCTGATCAGACTCGGCTTGGAAGTCGGGCTCAATCTCCAGGCCATGGATGCAATCAGACAGCGGCTCACAGACTACCCCTGGGACACCATAGGGCTGTCCTATCATTTTTATTACCATAACGGCCGCCATTACAACATGGTCAGCCGCAGACACGAAAACCTGGCCGCCCTGGCTGAAATCGGACAGGACTCGGTTATAAGCGATTATTTCGCCGGCCTGATCCACGGCCTGCAGTCTCTACCCAGCTCAGTCGTCTGTCACCTCGACGCAGTTCTCCGTCACCTACCACATCGTCGCTTCAACCAGAGCCACTGGCTCCAGATCGACACCCTTCTTGCGCTCATGAATGAAAAGGGCACAGCCCTGGAAGTCAACACCTCAGGTTTTGCCATCCGCAATGAACCCTACCCGTGCAAGAGAATCATCCGCTCTGCAATAGCGTCAGGCATCCCGCTGGTTGCAGGATCAGACGCGCACCGCCCTGAAGATGTCGGAAGATTTTTTGACCGGCTTCCCCAATGGTTGCAACCTGAATCCGTGACGTAAAATATTGATTGATAGTCGTAACTTGCTGTATTTAAAGATAATAACCAAACAACAACTTTCCAAATATAATTCACCCTGACGCGCCCTTCGGGGCGTCCATCCGCACCACATCTGAAAGCGCTGAAAGATGGCAGCATAGCCGACTATAGCTGCCGGCTTCCATCACTTTCAGCTGCGGCACGGATGAACGCTCACGGATTCAGGTGCAGCAATAAATCCCCCCTCCCCTTCCAATGTCAGAAAAATGTAAGAGCGGGGCGTTATAATATTTGAAGGAGAATACAATTAGGCTTTTTCCTTAGAAAAAGCTGCTGAGATAGAGGGGAGAAAATGCAAGGGTATACAGGGGAAACCGAACAGTGGCTGAAAGTTTCCGCCCATGTCCTGGGGGAAGAACCGGAACAATTACAGAAATGCATCCTGGATATCTATAAAAACAAGCCGGAGATGTGCAGTTACGCAACAGAGCTGGCCCAACTGCGGATGACCGGGCCGAGCATGGAAAACAGTCTGTTACAGATCTGGGATGCAAAAACCGTGGACAGTATAGACCTCATCGTCCGTCAAAGCAGTCATAACCACCCGGCGGGGAGAGCACTCTCTTTTCTTGCCGACCTGGTCAAGCTGGATCTTGAACGCAGCCGGACGATTCACTAAAACCCTTACTCAGCACAAGCAATACAGTTGTACCCGCTCAAGAAACCTCTATAAACTTACCCATGGCCGCCCTGAGGCTGTCGGCGTTAAAGGGCTTGATCAGAATATCATTGACTCCAGCCTGTTCTGCGGCCTCATGATCCTGAGTATCACTCTGGGTCGTCACCATAACAACAGGCAGTTCTTCCAAACTGTATTTCTTTCGGATTCCTTCGGTCAGCTGGATACCTGAAATTTCCGGCATATTCAAATCAGTCAGTACCAGAGCCGGTTTCTCCTGCTCAAGCCATTCCAGAGCTCCTGCAGGAAATTCAAACAGAACCGGTTCAAAACCAAGCTCATGCAGGGTCGCCTTATAGATATTTAAAATCATCCGTGAATCATCAACCGCACAGATCTTGACCCGTTGAGCCCCGCTGTCAACCTCGTCACTGGTCGCCTTGGCGGCAAACGTATCAAAACCATTCTTTTTCAGCAGGGCAACATAATGATCCCTGATATCCTTATGGGTGTGCGGCAGATAGACCAGTGCCATTTCCTGAAAATAGTCTTCACCGGCAAGGTTTAAAAAGATATTGTCGACCTGGGCATTGGTGATAATCTTGACGATGTGGCGGGCCTCGTCATCTTTATTCCGGGTCATGTTTTTTATGCCTGCGCCCAGAATTTCATTAAAATTACGATCAATGGCCCGGGCGGCCGCGACACAGACATGATCTTCCTTGTCGGTCAGTCCGGCTGCAAGGGTGTATGCGCCTTTACGCAGCGGCAGCAGAGCCAGCGCTTCATAGGCGGCAAAACGGACATTGGCATTCTTCGGCACGGAATCCAGCAGCTTGCGGATGGGCTTGATTGCACTGTCATCCCCTATGTCGCCAAGTACGTTCAAGCTGTGAATAACCAGATCGTTATCCTCCTCCCTGAGATTTTCAATCAGAACCGGAACCGCCTTGTCCCCTATCCGGATCAATTCATCCTTGGCGTAAATCCGCATATGCGCATGATGTGAGCGCAGGGTATCATTGAGTTTTTCCAGCGAAACCTGATCCTGAACATCGGCAAAAATTCCCAGGATGAGCAGGTCAAGTTCATTATCGGTCCCCATCCGTTCCGCCAGCCGGTGCATTGCGGTCGGGGTCCCGACCTGTCCCAGGGCATGGATGGCCGCGATGATCAGCTCTCGTTCGGCCGCATACAGGTAATCGGTCAGGGTGTTGACACTCTGGGGATCACCGATCAAGCCCAGGGTCTCTATAATCATCTTCAGGAGCAGACTGTTATCGATCTCGCCGAGAAGTTCTATAAGTGCGGGCGTTGCCTCCTCAAGCTTCAACTCACCTGCGGTCTCGATCATAACCGTTTTGTCGAGAATCACCGGATTTCTCAGGGCATCAATCAACAGGTCAGGATAGGCTATCAGATGTGAAATAAGGGTCTCGCGAATCACCGGCAGCTCTTTTGCCAGATCAGGGAAGGTAGTCAGTACATGATTAAGCAACGGTATGGTGAAACCGGCATCCGCCCTGGACAGTTCGTACAGGAGGCGGTTCTGGGTTTTTTTATCCACATTGGCAAGGTGATCCAAAACCAAACGGGCTTTGAGAGAATCACCGGTTTCGATATTCGCCTTGATCTCTTCAACCATATGCTGTTCATTCAGTTCCGCCATTCCGCCTCCTCAGGCTGCCGATCACGAGTTGAACAGACCACGTTCCGTGGAACGTAGTCTTCAGAAACTGCCGTTATTCCGGATACCAATCTACACCTATCCGTTTCACCACATTGAAACCACCGCTTAATACCATGGTATTCTTTTTACCGATGTGGTCAAGGAATATTTGCGTTTCATAGGAGCGGGTACCGGCATCACAGAGGATAATCAGCGTTTTATCCTCCGGAATTTCCGCATACCGCTCACGGACCTCGTCATAGGGCACGGCCACCCATTGCTCCGGGCCGAACTTTTCGACAAAGGGACCGACCTCAAGCGGATGCCTGATATCCAGGGCCGCCCAGTCCGGCTCCAGGGAAAAATCATCCATCCAGGCCAGAAAACGGTCCATGTCAACCTTGCGCAGACGATCAGCACAGAGGTTGTCGGCAACAAAGGCCGCGGCATTAATGGAGTCAATCGCAGCAGAGAACGGCGGCGCATAGGCCATCTCTGCATCTCTGAAATCCTCGATAACAGCGCCGTTAGCAATCATAACCGCTGCCGTATCAATACGGACGGAAATGGAATCATTCATGACCCCGAAGCCCTGCATGCCAAGAACCTTTCGGGTACTCCGATCAAAGACCAGCTGAAAGACTGCAATGGCTTCACCTGGAAAAAAATGGGCCCGGTCAGACGGTGCGGTCAGGGCATAATCGGCATCAAAACCTTCTGCCCGTGCAGCTTCACAGGTAATGCCGGTGGCGGCGATACAGCGATCAAAGGCCTTCATGATAAAAGAACCGACAACACCTTGAAACTGGCTGGCAAGACCAGCCATATTATCACCGACTATGCGGCCCTGACGATTGGCAAGTGAACCAAGGGGAGCATAGGTTTCCTTGCCGGTGACCAGATTGGTCGAGGCGATACAGTCGCCGGCGGCATAGATATCGGGATCACTGGTCTGCAGGCATTTGTTGACCACAATTCCGCCCCAGGGAGCAACCGTAAGACCGGCCTCCTTGGCCAGTTCACTGCGGGGCCGCACCCCGACCGCCATGATCACCAGATCCGCCTCCAGGGTGCGCTCAGGGGTCCGGACCCCGGTGACCTTGCCGTTCTCGTCGCCGAGAATAGCTGAAGCCCCTTCACTGGTGTACACCGCAACATCTTTTTCCAGGAGATGGGTCTTGAGCATGGCGGCAAACTGCCAGTCGACAATCCGCGGCAAGAGCTGCGGCATGAACTCGACCAGCGAGGTATTCACTCCCCAGAGATCGGTCAGAGCCTCAGCCATCTCAACCCCGATGGCCCCGCCGCCGATAACAACGGCGTTGGTCACCAGTCCTTTAGAGATCCGCTTCTTTATTTCAATGGCCTTGTGCAGATTGGCAATGGTGAACACTCCATCCAGCTCAACCCCTTCTATGGGCAGGACAAAGGGTTTGGCCCCGGTAGCCAGCATCAGTTTATCATAGGGCAGGTTCTGTTTCTCGCCGCTGTCCAGATCCTCCACCTGAACGACTTTTTCTTTTCGATTGATAGCCAGGGCCCTGGTCCGGGTCCGCACATCCACCCCCTTGGCCCGTTTAAAAAAGTCGGCATCCCGCACCATGTGAAAACTGGTTGAACGCAGCTCCGCTTCATCGGAGACATCACCGCAGACATAGTAGGGAATGCCGCAGCCGCCATAGGAGATCAGGCTGTCCTGATCAACCACGGTGATTTCCCAGTCCGGCTGCAGCCGTTTGAGATGACAGGCGGCCTTGGGGCCGGCGGCAACACCACCGACAACAACAATTTTCGTACTCATTTTCTCCTCCATGCAATAAAGGTTAATAACTTAAAAACCAAAATAATTTACAGTTTACGGACGACAGCACGGTCCTCCGGCTTCTGCCGGCCGTGAACAGTAAACCCTTTGGGTTATTCTTATTTTTTCCCTGTGTGCCGATAAAGACGAATGTGCATCTTCTCCATGGTGACCAGCCCTTCATCAATCGCCGGATCGATGATCTCCAGAAAATCCTCCAGTATCTCTTTTTCATCAACCAGCTCTATCACCACCGGCAGATCTTCGGATAGACAGAGGATCGAGGTGGTCTTGATCCTGGAATTCGCCCCATACCCCATCATCCCCCTGGTGACGGTTGCCCCGGCAATCCCGCACTCTCTGGCCTTGATGACAATCCATTCATAGAGATGCTTGCCCTGGTAATGATCAGCCTCACCTATAATAATGCGCAGCAGACAACCTTCCCGCGGTAATTCCATTTCTCTCTCCAGAGGTAACTGTTTGTTCAATTTCGGGTAAAGGCAAGTTTTCTGCATCTACCTGAATAGCAACAATTTCGGCATGAAACCTACTTCTACTTTGTCACACTTTCCTTTTTACCGTCATCCCCGCATCCTTTTGGCGAGGATCCAGAGCGTTTTCAGATAACTGCCCCCCCTGCAACGCCCTTCCTGCATGACGAGGAATCCATAACATATTGAGATGACGACATTCCCGCCTTCGATGGAATGACGGAAAATCAGTCTTGTAGGTCTGCTTGAGTGAAACGAAAGCGGGCAGCCCCCCCCCGGTACCGCCTAACCGGTTCAGGCAGCCATCAGTTTATTGTCTGCTTTCGCGTAGCTCAAGCAGACCTACAGAGCTTTCCTTTTTACCGTCATCATCTAAAAAGACTATCTCCAGATCAACGCGGCAAGCACACGGCCCAGCCAAACCATGGTCACCCCGACAACAACCTGAATCCCGGCATTGAGAATCGCCAGATCAAGCCGGCTATCCCGTATCAGCCCCAGGGTTTCATTGCCAAAAGTCGAAAAGGTCGTAAAGGCGCCGAGCAGCCCGATCAGGACAAACACCCTGGCCTCGGGCGAAAGCAAGGATCTGTTTTCAACCAGAAAGGTGAGCAGGCCGATAATAAAACAGCCGATCAGGTTCCCCGACATGGTGCCGTAAGGGAACACAATGGACCCGCTGCGGTACTGCACCCAACTGCTGACCAGATACCGCAACACCGCACCGACAAAGCCGCCGGCACCGATTATACACAATTTAAGAACGGTTTCCATGGACGTCTACAGTTTCAAACCCTTCAAAAGATCGGGCAGCAATTGTTCCACCTCTTTTATAACGGCCTTGTCTGCCGCCTGTCGGGCAAGATCCGCGATGGCCTCTGAAACCAGTTTTGTATTCAAGTCGGGTTTGTTCAAGGTTCCACGTAACGGGACTCTGATGGTGGCCCCATTCAGCACCCGGAACCCTTCCCGGCCGATCAATTTTTCCGTGACCGGCACCTCCAGCAGATACTCAAGGCTCTGGTCCATACCCACGGAACCGCTGATGGTCATAACCGAATCCGCGACCAGGATATGAAGCGGTGTGCAACTGATCCGCCCCTGTTTTCCGGTACAGGTAATCTCACTCTCCTTCAGGGTCAGGGGTTGATCATCGAGCTTCATCAGAGCCAATACATCCTTAAGTACCCCGCGACTATCGAGCTTAATCTCGCCGACATCAAAAACGGTGGTGAATTTGGCCAGCTGCGAGCCGCCGACAGCCACGGGCCAGTAGAATGCATCCACCCGGGCATCGATTGTCCCGGTCGGGCTGGCCAGAACGCCGAACAGAGGATGTATTTTTTCCAGTATCGCTTCCGTCAGGGTTCGGTCAAGCTGAACCCCTGCCAGGACCTGCGTCCCGGAGGGTATCGTTATATGAGGCAACGCCGAATTTGTGAAATATGTGGCGTCCACATTCAGACGTCCACCATTGATCGTACCATGCATTCCAGTGTTCAACACGCCATCCTCAAGCTTCAGGGGCAGAGAAATTCGTTCAGCTTCAACTCCGGACCAGACAAGGGTGTCAGCCTGAAAGTCGGTGGTCAGACGGGCAGATTTCAAGCCCTCTTTTGCAAGCGGTGTATCCAGAGAAAAATGTTGGCCATTGCTGCCGCGAATTGTAATTTTTTTGCCGAAAAAATCCTCCATCAGAGCACCAACCCGGGCAAAGTCAACTTTCTGTTCGCCCTCAAGGATAAGCCGAGACCCGCCGGTACGCTGTAACATGCCTGCTGCCTGCAGAGAAACGGGAGGAGAACGAAAGTCCAACTTATCAATGCCCAAGTCACCTTTAGTCAGCAGGCCGGTGGTTCGTGAGGAAAAACTGACCTCTTCACCATTAAGAATGGTGATCTGCTCCTTCTCTACCCGGCAATCGGGGATCATCAGATCCAGGGAAACCGCACGTTCCCCTTGCTGCTGATCAGCAGAGAGGACAAACCGACTCTGCCCGGAAATCCGCAAATCCTTCTTTCCATCGGAATTTCCAGGGAGCAACTCCGAAAGTGTGGCGGTATCAGCACGGCCCTGCAGTTCTGCGCGCCAGGAATGCAGAGGCTGTTTCAGATCATCAACAACCAGCTCTTTAATATCAAAGTCAGCCAGTGCACTGCGGAGTTGCAGGTCCCGGACAGACAGTTTCCGGTTCAGCCAATCAAAGGTGGTCAGGCCAAAACCTCGGCTCTGCCAGGATTTTTTGTTTTGAGCCACAGACAGTTTGCGGATACCGATCGGCGACTTGCCGTCCATAGGCGGCCGTTTCGCCTGCAGGACAATGTCTGTATTCTCGACAACGGTCTTGCCCTGTTTGTATATAAAATCATTTGCCCGAACATCCAGTTCACGCAGTGCAACCTGGGTTTTGGTTACAAAACCGGAGGCGGAACCCTTCAGATCACCGGCCAGAAAGATTTGGGGAGGCAGGAGCTGGAGATTGTGCAACAGCCCGGACAGCCGCTCAAGGTTCAGCCGGGTTGTGAGATCATAGCCGGTGGTTATAGAGGTTCCGGCACGTTTCAGATTCTCGGCTCTTATTAAAAACGTGCCCGGCCAGATGCTGCCCTCCAGCTGCAGATCGCCGCTCTCTTTGCCCTGCATCCGGGTTTCGGGAAGTGTCAGGCTGCCGTTTATGCTCATAGGATGTTCAGGAAGTATGACCTCGCCATCTTTTGAGAGTACGAGGTTCGAGCTCTTAGCCTGCAGATCTATTCCATAACGACTCTCCTTCATCAAGCGCGATGTCGCCTCCAGCTCAAGATTCCCCCTGCAGGTCCATTGCAGAGCAAAGAGTTTCCCGAGCTCAAGACCTGCCGTTTCAAGATCCGCTTCGGCCTGCAGGGAAAAATTCGTCCGTGTCCCTTTGCCCTTGGCCTTGAGGTACGGAGTCGTCAACTCCAGCTGTTTGACCCTCAGCGTACCGCCAGCCAGTTCTCCGGCAAAAGCAAGGGTGAGGGGTTGTTGCAAAGTAAAGGGCTGATTGTTCAGCACGCCCTGCAGCACATCAACACCACCACCTGCGGAGAGTTGTTGCCGGTCGCCCTGTCGGCTCAGTTCAGCGGAGAATTTCAACTCACCTCTGGTCAGCGAAGCTCCCTGCTGGACATGAAAAAGATGCGGCAACTGGGTAAAGAGCACCGGTAAATGAATGGATCCCGTTATTCCGACCCGGCCACGTTTCCTGCCGTATTCGCCGAGGGCGGAGACCCTGCCGGGATCGCCCTTAAGATCAAAACGGGATATCCGCCAGTCATACCGGCCTTTCTTACTGCCGTCAATTCCAAGTGATATTTTTTGAAATCGGGGATGATCCGCCCCCAAAAAACCGCCGGAAAGCTCCAGATCCGCGCAGTCAAGGGAACCGACGATATCAAGGTTGTCTGTTCCGGCCCCGGTTATGGTCAGTTCACCATTTAACAGCCCGGATCCACTGGGAGCCTCGGTCCGCCGGGCGGCAATGGCCAGCAAAGGGGCTAGCTGCAGATCCGAGACCTGCAGCTCCATGCGCGCAACCAGGGTCTCGAGAATGTTGAATTGTCTGGCTGGTAAATTGATAAACCCGTTGGCGAGCAGTTTACCATTGCCGCCTGTGGCCACCCACTGCAGAGAATCTTTCACGGTTCCGGCGGCAAGCGAAGACGTCCCGGAAAAAAAACCCTCAGCACCTGAAGAGGCAGACTCCCCCTCCTGGACAATCACCTTGCCCTCTTCAACCACAAGGGAGACGACAAGGGCGTCCCAGAACGGTGGCTCGGCCTGATCATAAGTCAGAGCAGGCGACGGCTTTTTTTGTGTTTCTTTCTGTTCCGTATCAGGGACGGGAGCGGGAGTGGTGTCGGGAGATGAAGATGTATCAGCCGTTTGATTGCCGATGGTCACAACGGGTTGCCGTACCCAAATGGTACCGAAATTTTTCGGCGCAGCCAGTAGGGCCAGCAATCCCTGGCTGCCGCGCATCTGTTCAATCTTCAGCTGCAGGCCGCGTTCAGTGTCCAAATAGTCTACATCCGAGCAAACAGGCCCCTGCAGCCAGCCGATATCACAGTTTGCAATCTTCAAACTTGAGGTGCCGGACTGAGCGTTGATCCGGGAAAGAACTGAGCCGAGAACATGATCCGAGGACAGCAGCGTCGGCAGCAGAGCAAACAGGCCAAGAAGAAAAATCCCTGTGCTGACAAGAACAATGGTTATTTTTTTCTTCACGGCTTCCTGTTTACCACACTTGACAAATCGCAACGCTGCAGAGAGGGGAATTCATACGCCAAGAGCTCATATCAGGCCAAATATGCAGGGATGGAATATTCTCAATTTCCATTGTGTGCATATGAACTCTTACGACAAATCACCTTGCCGTGAAACTTGAAGATTGTCAATATCCTTCTTCTTGAAAACAGGCAGGGAACAAATCTTTACCCTTGACGCCAGGGTTGACATTTTCACCCCATTGAGGATTCCTCTTTCATCACCATCAGTAATAAAAAAACAGGTCCAGGTTCCGCCTACCTCTTTCCACAACCTGCGACGACCGTCAGGATCGTACAAATACTGTCAGGTCCAATCCATCACAACCTTACCGGTACTGCCGGAGTGCATGGCCTCAAATCCAGCTTCAAAATCATCAATCGGAACTCGGTGCGTAATGAGTGGCGAGAGGTCGAGGCCGCCTTCTACAAAGGCTATCATTTTGTACCAGGTTTCAAACATCTCACGCCCGTAAATGCCCTTGATGTTGAGCATCTTGAAAATCACCTTGTTCCAATCAATCTCAAAGCTGGTTGGGGCAATACCAAGAATTGCAATTTTGCCGCCATTGTTCATTTTGTCTATCATGTCGCGAAAGGCAGTCGCTGCCCCAGACATTTCCAACCCCACATCAAAGCCTTCGGTCATCCCGATATTCTTCATGACGTCGCTGAGTTTTTCTTCGGTTGCATTGACTGTATGTTCAATCCCCATTTTGCGGGCAAGCTGTAAACGATGCGGATTGATGTCGGTGATCACCACTTTGCGGGCTCCGCAGCGCCGCGCAACCATTGCAGCCATAATTCCAATTGGGCCGGCACCGGTGACAAGGACGTCTTCGCCAGGAAGATCAAAACTCAACGCGGTATGTACAGCATTGCCGAAGGGATCAAAAATCGCTGCGATTTCGTCGGGAATATCGTCGGGAATGAGCACGACGTTTGGTTGGGGAATGCAGACAAATTCACCAAACGATCCGGGGCGGTTTACCCCGACACCTTGTGTGTTCCGGCATAAATGGGCTCTTCCGGCACGACAATTTCGACAAGTACCACAGGCAATATGGCCCTCACCCGAAACCCGCATGCCTATGCTGTAGCGGTCTACGGCTGAGCCGGTTTCAACAATTTCTCCACAAAATTCATGACCGACAACCATCGGTACCGGAATTGTTGCCGCCGCCCATTCGTCCCAATTCCAGATGTGAACATCAGTGCCGCAGATGGCGGTTTTTGTTATCCTAATTAATACATCATTGATGCTTGGAATCGGTACTGGAACCTGTTCCATCCACAGACCCGGTTCCGCCTTTGCCTTGACCAGCGCTTTCATCATCTTGCTCATGAAATTTCCGTTGCAATGACGCCTAATGCCCGACCAACCTGTGCAAAGGCCTCAACCGCATGGTCAATATCGCCTTCGCTGTGAACCGCGGACATTTGGGTTCGTATACGTGCCTGGCCCTGTGGCACGACCGGAAAGGAAAAGCCTGTCACATAAACCCCTTTGTCAAGGAGTCGTGCTGCCATCTCTTGAGCAAGCCTGGCATCACCCAGCATAACCGGGATAATCGGATGGCTGCCGCCTCCCAGGGTAAAGCCCAGCCTTTCCATGCGCCGGCGAAAGTGTCTGGAGTTGGATATCAGTTTATCTCTAAGAGTGTTTCCATTCTTAATCAGATCAATCACCTTCAGCGAAGTGGCAGTGATCACCGGGGCCAGGGTGTTGGAAAACAGATAGGGCCGGGAGCGCTGACGCAACCAGTCCACAATTTCTTTGCGGGCACAGGTATAGCCGCCCGATGCCCCCCCAAGGGCCTTGCCAAGTGTACCGGTGAGGATATCCACCCGACCTTCAACATTGCAGTATTCCAGGGAGCCGCGACCATGGTCACCGACAAATCCCACCGCATGACTGTCATCAACCATAACCATCGCGTCATATTTTTC
The DNA here is from genome assembly GCA_024280455.1 of Deltaproteobacteria bacterium. Classification (GTDB taxonomy): domain Bacteria; phylum Desulfobacterota; class Desulfobulbia; order Desulfobulbales; family Desulfobulbaceae; genus DRLX01. The sequence goes on along the minus strand of JAJRQC010000051.1, from coordinate 7,000 downwards.
TGCCAGATCACAGATGCCGGACAAATTCGCAATGATTCCATCCATGGAAAAAACACCATCCGTCGCAATAAGTTTAAACCGGGCACCAGCGGCCTTTTTTAATTCGGCTTCGAGAGCCGACATATTGTTGTTTTCATAACGGTAGCGCTTAGCCTTGCAGAGCCTGATGCCATCAATAATCGAAGCATGGTTGAGCGCATCGGAGATGACGGCATCTTCCGGGCCGAGCAGGGTTTCAAACAGGCCTGTATTTGCATCAAAACAGGAAGAGTACAGGATAGTGTCCTCCATTTTGAGGAAGTTCGAGATTTTCTCTTCCAGCTGTTTGTGTTCTTCCTGGGTGCCGCAGATAAAACGTACCGAAGCCATGCCGTAGCCGTAGCGATCGAGAGCCTGCTTACCGGTTTCAATCAGCTCAGCATTGTTGGCCAGACCAAGGTAATTGTTGGCGCAAAAATTAAGAACCTTTTCTCCGGTTGCCAGTTCGATTTCACCGGCCTGTCTGGAAACAATAACCCGCTCGGATTTATACAAACCATCTGAACGTAAGCCGGTCAATTGAGTGTTCAGATAATTAAAAAATCCCTGTGCCATCTTATCTCCATTTTTCTATCCCCAGATAACCGGGTAGAACAGCTAAATTAATTCTTCTCTGAAGCTCATAACACCATCGTTAAGGAAAATTCTTATCAAATGAATCTGCAGCTCAGCAGTTCCCCAATTTTTCAAATATAAAAACTGATTATCATTACCCATCCGGTTACTTGAAGAGAGCGTTCCAACCATATACTGGGTAAAGGAGTTTTTTAAATAGAGGTCACTACTTTTCTGTAGATCGAGTCGGTGAGTGTGGCCGCAGAAAATATCTTTTATTTGATGTTTTCTCACAAAATCGGTTACGTGGAAGGAACTTCGAAGCGGTTCTTCATCCATGGTCAAAATCGAGTGGTGAATCAGCAGTATGGACTTATCATATTCAAGGTGTTTGATCTTTAGAGACAAACTCTTTAAAATTTCCTTTTCAACATAGCCTTCGTCTTCATACAGAACAGTAGAATCCAAACAGACAATCAGTACGGTTACGCTTCCAATACTTATTAGTTTAATATAATTAAGGTCGGTGAAATGATCATCCAGTCTGGTGATATCTTTCTGTAAATACAGGTGTCTTTTGACAGTTTGTTCCGGTTTTAAAGGTAAAACACGATCGCTAATACTGATATATCGTTTAAAATATTCATGCGAGTGCATATTCCTTTTATCATGATTACCTGCAATAGAGATAAGATGATCACAGCGTATACCTCTTAGGAACTTCTCCGCATCCTTGAATTCACTTTCCAGGCTATCAGAGGTGCTGTCACCCGTATTAACAACCAGATCTGCAGAATACGAGTTCAGTTTGTCCAATAATATTTGATCATTGCCATCCCAATGACGGGTTCCAAAATGCAAGTCGGATATATGTAAAATATTCACTTCGATTTCTCTCTGTTCAAGGGTAATTTCAGCACTCAGACCTTTGCAGTACAGTGCCTGGAAAATCTTTTATACTATTGTTTTGTTTTGGTGAATGCCTTCTGCGATGCAGACCAGGGCAAGTCCTCAATATGGTGCCGGACTATCAGAGTATCTGACTGAGAAACAGCTTCGTCCGCTCATGCTGTGGGTTGTTGAAAAACTCGCCAGGTTCATTTTCTTCTACTATTTGCCCCTGATCCATTAAAAGTACACGGTCTGCAACTGTTTCGGCAAAACCCATCTCATGGGTCACCACGATCATGGTCATTCCGGTATCGGCAAGCTCAATCATGACCTCAAGGACCTCCTTGATCATCTCGGGATCGAGTGCTGAAGTCGGTTCGTCAAACAGCATAATTTTAGGGTTCATACACAACGAGCGGGCGATGGCCACACGCTGTTGCTGGCCGCCTGAAAGCTGACCGGGAAATTTATCAGCCTGTTCTGGAATTTTCACCCGTTCAAGATACTTCACGGCAAGGTCGTGAGCATCGGCTTTAGGCATTTTCCTGGTCCAGATCGGGCCGAGGGTGAGATTTTCGAGAATGGTCAGATGGGGAAACAAATTGAAGTTTTGAAACACCATACCAACTTCAGTACGGATATGATCAATGTTCTTCAAATTTCTATTGAGGGTTATGCCGTCAACAACGATGCTGCCGCTTTGATGCTCCTCAAGATGGTTCATACAGCGGATAAGGGTTGATTTCCCTGACCCTGACGGGCCGCATACCACAATTCGCTCACCCTTGTGAACAGAAAGATCAATGTCCTTTAACACATGAAAATCGCCATACCACTTATTTACCTGAGTAAATTCAATGATAACTTCGGCGGAAGCAGCAGATACCAGTTGTCCCCCGGCTTTCGCCGTCTCTTGATCCTTTATTTCCGTCATATTTTTAACCCTGTGAATTTACCTGATCATTTTTTTTTCAGAGCAGATGTAGGCCACAAGTTTGGTTGCACCGGTGAACTGTTATCAGTTTTTATGGCCGGTTGAGAGTTTTACTTCCAGATGGCGACTGTATTTTGACATCGCAAAGCAGATCAGGAAGAACAGGATTGCCCCAAAGACCAGCGGCTCTTTGTGGAGTCCAAGCCATGGCAAATCTTTACTGATCGAGCGTAACATGCCGAGAACATCGAACAGGCCGATAATGGAGACTAGAGTGGTATCTTTCAGCAGGCTGATAAAGTTGCCGACAATATTAGGAATCATATGCTTCAAAGCCTGGGGCATGACAATCAGGCCCATGGTCTGCCAATAGCCCAGACCTATGGTGTGAGCCCCTTCAAACTGACCCAGGGGAATGGTCTGCAGGCCGCCGCGAACGGTTTCAGCCATATAAGCGGCATTGAACAAACAAACCGCAATGATAACCTGAACCAGCTTGTTCAGAACAAAGCCCTGGGGCATGAACAGTGGAAACATCGTCGTTGCCATAAACAGCACGGTAATTATAGGTACCGAACGGAACAGTTCGATGAACGTGGTACTGAGTACCCTGATTACCGGCATTCTTGAGCGCCGGCCAAGGGCAAGAATAATCCCGCCGGGCAGTGCAGAGGCAATGCCGATCCCGGCTATAACGAGGGTGAGAAACAAACCACCCCACTTGGTCCAGGGAACTCTTTCAAGGCTCCAGCTCATTTGCCACACAAAAATCAACACAAAAATGAGTGCGAGAAAGCCAAGAAATATATTACGCTGAGTCTTGTCACTGACATTCTTTTTGCCAGACAAAGAGGAAATAAATTCAGGCAGACTGCGACCGCTGAATATACCGATAATTGAATGAATGGTATTGGCCAGCAGGCAAACGATTGCCGATGTGAGCATGATCTGCATGAAGATTCCCTTCTCGCCACCTGCAAAAAGGTATCCCCCAAGAAAAGGATAGAGGAATACGGTGGTCATGCCAATGGATATCTTCGCCTTGACCCTTGGCAGCCAAAGCGGTGTCATCCAGATGAAAAGGAAGAATATGCCAAGATTAACCCGCCACAATTCTTGTCGCGGATAGCGGCCATAGAAAATATTATCCAGCCAGGCAATGACACCTGCCCAGCAGGCACCATCGGTGCTGATTTCGAAACACTCACGCCGATTGTCGGCAACCCAGACAGCATCGGCAATCCCCCATACCCACAGCCCCTTTACCGTTATGTAGATGATATAGAGGGTAACAAGGGTGAGGAGAGTGTTGAACACAGAGCTGAACAGGTTCTTTTGCATCCAGCCTAAAACGGATACTTCAGATAAAGGCGGTGCTGCGGATAATGCCGGCACTTTTTTTATACTCGCCATAATCAGCGCTCCACCAACTGGACTCGTTTGTTGTAAATATTCAAAAGCCACGAAATAGTCAGACTGACAAACATGTAAAAGGCCATTGTCATGCCGACCAGCTCAATTGCATAGCCTGCCTGATTCAGCGATGTCTGCATAAAAAGAGAGACCAGATCCGGATAACCAATAGCGATAGCCAGCGATGAATTCTTGATTGTGCTCATCCAGTTACTGATCATTGGAGGCACAATAGCAGGCATCGCCTGAGGAATAATGACCAGAGACATTACCCGTCCCGGCCTGAGGCCAATTGACTGGGCAGCATCATATTGTCCTTTGTTCACCGATAAAATGCCTGCACGCACCATCTCAGCCGTATAAGAAGCGTGATAAATGCTCAAAGCAACCAGAAGAGTCACAAAGGAGGGTGGCAAGGTTGCGCCTCCCACAAAGTTTAATCCCTCAAGTTTCGGGATATCCCAGTTAAGTGGCATTCCCGTCATAAAATAGACTGTTCCCGGCAGAAAAATAAGTACTGCAGCGGAAAGTATAAAGGTCGGGAATATTTGCCCTGTTTTGTCCTGACGGTTTTTGGCCCAGCGCTTAAGAATAACAACCGCGATTATTGCAATTATAAATGCTGCTCCGGTTAACCAGAACAGATCGCCCGGTACCGGCCATGGCATGTACAAACCACGATTATTGAGAAGTAAAAGTTCTGCCCCACCGGAGAGGTCAATGCTGTTTCTGACCCTGGGCAGTAAGGAGAAAACTCCGATATACCAGAAAATAACCTGTATCAGGAATGGTGTGTTACGAAATATTTCCACATATGCCAGGGCTACCTTGGAGACCAGCCAATTGCTGGAAAGTCTCAAAACGCCAATAAAAAATCCAAGCACAGTGCTGGCTATAATTGCCAGAGCTGAAACATAGAGTGTGTTGAGAACGCCAATGATGAAGATACGACCATAGGTTCCAACCCCGGCCTCATTGGGAATAAGTTTGAAGTATGAGTCGAATCCGGCTGCAGTATTAAGAAAGCCGAAACCCGTGTGCATCCCGCGTGCTTCAAGATTTTGAGCTGTGTTACTGATCAGGTACCAGGCCGCCAGGCCTACAGCCGCTGCCGTCAGGAGTTGATAGAAAACCGAGCGAACTCGTTCATCATGAAAAAAGTCAAACTGCTCATCGGGTTTGCTGGTCGCGGTTTTTTTGTTATTATTATTGACTGCCACAATATCTTCCCATTGATATTCGTTTTTTTTTCAGCGCAAATTACTGGTACCAAACCAACCCGCAAATTGATTTGGTACCACTTGCCGACACTTACGACCAAAGCACTTAAGTGTCCGTACTAGCGCATAGGAGGAGAGTACATCAGGCCACCTTTGGTCCAGAGTGCGTTAAGAGTTCCCTTCCGCTTAATGCCAAGAGCCCCTTTGCCGCCGCCTATATATTTTTCATAGATTTCGCCGTAATTACCCACCTGTTTGATGATATTATAAGCCCAATCCTTGGAAAGTCCCAACCCTTCATTAATATTACCCTCGACGCCAAGCATGCGACGGACATTTATATTTTTTGAATTGGCACGCATATCATCAACATTAGCACTGGTGACACCAAGTTCTTCGGCGTTTATCATGGCAAATACTGACCATCTGACAATATCGCCCCACTGGTTGTCGCCATGTCTCACGGCAGGACCAAGAGGCTCTTTGGAGATGGTTTCAGGGAGAATCATATGATCGGCAGGATTTGGAAATGAAATAATATTTGCGGCCAGTGATGATTTGTCAATCGTTACTGCATCGCACCCCCCCTTAAGGTATGTGTCGTCACGGACATTCCAGTCCTCAAAGGTGACAGCGCTGATATTGAGATTATTTTCGCGGCTGAAATCCGCCAGATTCAGTTCGCTGGTTGTGCCGGTCGTCACGCACACCTTCGCACCCTTCAGTTGCAGCGCACTGGTGATGCCACTCGACTTGAGAACGGTAAAACCCTGACCATCGTAGAAATTAGGTGTTACAAAATCCAAACCGAGTTGGGTGTCACGTGACAGTGTCCAGGTCGCGGTGCGGCATAAGAGATCAGATTCCCCGTTGGCCAGCGCGGTAAAGCGTGCCTGACTGCTGACGGATTGGATCTCCAGCTTCTTTTTGTCTCCAAAAATTGCTGCTGCTACAGCCTGACAGACTGCCACATCAAGGCCATACCAGTTGCCGTTGGCATCAAGATTATAAAAGCCACCTGAAGGAGTACCAACCTGGCAGCGTAAATTGCCACGTTTTTTGACGATATTCAGGGTGTCACCTGTTGCAGCGGCAACAGGAGCGGCCATTACAGCAATGGATACAACCGATGTGAGTAGTATTGAGAGTTTCATTGAGTTTTTTCCTCCTTCAAAAAATTCTGATTCGATGCTAACTCTATAATTATGCGACAAGTTAGCAATAATAAAAGTGAAAAATAAGAAACTTTTCACCCGAAGTCGTATTTGGCGACTATATTTTCGGCATAAAACAGGACATCAGGACCTTCATCTCCTCCTTTTTTATAATTGTTTATAATTATTATTTTTTAAAAATGCCTTCAAAGGTTCGACGAACATGTTGTTTCATTAGTTTTCCAGCCTCGTTCGAATCTCGTTTTGCTATGGCTTCCGTAATTTTCAGATGCTGGGCTGGAGAAACCTTAAACTCCCTCTCTGCCATGCTCACCTTGAATTGATAATAATGAAAGAAAATATAGCTATTTGATCGCCAGAAAATATGTCGGCTATATTGCTGCAAATACTTATTTTTACTTATGTGTGCCATGAAATTGTGAAAGGTTTCATTAATTGAAGAGTAGCCGATTATATCCCCGGCTTCTCCGGTCTCCACTTCCTCCAGGATAATCCTCCGAAGTGTTTCAATCTCTTCATCGGAGGCATGAAGAGCGGCTGATGCGGCTGTTTGAAACTCTATATTTTCACGGGCGAAAAAAACATGTTCCGCATCTTCAGGACTTAACGGGGGAATAAAACATCCTTTCTTACTGGATATTCCATATAAGGATGGGCTTGGGCTGCCATAGTTGCGCCCTGCTCGGAAAATTACAGCTCCCATGGTATTACCCGGACACAAATCATAAATGACTGGGCAGCAATTTGCACATGTTTCAAAATAGTTAACGAAC
>JAJRQC010000050.1 GCA_024280455.1 Deltaproteobacteria bacterium | reverse complement strand
GGCCGCCTAGCTGGCTTGTCAGGGACAATATACCCCCACTTAAAAAAACAGTCAGACCCGCCAAAATTTATCTTTCGAAGAGAAAAATGTGAAAAAACAAAATAATCTCGAGCCTAGCAGGCTCTTATATGGAATATCCAGGAATGAAATTGAGAAATACCCTGATTAATAATATCGATGTCGTAGATAGCGGGCCTTCGAGACTATGAAAACTCTAGTCACGGACGGCAATCCGGTCATAATTTGTTGTTTTTCCATATTGTGCAACCAACATGTTCGTTACTGCTGAGCAGCCATAAACTCTTTTACCAGAGGGTCGGAAGTAATAATAAAATAAACGGATCCGGTTCCGGGATGTGTTTTTTCTACAACACCTATTTCTTCTTCCTTTTGATCCGGTGATATTTCCATCTCCGAATTCAGTTTCACAGTGGCAATAATACCGAGTTCCAAGGTCTGCTTTGCCTCTTTAGCCAGGCTGAATTCTTCTTCAGAGACTGCACCGTATTTATTAAAGGCCCAGTAAAGAATCTTGTCATGTGCCATAGTTGTTGGAGCATCAAAAAGACCCATAAGTTCAACGACCATTTCTTTCAACTGCTTCTTATCCGCCTCTTTATTCTGCTTATAAAGGGCAAGTACCCTGTCCGTCTTCTTATCAACAATAACATAGAGACCGTCATCAACAAATTTATAAGTTCCTTCATAAGCCCCTTTTTCAGGATGTTGGTCGGCAATCTTTTTCTGGGAATTATTCAACTGCTCGCCAATCACATAATTCCCCATGCCCAGTTTCAATGAAACAATATCCGTAAGCAACGAATCAGCCGTTTTCGCCTCAACAGTCGAATAAAAAGTGATAATCACCAGCAAAAGTGCTGGGATAAGCGATCCTATCCTGTTTGGTCTACCCATTATTTCATACCTCATAATTGTCGGTGTTGTAGATAGCGAGTATGCAAGACTTCGAAAAGCCACAAAACCGACGGCGGACAGCTCGTAAAACCTTGTAATTCCGTGCTGCGCAAATGTCGTTTTTGACTTTTTGCGAATCCATCATAATTGTCGGTGTCGTAGATAGCGAGTATGCAAGACTTCGAAAAGCCACAAAACCGACGACGGACAGCTCGTATCATCTTGCAATTCCGTACTCTGCAAGTAGCGATTTTGACTTTTTACAAGTCCAGCATAATTGAACATTCTCTATAAAAAAGGCCCCGATTCCCAAAAAGGAAATCGGGGCACGTTCCACTCAGAACAACCTTTACGACTTTTACTTCTGATCTCCGTAACGTTCAGCGGCCTCAGTTTTGATAGCCTGCATCGTTTCAGCATCAAAGCCTTTTTTATACCACTGATGCTCAGGCTTGGCAAGAAGCTCATTCACAGCCTGCTCATACTTGGCCGTCATATTATGTTCCTTGGCAAGCCGCATCAACTCAGGGATAAATTTAAAGTAAAAATGCTTGGCCACTTCGTACATACCGTGCCAATGGGTATAATCAGGTCCCTGCATGGCAGCACCGTGACGGGCACGGCGTCCTTCATGATGCCAGATCTCCCACCAGATCCACCCCAGTTCGGTATGAAATGTGGAACCTTGGATCAGGCCATCCTTCATCGCCATTTTGTACAGCTTCTGGGTCGGCTTGGCAAACTTTTCATTATAGGTAACCACCAGTGAATCAAACTGGGTATAAAAGTTATCCACCTGCTGCATACCGTGGCAGGACTTGCAGACGCCCTTCATATTGTTCCGGCGATCTTCCCAGGACAGGACCTTGGCGACTTGTTTTTCCGCCTTAACTTTTTTGAACTTACCATCTTTGATGATAAAAGTTTTGTAGGTCGCCTTTTGGCCTACCATTGGAGCAATATCGCCGGGGATATCGGCAACAGTGCCGTCGGTAAAGATGGCACGGTTGAGCTTGACGGAAACTTTCGGACGCAGGGTCCAGGAAATACGATCACCAACGTTATGAGTGTTCGGGGCAATACCACCATCAAGTTTCACATAGGCTCCCATATGACAGGTAGAGCAGGTGGGTGCGGTATAATAATCCTTACCCAGTACCCAGGTGCCGTTTTTCAAGATATTCATCCCGTTGGCACCACCTTCACGAACAGCTGAGGCATAGGCGATACCATGTTTGGATTCATTGTAGATTTCAATCTGCGGATGATCCGGCCCGAGATGGCACTTCCCGCAGTTCTCTGGCTGACGAGCAACAGAGGAACGGAAGGAATGTTTGGAATGGCAGGCCATACAGGATCCCTTGGAACCGTCCGGGTTAATTCGGCCGATACCGGTGTTGGGCCAGGTCATGTAATCAATCATAACCGCTTTTGCCTCATTCTTAAGCGGCTTGCCATCCTTATCCCGTTTAATTTTAACAATACCGCCATGACACTGCCAGCAACCGTTGACGACATCGGCCTTGGTCGGCTCCATGGAGCAGATGACTTCACCGACTACGTTATCAAGAGATGCCATAATTTCACCAGCGGTGGCATGGTGGGAATTCACCATTTCCTTTACCTCACGCTCATGGCAGTAATTACAGTCCATGGGAGAAAGAATGGTTTTGATAAAGGCCCCCTCATGATCATAGCCGATTTCTTCACCCTTATTAGCGGCATGACAGTTATAACAACCAATCTGACCGTCTTTAGCCGCAGCATGGGGCGAATGCTGCCACTGTTTCACCAGTGATCCGTTTTCTTTAAGATGACAGTTCACACATTTTACATTAATTGCCTTTACAGTCTCATCCTGGGTATTTTTTGACTGCTCAGTGGTTGCAAATGCTGAACCGGCGACAAAAAGCCCAAGGACCGCAATACAAAATATTTTTTTCAAATGTTTCATTCAGTTTCCTCCTGATATGAACCTCTTAATAATGTAATTCACTCCGGGAATTACCAGCAGATAATTCGTGTCTGCAATTTTACCTCCTTTTATTCAACGCGTGACCCTCCTTTCATTTTGTATTGTTCTTGGATTTTTTTTTCTGTGCAAAGTAACCCATTGCCCATCAGGCAGACTGCTTTTCTACTGCCGGTTCATCATCAAGCCAGAAGGGGAAGACCTTGCTGAGAATATAGAGAAAGATGATGGGCAGCAGCATGATGACAATGGAGACCATGATGCCCTCTTTCTCGAACCATTCCGGCCGGAAAACCGTATGGCCGCGCTCGCTTTTGGACATCAACTGGCCGCCGATAACAACATTCCAGCGCATGAGCAAAACCTGAACAAGGATCATCAACGAAATAAGGGAGCCGAAAAATTTCACCACACCATCAGGCAGCTTGACTAAAGAAAGTATTCCAAGTGCTACAAAGGGAATAACCGAAAAAACACCGACCTGGGCTATCCAGAAGGTACTGTAGAGCGGCCCGAAGTAGAGATCCCGCAGGGCTTCCCAGTGATGGGTTGCCATGTAGGCATGGGAGAAGAGCTCAAGCATCTCAAAGACAAAGTCGAGAATAAAACAACCCCAGAGAAATTTGATCAGGGTTCGGACACAGTCCATATCAATGAACCTGCCGGTGAAGGTTTTGATCAGGACATAGGAAAAGATAATACCGGCAATCCCCGACACGCTGGCCGACAGGAGAAAAATTACCGGCATCAGCGGGGTGGCCCACATGGGGTTGGCTTTGACCCCGCCGAAGATAAAGCCGACATACCCATGCAGAGTACAGGCCATGGGAATACCGATGGCGGCGAGAAAGGCGATGATCTTATGATCCAGGGCCAGGGATTTTTCGGAGACATTATCACTACCCAGGGTCAGCATCCCGTACAGTTTCCGCTTAAATCCAGTGGCTGTCTGTTTCAGGGCAACCAGAGTCGGACGATAAATAAAGAGGATTTCCAGTATAAGAACAATGGAATACGCTGAATAAATGTAGCCAAAACCAGCCATGGCCGAGGTGGGATTCGGAGTCAGCATCATGCTCATTGCCCGCTCCGGGTGGCCGAGATGATTCAAAAGCGGTGCGGTGGCAAAGGCGACAAAGGCCAGAGCAAAAACCAGGGCATAGCGGGAAACCGGTTTCAACGACTCAATATGGAAAACGTGATACAATGAAGAGACAATAAAGGCACCTGCCACAATCCCGGTAATATATGGGTAGAGGACAATCATCAGGCTCCAGTGCACATGGATATCGTTTGGAAAAACATAATTAGTCAAAGCAGTTGCGGCTGCAACTCCATGTTCTGGACTCATTAGACCACCTCCCTGCGCAGGCCCACATAATGGAGCGCCGGTTTATTTCCCATACCCGGCTTGAGAACCGAGACCACATGCGGCTGGTGCAGAATATTGTACACTTCAGAATCTTTATCGTTCAAATCGCCGAACTTCCGGGCCTGCACCGGACAGACATTGACACAGGCGGGCAAGAGTCCCTTGCGAACCCGATGATAACACCAGGTACATTTATCTGCGGTCTTGGTTTCGGGGTTGATGAAACGAACAGAATAGGGACAGGCCTGCACACAGTAGCCGCAGGCCACACAACGCTTGGAGTCGACCAGGACAAAGCCGTCTTCGGTCTGATAGGTCGCACCGACCGGGCAGACCTGGACACAGGACGGGTGCTCGCACATATTACAGAGCTTGGGTACAAAAAAAGTGTCACGGGTCGGATGGGGGATATCTTCGCGAGGTTCCTGGTAACCGTCCAGCCCCCCATTGGGACTGTCGACATAGACGTTATCCTCGTCATCAATCACGTAACGCTCGACCCAGGTTCGATACATGCCATCGGGTACCTTGTACTCGTTTTTATCGGCTACACAGCAGGAACCGCAACCGATACAGCGGGTGATATCAACGATAAAAGCAAACTTTTTCTTTGTAATAAAAGGTGCGGTATCACCCCGCATGCCAGGAATCTGTTCTGGAATACCAGTCAGATCCACGGCACCTGCCGGGATCACCAGGAGCAGTGACCCGGCTATGGTTCCACCAAGAACCTTTTTTATAAACGCCCGACGATCCTGGGAGATCTCTTTTTCAATAGCTCTTATCATCTGTTGTCCTCCCCTACCCCGACAATGGCCCTGGCCTCTTTGACCCACATCAACGGTGCATGGACGTTATGGCACTGGTTACAGTTGTGATCCACTCGCACATGCTTCTGTTCCAGATGCTGGGGCATGGAGATCATCTTGATCGACTCTTTGGGTCGTGCCCTGATAATCTGGTTATGACAACGCAGGCAGAGTCTTTTAATTTCCTTGCCCTGTTTTTTGGGCAGTCCGGCGATTACCTTGCCGTCTTTGACATGATCGGCTACCGGCCCGTGACAAAATTCGCAGGAAACGGTTTTATGGACACCTTCCATGTGCATTTCCCGTATATACGGGTGACAGGCCAGGCAGGAGGCATTGGTGCCATTACGAATAGGCCGGTTCATCTCATCTTCTATAGCCGTTCCCCTATAGTGACCATACTGGCCAAATGATTTAGGCAGAACCATAGCCCTGACGGCAACCCCAACCACTCCAACGGTAATCAGGATCAGAAGAATCCTGACAACATGGCTGTACGGTTTTGACTTGTATTCCGGCACGTAACCCTCCTCAACGACAAGTGGAACTGATGGCAGATTTCTAATACCTGTACACATTGCAAACGCCATTCCACTTTTAAAAGCTCACCAAGTCAACCAGATAGACCGCGCCCAGTCAACCATGTTACCCTCAAGTAACATGTCGACCAGCCCAAGTGCTACCTTCCGGTAACGCCGTAAAAATCCTGTTAATCTTGACCGGGATCAATGAATAAGCTGCGAAATTGAGGTAGACTAAAAGAAAGAGATAGACTCTTTAATCGATCGGAGGAGATGTGGAAAAAAACTCTCGAATGAGGCGGGAGGCTGAGACCGTTGAGGTCATGATCCGCCAGTATTGCCATACCAAACATGAACAAACCCGGAATCTCTGCCCGGAGTGCAACGAGTTGTTGCTCTATGCACTTAAACGGCTCAAACACTGTCCTTTTCAGGAGAGAAAGACCACCTGTGGCAACTGCGGAGTTCATTGCTACAAGCCAGGAATGCGTGATAAAATACGACAAATTATGCGTTATGTCGGCCCACGCATGCTCCTGAGAAACCGCTCTTAAGTCTCAGGCATGCCGCTGATGGCCTGCGAAAAAAACCGCTTAGAAAAAAAGAATAACAGCAGTGCTCTGCAGATATCAGCCTGCTTGACAGGGTATATATAATACCGTACATTGCCAACCGATTAACCGCTCAAATCTCCTCAACTCTAAAACCGGAAACCTGACCATGTTTGGAATCGGCCTTCCTGAAATGATTGTTATTCTGGCTGTGGCCCTGATCGTCGTCGGCCCGGATAAACTTCCCGAACTTGCCCGTTCCCTGGCCAAAGGAGTAGCGGAACTGAAAAAAACCGTCAATCAGGTCAAGGCAAATCTCAATGAAGAGGGTAGTGTTCTAGGAGAGGTACAGGGAGAATTGAAAAAAACAGCCGATGACCTCAAGAGCCATCTGCTGGATCCGGACCCGAAAAACTGGGCGACGGCAGATGAAAACGGAAAGGATACAAATAACGACATTGATCTGATTGACCTTCAGCCTCTAGAAGAGCGGCCCTGGGAAAGAGATCGCAGGAAAGAACCCGAATCCGACAGCCCGGAAACTGCTGAAAAAACAGAACCCTCTGTTGATCAGGAGCAGGTAAAGAATGCGTCACAAGCCGACAAAGCGGACAAACAACCGCCCGCACCGGCATGATCACTTCCATGCCGGTGGGAATTATAGCGCAGGATCACAAACCCGGTAATTGCCTATCATGATTGCAGCACTGGAGCATTTTGCACCCCATCACCAGGAACTCCGTAAACGGCTGATTCGCAGCTTTCTGGTCATTATTGTCACCACCTCTCTGGCCTACCTGTTCATCGACCCTATAGCCGGTTTCTGTATGCGGCCGCTGTTCCTGGCCGCCCCTGATCTTGATCACCTGGTATACACCAAGTTGACCGAGGCCTTTATCAGCTATATCAAGCTCTCTCTTTTAGTCGGAATTACGGTCAGTTTCCCGGTTCTTCTCTACCAGATCTGGATGTTTGTTTCCCCCGGCCTGCTTGATGATGAACGACGGATTGCCAAACGGATTGTTCTCTGGGCCACCCTGCTCTTTGCAAGTGGTGCGCTGTTTTCCTTTTTTATCGTCCTGCCCAGAACAATGATGTTCTTCATGAGTTATGCCGGTGCCAACCTGCTGCCCATGCCTAAGCTCGGGCTCTATCTTACCTTTGTTGCCCGCATGGTGCTGGCGTTTGGCATTGCCTTTGAAATCCCTTTTCTCATGGTGATGACCGTTAAAACAGGACTTATCAGCCGGCAACACTTCAAGGCCAAAAGAAAATATTTCTACATGGCTATTGTCGTGCTCTCCTTTCTTCTCACAGCCGGTGAAATAACTGCAACAGTTTTATTGTCCCTACCGCTTTTCGGTCTCTATGAGGCAGGCATTGTCGCCGGCAGGGTCTTTGCCGGAAAAACACCGCAACAGAGTGAGGATCCCCCGCTGACGTGAGTATTTCCTCACAGTTGTTACGGGTTAGGGATCAGGCTACTGTAACTTGCGTCAAAAGCAGACCCGACTCTTCCCTGTTTCCCGAGAAATCATGTATATTCTCCTCGACCCCCACACTCTGCATTGAGATAGACCAGGTTGACTTCAAGCACGGTGTCAATTGCTTCGATAGCCATGATAGCCTCTTCAATCGACTCCGGATCATTTCCCTTGAGCATGGCAATGATATTGCCTTTTTCATCGCTGCCATACACGGATAATTCTGAAAACCCGGCAAGAGCAACTTCCGTATTCTGTCGATCATCAGGGCGGACTGTGATCACGATACCGCCTATTGGCATATTGTCTCCCGCGTGCAGGCTTGTGAAGATTGTCGGTGTCGTAGATAGACTTTGAAAAACCACGAAACCGACGGCGGACAGGTCGTATCCATTGTATTTAGCAAAAAACATTCCAATTATTTTTTCTTGTGTTTTCAACTCATTAAATATTTCCTATTACAATTGTTACCTGGAGGTATCAATTGTATCCTTTTCATGTTACCTTCAGGTAACAAATCCATATACAGTTTACAGTCAGAGGATATGGTTTCGTGAAAGTCCAGGGAAAATTCATTGTCGCCATTGGTGCCATCCTTCTGCTCTCGTACGGTCTTCTTTTTCTGTATTCCTCCAACAGACAGCATGATCTGATCTATGGCCAGGCCGAGCAGCAGGCTCGAATGCTCCACCGACAGGTCCTTCTCACCCGTCAGTGGGTCGCTGATCACCACGGTGTCTATGTGATTCAGACAAAAAGAGACCAGCCCAACCCCTTCCTTGATGCGCCGGCCATCCAGGATTCCACCGGTCAGGCCTATGTCAAACGGAATCCCGCCATGGTCACCCGAGAGCTTTCCGAGTATGCCTCTCGAGACGGCTGGTGCAAATTCAGAGTAACCAGCCTTAAACCGATCAATCCGGCCAATACTCCGGATGCATTCGAACGCGCCGGCCTCAAGCGAATTGAAGAGAATGGAGAAAAAGAAATTATTGCCATTGAAAACGGACCTCAGGGGCGCACTCTTCGGTATATAGCCCCACTCAAAATCGAGGCCTCATGTCTTGGCTGTCATGCCAGACACGGCTATAAACTAGGTGATATTCGTGGCGGGCTCAGCATCACTATTCCCATCGGCTGGGCCGACGAAATGATAACCGAGAACACCCATTCAATTATTCTCTACGCCCTGTTTTCCATCATGTTGGTGACGGCAACCATAAGCTGGCTTTTCTCAACCCTTGTTTCCCGCCCTCTGGCTCAGCTCACTTCCGCCATGGACCGCTATCCCGACCAGCCGGTTCCTAAACCCAGGCACAAACTTGTCAAAGATGAGATTGATACAATCAACGATACATTTTACGACCTTTCCCGCCGCCTCGATGTCTCCAGAACAGCCCTGGACAATGCAAAAAAGCAGGCTTTTCAGAATGAAAAGATGGCTGCTCTCGGCCTTTTGACCTCCGGCATAGCGCACGAGATCAACAATCCGCTCGGAGGATTGCTCAACTGCGTTAAAGCTCTGGAAAAAGAACCCGATAACCCCCAACTGGTTAAACGCTACCTGCCACTTATCGATAAAGGGCTGCGGCGCATTGAACATACCATGCATCAACTGTTGAACTTTGGCCGCAATACACCCCTGGAGTTAGAAAAGATTGACGTTGACCAGGTAATACAAGAATGTTTCGAGCTTCTCGGATACCGGCTGCAGAAAATCAACCTGCAGCTGGAACTGTCGTTACAGGAAAAATACTGCATCGATATTGAGGCGCTGCGGCAGACAATCGTCAACATCGGGCTCAACGCCATCCAGGCCATAGGGGAAGCAGGTGGAACGCTTCAGGTTTGGAGCAGCGCCGGAGACGATCGTATTACAATCCGAATCCAAGACACCGGGCCTGGAATCCCTCCGGAAATTCTTGACAAAATCTTTGATCCATTCTTTACAACTAAAGACGTGGGCGTTGGAACCGGCCTCGGGCTGGCAGTGTCCTTTGCCCAGGTGGAAAAAATGGGTGGAACCCTGATCGCCGGCAACTGGGCCGACCAGGGCGCCACTTTTACCATAACCCTTCCCGCCAACCGCAACTGTCCCCTGGAAACCCTTTCCAGTAATGAGACGGAAATGGATACTTTAAGTTAAACCCGGGAACCTGAAACCCTTCAGCTGATTATGCCTAGAATACTGCTTGCAGAAGATGACGAGATCATGCGAATCACCGTGCAGGATCGACTGTTGAAAGAAGGGTGGGAGGTTGAAACCGCTGCCAACGGCAGAAAGGCCCTGCAACGGATCCAGGAAACCAGCTACCACCTGGTGATCTCGGATATCCGTATGCCGGGCATGGACGGCCTGGAGTTGCTGCAGGAAGTCAAAATTCATTCACCCTACACCGACATGTTTATGATGACAGCCTATGGCAGTGTAGACGATGCCATCGGCTGTCTGAAAACCGGAGCTGCCGATTACATTCTCAAGCCCTTTGACATGGACGATCTGGTCATCCGCATCAACCGCATCTTTGAAATGCAATCGGTTAAGGCCCGTTGTGCATCCCTGGAAGACTGCTGCCAGCAGTCGCACCAGAAGATTATCGGAAAAAGCCCGGCCATCCAGAAGGTCTTTTCCCTGATTGACCAGGCCGGTCCGACCGACTCCACCATCCTGATTACCGGTGAATCCGGGACCGGTAAAGAACTTGCGGCTAACGCCCTGCATCTTGCCAGTCGCCGGGCCGACAAACCCTTTATCCGGGTCAACTGCGCGGCCATGCCCGAAGGGTTGATCGAATCCGAACTGTTCGGCCATGAAAAAGGTGCCTTTACCGGGGCCCACAGCAAACGGCCGGGCCGGTTCGAGATGGCCGACGGCGGCACCCTGCTTCTTGATGAAATCGGCGACATGCCCCTTGCTCTGCAGTCGAAACTGCTGCGCATCCTGCAGGAGGGAGAATGTGAGCGGGTGGGCGGCACCCGGACCCTGAAAATCGATGTCCGGGTTCTCTGCGCCACTGCAAAAAATCTTGAGAATGAAATTCAGGCCGGCCGGTTCCGGCAGGATCTCCTGTATCGTATCAGCGTCATCCCACTGACCATGCCACCCCTGAGGGCAAGGTCCGAGGATATTCTCCTGCTGGCCAATCATTTCCTCAAGGAGTTCAGCGCAAAGCGCGGCCTGTTGCTGACCCTGTCACCTGAGGCCATGCAGGTCCTGCTTGAGTATGAATTTCCAGGCAATGTCCGGGAGTTAAAAAATATTATTGAGCGGGCCTCGGTTCTGGCACCGGAGCCGGTTATCAGGCCGCAGGATCTACCTGCGGATATGGGCCGACCAAACCACGAAAACGACCCGGATGAACCGGTTCAATTAAGCAGTGCGCTGGCAAAAACGGAAAAACATTGTATTCTCAATGCACTGGCCCTGACCAAGGGAAACCGGACCAGGGCTGCCGACCTGCTGGGCATAAGCAGAAAAAATCTCTGGGAAAAGATGAAACAGCATCAAATTGAAATCTGATCTCCGGGAAGTCCTCACCCCGTTATAACCATGCAAAAAAATTGTTTTTGCCCTGCCACAACAAAACCAGCCGCTTTTCATTCCACAGTGAGCACTTTCAAAAAAAAGGCACACAATGTGCATAATATTTTCCACAAAAGCGAACAACTTTGCAGCAAGTGTCTGCGTAAAGGAAAAATATCCAGGGAGATTTATGAATCGTAAACCAGGAACCATGCAACAGGCCCGGGATAGCACGATAAAGGAGGTTCAAATCTCTCTTGAGCAGCGAGACCCCGAAAATACAATTATTACCTGCTGATCCTGACCGTAGCCTCTGCAAGACGACGACAATGAATTACATAAATGAAATCACAGCTCCCGTATCATAGAAATACAAACACAATGAAAACAGAAAAAATTGCTCCCAGGCGCATAAATTATTCTTTTATTCTGCTCACCCTGACGGTCCTCTTTGTTTCCGGAATGCCCTGTCAAGCCGCTGATTTTTATGTTGATGATGACACCTGCCCGTATACAGGTTCAGGGACCACCAGTAATCCGTACTGTTCCATCTCAACGGCCATCTCCCGCGCATACAGCGGTGACACCGTCCTGGTTTATCCCGGTACATATTCAGAACGAATTTATATGAAAACCGGAGTGGATGTACGCAGTGCACAAGCCACCAAACCGGTAATCACTTCCACCAGAAAAACCATCGTCAAATTTTCAGGATCAGACAACTGTACTCTGGACGGCTTTATTCTTGATGGCTCCGGCGGCGGAAAGATGACCAGCGTCGCCATGATCAGGATCTATGATTCATCGTACAATATCACAATCAGCAACTGTGAAATCAAAGGGGCGGCCACGCCCGGGGCGTCAAGTTTCAAAACCGGAATCAGAATCAGTGGCAGGGTGGACCTGAACATACTCAACAACAGCATCTACAACACCGATTACGCCGGAATCACTACAAAAGCCGGGGACTCAATCTATAACAGCACCGTGACCATCAAGGGCAACACCATTGAAGGAAACGGCCGGGCAGGGATCAACCTGTACGGACGAACCGGCTACAGCAACCAGGTTTTCATCGGCGGCAGTGGTCTGAATGACGGCAATCTGATTAACAACAACGGCACCAGCAGCGCTGAATATGGGAGCGGCATACGGCTGCGCAACATCGACCAGTTTAGTATTATAAACAACACCATACAAAACAACCGGCGTGCCGGAATCCTGCTGATCGATTCAAGCAGTGTCAGCCCCCATATCAGCGGGAATGCAATCCTCGACAATACAGCATCCGGGATCAATATCGGCGGTTCATCCGCACTGACCATCGGCGGCAATAATGAGATCTACAATAACGGCATATCAGGGATATCCTTTTTTGTCTACAGGAACTCCCTGCTCAGCGGCAATGCGTCCTCACAACCGGTAACAATCACCGGAAACAATATCTACGGCAACACCAAGGCAGGCATTGCAGTCCTTGATCATGTCACCGGTTCGATCACCATTGACGGCAATACCATTCACCAGAATAGTCGGTCGGGAATATCCTTTTTCACATCCTGTTCAGCGGAAATAACCGACAACGATATCTATGGGCATACGGGTGCAGCCGGAATTTTCACCGGCGACTGGTCCGGGACTTCTACGCCTGACCCCAATAATCCCCCCACAACCGTTCGTTTTTATAGATCATACGGCCCAGTCAATCTGACGATCAGGCGGAACAAAGTTCATGGTAACCGTTCGGGTATGCGGCTGGATCATGCCTCCGGAATCATCACCAATAATCTGATCTATAACAACTCCAGAAGCGGAATCCGATTTTCCGGCGACAACAGCTCCCCCTATGCTCCCTTTTCAAGTTCCTGGGGCATTACGAAAATCAGCAACAATACGGTAGTCGATAACGGATCGGGAACCAAAGGCGGCGGCATCGTCTACAATGACATCAATGTCACGATTGATCCCAAGACCGGGCTTACCCGTAACTTTTATGATCCGCCGATAAAAATAAAGCCCCCGACACAGAGCCCTCACATCATAAAAAATAATATCACAGCCTATAACATGAAGGCAGGCATAAAAGATGCTGCCTGCGGCATTGAGCGGAATTACAATCTTATTTACGGCAATAACAGCAAACTGACCGCAGTCCTGCAGCAAACCGGTGGTTGCTGGAACACAACGGATGCCACAAAAACAGGCCCTAAAAACAACGAACTGTTTACCGAGCCGCTTTTTGTTGACCGGGCTGGTGCAAACTATCAGCTTCAGACCGGTTCTCCGGCAAAAAACAGTGGGGACGATGGAAAAGACATGGGTGCCTATGGCGGCAGCGACCCCATCACCTGGTGACATGACTTTCCAATTCTTTTTCAAGGACAACGAACTTATGAAATCAAGCGCTCTTCTCTTCTCATGTATAGCTGCCGGCTCCCTGTTGACGGCCGGGGCCGGATTTTGTACCGGATCGACCCCGCGATGGGATAGTACAAGTCTTACTTCCGTCAAGGACTGCAGCTTTCCTGCTATGCACGGTACAACTCTTGTCTGGCAGGCCAAAGGCGGCCTGGCCGGGGCGGTTTCCGGGGATAGTGACTGGGAGATTTTCCTCTATGATATGGACAATCAGGCCATAGTCCAGATCACCGACGACGACGATAACGATATCGAACCGCAGACCGATGGTGAGTACGTGGTCTGGCAGAAATATAACAAAATCCAGGGAAACCAGATCTTCATCTACCGGGTATACGATGGAAACCCAGCCGGGGGCAGCTTGATTTCTCCTGCCGGTGAGGCCGAGAATTCTATACCGCAAATCGCCGACGGACGGATTGTGTGGACCGCCCATCCCGTCACCAATTCCTACGAGGCCGGGCAAGTCATGCTTTACAATGCTGCCGACCAATCCGGACCGATGGTCATATCAGAACCGGGAGTGGATTGCAGCGGTCCGCGAATTGATGCCCGTCAGGTGGTCTGGATGCAGCATATCAGTGAGGGGACGGAAGCCCAGTATGTCTATGATCTGTTCGTTCCCGGGACGGCAAAACCGGCACCGGATGTTTTTATCTGCAACAGGAGCACCTCGGTTGACGGCAGCCTGAAGGTACTGACCAGGCATGACGGCACGGACAGGGAAGTTATATTATACAACCGGATGGATGGATTTGTTCAGATAACCGACAATGCACTTGCCGACCATCAGCCCATTATCAATCAGAACCACATAGCATGGCTTGCAGACGGAGACATCTATCTATCGGACATTGCGGAGTTCATACATGTACAGGTACCGAATGTCGCTGGCGGCAGGGGAACGGCGTTTTCAGCATTCTGGTCCGAACTCTCCGGCGGAGTTGATGCCTACTTTCTGGATGTCTCGACCGATCCTGATTTCCAGAGTTTTGTCGAAGGGTTCAGAGGGTTGGATGTTGGCACGGCCTCCCAATACCGGGTAGATGGACTGAGCCGGGACACGACCTACTATTACCGGGTCAGCGCACAGGTCAATGGCTCAACAACGGCCCAATCAAAAAGCGTCACCGTTAAGCTCACCGCCCCGAGACCTTCCTCGGGCTGCAACTGCACAACGCTGCCGTTTGTATACAAACTTCTCTTGAAATAAACCAGCATGGCTGGACCAAGATTTTTAACGTCACAACCACTACCAGATAAGCGTAGACTTCGACAATGAAAATAGCCCGAAAAGCATCCCTTGCGGGCTATTTTCGGATAAGCAGAGATGCCCCACCGCCGGCAGTCGGCCCCTCACGCATGACTTGAGTTCTCCGAGGGGCCTGACTGCAGGGGATTTTTTTGTGACTCGTCACCGGGATGGGGATGGGCATCGCCTACCCGAAATGGCCGGATTAAAAAAAGATGGGCAGTGCCCATCCTCCTGATGTTGCTTTTACAAAATCACCCGCCTTAGATTTTTTGTAACAGATAAAGGTCACCGGCTATCCACCTACCCCGCTCTTTCCGAATATCCGCACCCCTGCAGGCCAATACCTGAAAACCAACCCTGTCGGCCAACGCCTGCACGTATTTGCGACCATGGCCGTAACGACCGGTGACCCGTAACTGCCAGTCTTCGTCGTCACCGCGTTCAGTGGAAAAACAGAACAGCCCCCTGACTTGAACACTTTCCGAGGCGGCCTTGAAAAGAGGATCAAGATCACCGAGATACGTAAGGACATCAGCGGCAAGCAACAGGTCAACCGATTGAGGAAGACCCATTAAATACTCAACCACATCACCGACGACCAGCTCATCGTAACAGCCTTTTTTTTCGGCCTCCTCAACCATCTTTGCCGACAGATCCACTCCGGTTAAAGATGAGGCATATTCGAAAACGGCACGGCCGGAAAGGCCGGTACCGCAGCCCAGATCCACCACCTGTTTTTCTTTACATCCCGGCCCGACGGCATCAACGAGCAGACTGCACAGGAGTTGCGGTACCCGATACGAAAGATTTTCCAACAGGTCCTGATCAAAATTTTCCGAGTAGCCGTCAAAGAGACGGCGCACATATTCCGGCGGCGGTGCCGATGTATTCTTTCCCTCCAGGGCATCAAGCATGTACCCGGCAGCCGTGTGATCGGGACGAAGGGCAAGGAGTCGCCGGTAGAGAACAGCAGCCCGGTCATAGTCTCCCTGCAGGTGGGTACAATAGGCCAGGTTACCGAGAGCAGAACTGTGATTTTCAGAGACGGCCACTACCTTTTCATAGGCTGCCGCAGCCTCGGCACGATCACCGGCGGCCTGATGACAGCAACCCATATTGTAGAGAATATCCGGATCTGCCGGCTGCAATGCAAGGGCCTTTTCATACGCAGCCAGGGCCAGGGTGAATTTTCCGGTCTGTTTCAGGGCAAGGTCACCATTAAACCAGTAATCAGGATCAGTCGGATTTATTTCCGTTGCCCGCAGAAAGGCTGTGGGAGCGGCTGTAAACTGCTCCAGTGCATACAGGGCCAGGCCCAGGTTGTACAGGACGAGATCAGCATCCGGGATATTGGACAAAATACGCTCATACAGGGCAACGGCCTGATCCGGTTTGTCCTGTTCATGCAGTTCCAGGGCCAGGGAATAGAGCTTCTGTAAATCCGGCATGTCGGTGTTGTCCATGATTGATTACCGTTCCGGTTCGACATGCTGCTTCAGCAGACAGCAGGAAATGCGATGCCGGGGAGTACCGTCTTTCAGGTATTCGATGTTATCCGGCTGCAGCAGTTTGTTCATAACGCATCCTTCAGGAATGGAAAGGGTGAAAAAACGATCCTCATTCAGGCCGCTACGCCTAACCAGTCGGTCATTTTCCATGCAGAAACTATGGATGGGATGATCTTCGCAAAGCGGACATTGATACACCCGGCCATTGGGAAAAATAAAATAATTTTCCGCAACCTGCCCGGCACATTCAAAGGGTTCACCGGGATCAAGATAGACCTTGGGATAGGTCACCGAAAGGCCAAGTGCAGCCGCCTGGGCGGCAACTTCAGGTACAATATCCAGCCAGTGTTCGGGATCAACCTGCCAGGCCGTCTCCGGGCTGAATACCGTACCTGCAGGTTTACCGCGCAGCCCGATCACCTGAATAAAAAATCGTTGAACACCCAGTTCCTTGACAAGCTCCGGCATTCGATGCAGGTGGACGATGTTCTTACCCGAGACGGTATAGATCAGGCTGGTCCGAAACCCACCGGCCACGGCCCTTTTTATATTTTCCGTACAGGTAGCAAAGACGCCTTCCCCGCGAATAGGATCGTTGACCGCCGCATCCGGTCCATCCAGGCTGAAGCTTAAAAAATCAAGCTCATCGGGTGTGACACGACCCAGAAGATCATGAAAGAGAAAACCGTTTGAGTCCACGGTTACATGGTAGTACATGGATTTGGCCGCCCGGATAATTCCGGCAAGGTCCGGATGCATGGTCGGTTCCCCGCCAAGGAGGATAAGGTTTGATTTTTTTTCATTCTCTGGCCGGGAAAAACATGTAAGCCAGGCAAGCACGGTTTCCAGGGACAAGGTGGTGGTTCCGTGCTGGGGAGGATTAATATAGCAATGTCTACAACTCAGGTTGCAGGCGGTGAGCAGATGAAAAAAAACATTGCGCTCACCGGGTATGAAGCCCACTGTTCGGGCAGGTGGAGGGTTGGTCATAAGTTACGTATCCTGTAAGGGCTGGGCAAGGGTGTACTGTGAGAGCAGACTATCCTGCCAGTAGGAAAAGTTACGGAAAAACTGCTGAAATAAGGCAAGGCTCTCATTGCGGAGAACACCGGCTTCGACCTGGACCTGCATCTGGGCATAGAGGGGGTTGAGCTGGTACAGGGGCAGATTGAGTCCGCCTCCCATCATATCTTCATAACCATAGACAAAATGGCGGATGCCTGAGAGCAGCATGGTCGAGTAACACATCAGGCAGGGTTCCATAGTGCAGTAGGCAACCAGACTGCTGCAATCAATATCCGGATGCCTGGAAAGCAGCCTGCGCAGGGTGACCACCTCTGCATGATCAATTTCGTTACTCTTCCCTGCCCGGCTGTTTCGCCGATGACCGCGGGCGACTATTTCGCCGTCCTGCACCAGGACACAGCCCACTGGGAATTCTTCAGCCGCCAGTGCCGACCGCGCCTCAGCCAAGGCTTCCTGCATATATTTTTGATGATTCATATTTTCCGTCTCTGACAGGAAGAGTGCTCTCTCCTCCTGAAGAGCTTTCCGACTCCTGTTCCTGTATTGAAGGTTTACTACCAGATATCCGGCAGGTACGCCAGAAAATCTATCGAGTCGGAGACGGATCGCTGCCTGCGGGTCAAAGACTCCGGCCAAAACGAAGAACATTTTTCGACATTGCCGTTCCGGTATGGGGCTGATACCAGTCATGGCCCTTGTCGACAAAGGGAAGGAAAACCAGGGTCGCGGTGACATCCTGCAGTCGAACTTCGGGCAGAAAGGGAAAGATTTTTTTCCGGCTGGCCGTGCTTGCCGCCAGGATCACCTTGACCGACTGCTTTGCTTCGGAGGCCGGCAGGGTAACCGGGTACAGGTTCGGCACTACATGACCATCTTCGGGCTTAAGCCGCCATTGCCCCAGCGTTGTCTGACGCCCGGTGCGGAGGAATATCTTGGGCCTGAGCTTGAAGGCCGGAATCCAGTAACTCATCACCCGCTCATGCCACTGGGGTTTTGCGACCATGGGCTGATTGGTTCGCTGAATAAAATCGGCAAAGCTGTAGATATCAAGGGCGGGGATATGGGCTGAAATCTTCCAGA
This sequence comes from Deltaproteobacteria bacterium, assembly GCA_024280455.1. Lineage (GTDB taxonomy): Bacteria > Desulfobacterota > Desulfobulbia > Desulfobulbales > Desulfobulbaceae > DRLX01. Next base: position 11,815 of record JAJRQC010000050.1, on the reverse strand, counting down.
ACCCAAGATAAAGCGCGGTTCCACGATCGCCTGCAACCATCTGCCAGGCTATCTGCTTGAGATCGCGCTGACCAAGCGCCCAGGCCGTATCGCAATTACTGCAGGTCATGACCAGACAATCCCCTTCCCCGTCCAGACTCCAGCCGCAACGGGGACAGAGTGTGGGCATAAACCCTACCTGCCAGCGCGGATTAAACGGAGCCCCCCGCAAAGGTACGCCCGCTGCCTTTTCAAGGGGCAGCAACCGGGTTCCGGTTACGCCATCCAGGATGTCGGTGTCAGTCAGCTCAAGGGGCAGATACACAAATGAAACCGTTTCACCAATAAAAGCCCGGTGCAGAAAATGATCTCGATCGGCATTCGAGATGGTCTCCATCCTGGAACCGATATAGATCATATCCTTTTCCGGTTCCACCTTCTCCCGCATCGTGTGTGTTTCCCGCCTGGGAAGCAGTCGAACAGCCTTTTCCAGTATAACCCGGGCCTTGGTGGTCAGGCGAAGATAGCGCCCGGAAGTCGTTGGCAGGAGTCGCTTTAAGTGCATGGCCTGGGGACGGACACCAAGGGAAGGCGGCAGACCGGTCAACTCATACCCCTGACGGGTGGTATCCATAACCTTGTAGGTTATGCCCGCCTCATTGACTAAAAAAACATTCCCTTTGAACCTAAGGTACGGGGCATAGAGCGGAGGGGCCGACACATCAATTCTGGAAGAAGGCGGAATAACATACCGAAACGCGCCGGCCGACTGCATAAAGCTTTTGACCCCGCAGTACGGACAGCTCAGCAGACGATCGGATTCGGTAAGGGTAATTTGCGCTCCGCATTGCGGGCATTCCTGTTCTATCCTGATATCCATGTGAAGCCTGAGGCCAGGGATTAGAGATCAGGGGTGAGGAACAAAAACATCACCCTATCTTCCGGCCGCATTGATTACAGAATGTTGCCCCGGGCAGATTATCGGCATGGCAGTGGGGACAGACGGTGATGGTGGGTTTTTCATCGGCCGGGTGACCGCAGCGGGGACAAAACCTGGCCCCGGGCGACAAGTTTTTACCGCAGTTCACGCATTGCTTCATCACCACCTGCTGATGGCCGCAATACGGGCAGAAGCGGGCATCAGCAGGAATGGCATTCTCACATTCCCGGCACTGGACAGTATTTTTTTTCTCCTCAGATCCACTCTTGCCGCCACCGGTCTGTAGATTACCAAACATTCCAGGCATCATCATGCCCATTCCGAGGCCAAGCCCGGCTCCGGCTTCACCACCGGCAGTAGCGGCCTTTTCCATGGCCATGGCCGCCTTCATGCGGACAAATTTATCCATATCCTGAATCACGCTTAAACGACTGCGATCATCAATGGCCTCCTGCACCTCCTGGGGCGGGGTGATAGAGGTGATATACAGACCGTCCAGGGCCAGCCCGAAGCGGGAAAAATCCTTGGCCAGACGTTTGCCGAGGCCCGTTGCCAGCTCATCAAAACTGCCGGGCAGATCAAACAGGGTGTTGAGTTTTTCGCCCAGAAAATCATTGAGCCGGGAGACAATGACCCGTTTCAGGTATTCTTCAATCTGCTCAGTGCTATATTTACCCATGGTACCGGCAAGAGTGTTTATAAACAGCACCGGCTGCACCACCCGGATATTAAAAACGCCATGGGCCCGCAGGCGGACCAGACCGAGCTCGGCATCACGGAAAGCCACGGGATCACGGGTGCCCCATTTAAGATCGGTAAACACCTTGAGGTTGACAAAATAGACCTCGGCCCGAAGCGGACTTATCATGCCCCATGGCGCCGACAGGATCTTGGTCAGAATAGGAATATTGCCGGTTTTCAAGGTATGCCGACCGGGACCGAACGCATCACAGGCCCTGCCCTTGTAATACATGACTGCGGCCTGGCTTTCCCGGACCGTCAGCTGGGCGCCGAATTTAATCTCCCCGGATCCCTGTTCGGGGAGCCGATGGAGCAGTTCCCGGCCGGACTCGTCAAACCATTCCAGGTTTTCCAATAGAATTAAATTATCAACGCCCATGGACTCTCCCTCTGGTAGGGGCTTGCTCAAAAATAACTTAGTAGAGATGTGGTGCACTCTGAATCGAAGTTCTTTTTGAGCAAGCCCTAATAGTTGCCTTGTGTATGGAACGGATTATAGTACAGGGACATGGCAAGAATCAAAAAAAGAATTAAAAAAAATTCTGCCCCTAGTGGGACGGACCTGCAGAGTATTGGTTAAAAAAAAGATGACAAAAAAAGATGAATGGACAGTGGAAACCGCCATGGAGATTCTCCAGCACCCAACAGTGGACAGTAAGGTCTGGTCGGAAGCAGTGGAATGGCTGCTGCTCTATGGCCCGCCGGAGGTTCAGGAGCTGCTGCAACAGGCCTCCGGCCATGCCATCCGGGACAGTTTTCCGGACCTCACACCGGTTGGTTTCACAGCAGGTGGTGAGCCCTGCTACTCCGTAGCCGAGCTGGCAAAATCACTGGGTATCTCGGAACAGGAGGCTGCAGAGATTATTTCCGAGAAAGAACAACAGCATGGGGTACGCCAGCTCTTTGATGAGGAGGAAACAACTAAACTACAGTAGTCAGACATCAAGTTTCAGGTTCCTGAAGAATCAAACTTCCTGAAGAATCAAACTGCAGTAATCCGTTCTCAGGTTTAAGCTCCCGGAAGCCGGGCGTCGGATCAGAATGCATTTTGCAGATCAGAGGCTCCATTGATCACAGTAATCTGGTCATTGATGGTCCAGAGGTCATAGATATAGCCAAGCCCGAAGATGCCGCCGGTGAGCAGGTACAGAATCCCGGTGAGCCACTTACCCATATACATCCGATGCACGCCGAAAAGTCCCAGGAAGACTAATAACATCCAGGCGACCGTGTAATCAACCGGCCCGGCCGTAAACCGGATATCCGCCTCCCGTTCCATACCGGGAATCAAAAAGAGATCGACAATCCAGCCGATAAAAAAGAGCCCCAGGGTAAAAAAGTAAATGGTCCCGGAGATGGGCTTACCGTAATAGAACCTGTGGGCCCCGAGAAAACCAAAAATCCAGATAATATAGCCTACGACAAGATTGTGGGTATGTTGTTCTTCCACGCGAGTTCTCCTGCTATTTTCTTTTTCAAGGTTGCAATACGCTGCAGACATCCTGCAATATAATCGGCATCAACCTCGCCTCTGTCAAGCATGTCTTTTATGGTTTGAAGACCAATCCCGAGGGTATCTTCACGCTGGTCTAGATTATTGCCGACAATCAGCAGGTCGACCCCGGCCAGGACTGCCAGACGCACGGCCTCGGCATAGCCCCATTTTTTTGTAATTGCCTGCATCTGAAGATCATCGGTCACCGTAACTCCTGAAAATTCAAGTTTTCCCCGTAAACAACCCTTGATAACGGCTGGGGAAAGGGTTGCCGGCAGCCCCTGCGGATCAAGCCGCCGGTTGATCACATGGGCGGTCATCACCGCATCAGAAAAACCCTCAGCAATGAGACGGGCAAAGGGGATCAACTCCTGCCTGTGCCAGTACTCGGTACTGTCGACAAAACCAAGATGGGAATCAGCAGCCGCACTGCCGTGACCGGGAAAATGCTTCAGACAGCAGGCCACTCCCTGCCGGTGGTGGGCATCGATAAATACCCGGGCATTGCAGACGACCTGATCCGGGTCGTCTCCAAAACTACGCTCAAACCTGCCTATGATCGGATTGTCGGGATTGAGATCCAGATCCACCACCGGGGCCAGGTTAAAATTAATTCCATGCCGGGCCAGAGTGGTTGCCAGCATTCCGGCAGAATGGGCAGCCTGATCGAGATCGCCTTGAGCAATGACTTTAGCGCTGAGAGTTTTCGGAAAACCGTCCCGTTCCTTTAAACGGCAGACCCGGCCGCCTTCCTGGTCAACACCGACCAGCAACGTTCCTGCGGCATATTCCTGCAGAGCAGCCGATAGATCCTGCAACTGGGAGGAAGAGGTAATATTTTGAACTGAACCGGCAATATTACGATCAAAAAGAATCACTCCGCCAAGATGGTCCTTTTCAAGAGCACGGACAATCCAGTGCCCGTCGTCAACCTCGGTTCCATTAAAACCGAGCATGAACATCTGCCCTATATCCATTTCCACACTCTCCTCGAACTCGTCAACGTGACTTCCCGCTCCTGTCATTTTTTTGCCACTACGGGTTTTCCGCGTGTCCCATAAAAATTAGCCACAGTTCATCCGATTGAAATAACAAGACAAAAGTCATTACAATTTTCTGGCACGTTTTTAGCATTTCGACTTGGTAACTGGAATACCATCTTCGGTCCATTTCATTCATAAAAACGGAAAAGTTATCACCATGAGCACGACAGGACACGACCTCAGCACTGATCTTTCATCCAGGGGGAGCAAGGAGCAACTTCTTGCCCAGTTGAGCCATTATCGCCGTCAATCTGAACGATTGCAAAAGGTCAATGAGCTCTACCAGCGTATGGCCGGGGCACTTGATTTGCCGGCAATGATCGAGACCTACTCCATCTGGCTTTCCGAATACGTCCCCCATGAATTAATTGGATATCATAATCAAACCCGGCAGCGCATGCACCTGTTCTGTTCAAGTCATGGCCCGGAACGACGATACATCATAGATGTAGCTGAAAAAATTCTCCACCAGCCCACATCGCCGGCCTTTAAAACAGGTCAGATGGACGACGTCTACTCCTACCAGTGGACCTTTGAATCAAAAGATGGCTGCGATATTCTGCTCCTGTTACGCCAGGATACCGCTATCCCTGGTGATGACATTGAACTGATCAACGAGTCATTAAGCATTCTGGCCGAACCGCTGCAACGAGCCCTGGATTATGAAAAAATATTTGAACAGGCCCGCAAAGATACCCTCACCGGCCTGCCGAACCGGCTGGTCTTTGAAGAACGAATCGACGGAATCATCGAACAGGCCTGCCGGCATGACCACCCTCTGACCCTGGCGGCCCTTGATCTGGACCATTTCAAAGAGGTCAACGACAACATGGGCCACATGATGGGTGATAAAGTTCTTCAGCAGGTAACTGCGGCCCTGAAAGCACAGATACGATTAACCGACCTTCTGGTCCGGATGGGAGGTGATGAATTTCTTTTAATCCTGCCCGATACGGACATGGCTGCGGCACGCAACCTGGGTGAACGGCTTTGCCGGGCGGTTGAAGGTCTCGGCATCAATGTCGGGACTTCAAAACTGGGAGTCAGTATAGGGTTGTCCCAGTGGCAGCCGGACATGAACAGGGCCGAGTGGATGGAACGGGCCGATGATATCCTCTATCAGGCCAAGAAAAACGGCCGCTCCCAGGTGGCGGTTCATTAGGAAATATTCCCAGAAATAGGAACCTGTCAACGTTTTTTCAACAGGCACTGCCAGAATCTGGGCGGTTGTCCGAGCCGGGACTCAATCATACACGATTCCAGATGCAGGATTTCAAACTCCGGTTCCACAGCCGTTGTGATCTCATGGGCTGAAAGCTTTGGCGGCCCCTTATCCTGCACCGGATCATCGGCATTGCCGATCATGCTGAGCCATAGGCCACCCGGATCAAGCAACTCGGCCACACGCTCGACAAAGGCCTGCCGCTGTTCTTCCTTTACGGAATGAAAACAACCGCGGTCAAAGACAAACTGAACAGAAGTCGCCGGAACACCGGCCGTCAAAAAATCGTCGCAGACAAAACCGCATTCAATTCCTTCTTCGCCTGCCCGCTTCCGGGCAATAGCAACAGCCTCTTTTGAGATATCAAGCCCGGTGACCTCAAATCCCTGCCGGGCCAGCCAGAGACTGTTGGTTCCGGTTCCGCAGCCTATATCCACTACCGATCCCTGGTGCAAGGGCCAGCGTGAGACCATCCGGACCAGATAGGTATCAGGACGTCCGGTATCCCAGGGCAGTTCATCGCTGCTATAACGCTCATCCCAGCTTTTTTGCTCAGTCATGGTATTTCAGACCAGTTGAATATGCAGGGGAATGGAATGAAGACTTTTTTCCTGCTGTACGGTTGTACCCAGCTTCCAGTCACTACAGCTTGCCTTGCCGTCCAGTTTCTTTTCAATGTCTGCGACCAGCCCCTTGATATTAATCACCGGATGGCGGGAAAAAACCTCGGGCAGCCCGTAGGTCAGGTTACAGACCAGGCAACAGCCCGGGCGTTCATGCAGATTCAGGAAAAAACGCAGGCTGTTAGCCCCGGTATCGTAACCGGCAAAGCTCAGACGAATATCATACGCTCCCTCGCCGGCGTCGCCAAACAGAGCCTCAAAAAAATCATTGGCCCGCCCGGCGGGAAAAAGTGCACTCAAGGTCTGATCATCAAAAATTGTTTCAAGATTGTCCATGTTTTTCCCATCCTGTATTTTTTTTATTCGTTCGATAAACTTATCATTTTACCTGAAAACAGGCATCCCTGTCAACAGCCGTTGCACCCTTGAACGCTCTGTGGTAGAAAACCCGTTATGCAAGATCATTCGCAACACAACATATTAACCGAGGTATCCAAACAGGAAGAATCTCCGGTTACCCGGGAAGCCTTGAACGAAGCCCAGTACAAAGCCGTGACCCACGGCAACGGACCGGTTCTGGTTATTGCCGGAGCAGGCAGCGGTAAAACCCGGACCCTGGTCTACCGTATGGCCTATCTTATCGAGCAGGGCATCCCGCCGGAATCGATCATGCTGCTCACCTTTACCCGGCGTTCAGCCCAGGAAATGCTCTACCGTGCTACCCAGTTGACCAACCAGAGCTGCAGACGGGTAATCGGCGGCACCTTTCATGCCACCTCAAACATGCTCCTGCGCCAGCACGGCCACCATCTCGGGTTTCCACCGGGTTTCACCATCATCGACCGCGGTGATGCCGAGGGCATTATCAACCTGATCAAATCCTCGCTTGATCTTGCCGGGGCCGGCAAACGCTTCCCCTCCAAGCGCATTGTTATGAACCTGCTGTCCGGAGCCATCAACAAGGCCCGGCCCATTGAAGACCTTGTCTTTGAAAGCCATATCCACCTCTCTGAATTCATCGACGACTTTCACACCATCCGTGACCATTACAACCAGTTCAAACTTGATCACGGGTTGATGGATTATGACGATCTACTGGTGAACTGGCAACGGCTCCTGGCCGAATCCGACGCCGCAGGGACGGAGATTTCACAACGTTTCCAGTATATTCTGGTCGACGAATACCAGGATACCAACCTGGTCCAGGCGGAAATCGTCCGCCTGCTTGCCCGTAATCACGACAACGTCATGGTGGTCGGGGACGATGCCCAGTCAATCTACAGTTTCAGGGGCGCTGATTTCTACAATATCATGCGCTTTCCCGACCAGTTCCCCGGTACCAGGGTGATCAAACTTGAACAGAATTATCGCTCCACCCAGCCCATCCTCAGCCTGACCAATGCCATAATTGAGCAGGCCGAAGAAAAATTCACCAAGACCCTGTTCACTGAGATAGAAGGCGGCATCCAGCCCGAGGTCTTCAGCGGCGCAACCGAGGCGGCCGAGGCCCGTTTCGTGGTTGACACCATTGACAGGCTCATCAAGGACGGCACCCAAAAAGATTCCATCGCCATCCTGTTCCGTTCCGGCTTCCACTCCTACAAACTGGAAATGGAGCTGACCAGCAGGTATATCGAATTTGAGAAACGCGGCGGACTCAAGTTGACCGAATCGGCCCATACAAAAGACGCGCTCTCCTTTCTCCGCATCCTGGTCAATCCCTGGGACAACCTGTCCTGGAACCGTATCCTGTTGCAGCTCGACAAGGTGGGCCCAAAAACCGCCCAGAAAATTCTCGTCTCCATCAGTGAAACCGACGACCCGATTGCTGCCCTGGCCACATACAAACCTGCTCCCGGCTGGAAGCAGGGGTACACAAAACTGCTTGAACTGCTGGTACGCCTGAAAGGGCCCGGCCTTACCCCCGGCGGCCAGTTTGACCTGATCATGGAATATTACCAGCCGATCCTTGAAAAAATCTATCACGATGATTACCCCAAACGAAGCAAGGAACTTGAGCACATACGGGCTCTTATCGGCGACTACGGTGACCTGCAGTCTTTTGTCGATGATACGGCTCTGGATCCGCCGGAAATAAGTGCTGCTGATCAGGCCCCGACTCCGGAAGACGGACGGCTGATTCTCTCCACCATCCATTCGGCCAAGGGGTTGGAATGGGACGCTGTTTTTGTGATCGGTCTTGCCGAAGGACGTTTCCCGCACCAGAACGCCGTGCCCGGGGAACAGTATGAAGAGGAACGACGACTACTCTATGTGGCAGCTACCCGGGCAAAAAAACAGCTCTTTTTGACGTACCCGCGCCAGTTAATGACCCCGGATCGTAAATTCCGCCATACGGTGATGTCGCCTTTTTTACGGGAAATCAATCCCGGCCTCTACCACCAGCAGGAAATGGTGGCTCCGACCCCGTATTCCTTTTCCGATTCAAGTGGATTCGGCCTTCCCGACCCGGTCGGGACCAGAAAGAAAACCGTCTCCGCCCGGGTTGAGTACAGCCCCGGCATGCTGGTGCAACATGCACTATTCGGCCCGGGCAGGGTCAAGAGCATTCCAGGCCCCAGACGGGTAGAAATCTCCTTTGACCGCCACGGCGACAAGGTTCTCCACCTCGATTATGCCAAGCTTGAAGTTATTTGATTTTTTCTGATTACCACTGAAGCTCAGCCCAGTGGAGAGATTTTGGAAATACTCCAACGTCATGCCCTCGGTAGCGTCATCCCCGAGTGCTGTTGTCGGGGATCCAGTGAGCCGGCAACGCACTGAATCGAAGTCTGCGCTATCTCCCAACAGACCGCAGGAATGGACCGAAGAGGAAGAATGACAGAAAGTCAACATCAAGTATAATAACGAAATAAAGCCGAGCTTCTGTGGTAATCTGATAATTTCTTATCAACCAACCCCCCGACCCGGCCGGACATCCACTGACAACCAAGACCCGACACCTGAAATCTGAAACCTGACCAATGGACTACCAACAGGCCTGGACCTTTCTCGATAATCTCCAGTTTTTCAAGATCAAGCTCGGCCTGGATGCCATGGATACCTTCCTCGGCAGAGTCGATAATCCTCAGCACAATCTCCCCTGCGTCCATATCGGCGGCACCAACGGCAAGGGGTCGGTGGGCGCCACCCTGCTCTCCATTTTAACCGAGGCCGGTTATACAGTCGGCTTGTACACTTCTCCTCACCTCAGTTCAGTGCGGGAACGGTTCCGAATCGGCAACTGTTTTATCCCCGAACAGGATTTCGCCCGCCTGGCCACCAAAATCGCCGATGTACTCGGGCAAGACCAGATCACCTATTTCGAGTTCACCACCACCATGGCCCTGCTCTGGTTTGCCGAACAAAAGGTTGATCTGGCCCTGATGGAGGTCGGCATGGGCGGCAGACTTGATGCCACCAATGTGATTGCCCCGCTGGTCTCAGTTATCACCAACGTCAGCATGGACCACGAACAATACCTCGGTAATACCCTGGCTGAGGTTGCCGGGGAAAAGGCAGGGATCATCAAACCCGGGATCCCGGTTGTTTCCGGGGCCGCCGATGATGTTTCCCGGCAGGTTATTGTCGATCGTTGTAAGAAATTGAACAGCCCGCTGTACCTGCTGGATAAAGATTTCTCCGGAGAACGAGCGGAAAATCATTGGACATATACAGGGCTGGATCACCGAAGCCAGACCAGTCTGCCCATGACCATGAAAGGCGGCTACCAGGTCGGGAATGCGAGTTTGGCCCTGGCTGCCCTTGAACTTTTGCAGAAGCACCATATTCAAGTCACGAATCAACAGATACGGGCCGGGCTCTCCAGGACCCGCTGGCCCGGCCGCCTGGAAAAGTTTTGTGTTTCCACCAGCCAGACAGGTGCCCGACCGTCAACTAAAGACAACAGTCGCAGTTTCCTGCTTGACGGCGCCCATAATCCTGCCGGAGTCAAGGCCCTGCAGCTGGCCCTTGAACAGGAATTTTCGTACAAACGCCTGATTCTGGTCTGGGGCGCCATGTCGGACAAGGATATATCCACCACCCTTGAGACCATCGCCCCAATGGCCGACCGAATTCTGTTCACCCGGCCGGAATCCGAGCGTTCCGCCATGCCCGAAGATCTGATGAACTGCCTGCCTGAAACGATGATCGACCGGGCGGAATCCGTGGCAAGTGTGGAAAAAGCTCTGCAGGCTGCTGCAGAATGGGCCACGGAAGATGATCTTATCTGTATAGCCGGATCACTCTATCTTGTGGGTCGGGCCAGACAGATTCTGCTTGGGGAGCTGGTGTAGCGGTGCGTGATGATTATCTCTCCATCGGCGGCCCGGACGAAGACTCTATCCGGGCTGAACGAAACAAGGCCCGCGCCCTGCGCAAGACTCGCTGGTGGCAGCAGAAAACCAGTTCCGGTAAATGCTATTACTGTGATAGGAAAGTCACATTTAAAAGCCTGACCATGGATCACATCATCCCCCTGTCCCGCGGCGGCCGATCCACCAAGGACAACCTTGTCCCCTGCTGCAAGACGTGCAATACTAAAAAGAAAAACGCTCTGCCGGTGGAATGGGATGAATACATGGAAAATCTCGACAACAGGAAAAAAACGCCCTGAACTGGTCGGCATCCGAGTTTGGTCCGATTTCCACTAAAGAACCCTTGAAAAAAAGAAACCGTCCGGGTAAGTTGTGCCATCCTTTTTCGGATAATTCCCGCGTGTGGGCGGGTAGCTCAGCTGGATAGAGTACTGGCCTCCGAAGCCAGGGGTCGCGGGTTCGAATCCCGCCTCGCCCACCAGCAGTTTACTGTACAAATACAGCCATAACAGGAAGTCAGCCAAATGGCCTTCTCCCCTGATTTTCTTTTGGTGTACTTTTCACACCGCTTGCGAGCAAGATACCCCTGCTTACGTTTCACGCATTTGAGAGTGAAACACATTTTCCGGAAACGCTTTCCTGTCATCTTGCTGATAGTTCTTGTGAGGAACGGAAGCTACGGAAATATCCCTTTGGCTTCAGGCGATGAACAGCGCCACACCCTGGACAGCGAAGACAACGAAGGTAAACAGGCTCAGGACAGCAGGAAAAGTAGACAAGCACAAAGCCGTGCCACCACAAGCCTGCATGACAACGGGGGCAGGGGCCGGGCTTGACCCAAGGAAACATTCGCCCAAGGCGTGCGAGATCCTTGACGTTGATGGAAATAGAAAGTACCAGTGGATCAACTCTTGCAGGAGCTGCTACTCCTGTCGGGAGGGGGTGATGGACTTGCAGATTTGTATTATGAAGTGTTTTTTGATGAGGAATAATCAGCAAACTTCAAGTTAGTCTCCGCCTGCGGCGTTATAACTGCAGCTAATTCATCTACGCTGTATGGTTTTGTCAGAGAAAATTTTTTCATGCTTTGGAACCGGTATTGTCAGCCGATTAATCTTCAGTAACAACGATCCCCATTATTTCTCCCTGAAAGAGCTCATCACCCATCAATTTCTCAGCAAGAGCTATACATATAGCCGCTGTCAGTCCGTCATGATCACCAAAGGCTACATTAACGGTTATTTCGCTATCCTTCTTCAATAATGTCTTTGAAAAAAGGGGATTGGTTTGATGAAAATTTTATTGTTGGCATAGTGTCCTTGTCAAACACTTTCATAGATTAATTCCTGACACTGAAAGATACAGAAAAGCCTCCATCTTTCCAGCTAGTCTGACTCAAACTGACGTCCAGTGTGAGCCGTTACTACCAAAAATAAATTTCAAATAGATTGAT
>JAJRQC010000049.1 GCA_024280455.1 Deltaproteobacteria bacterium | reverse complement strand
TCATGTTGTATAACAAATAGATCGGTCAGAAAAATTTGGATTCGAGAGAATCCGTGGAGTGAGGCGGCATAAGGGGGAGCAGGGAAAGGAGGTGACGGGTTAAATGTTAGTGGGAAACGTTACGCGAAAATCGGTGTTAAACGGGACCGCAATGTTCAATCACGGCAATATTCGCCTGCCTGAAAAAATCGATCGTTTTCTCCGCCTGCTACTGGTTACCCCGGACATGCACCGGGTGCATCATTCGGTCATTATCCGCGAGACCAACAGTAATTTCGGCTTTAACTTCCCCTGGTGGGACAGAATGTTCGGCACCTACCGGGCTCAGCCGGTTGCCGGACATACCGGGATGACAATCGGCCTCTCCCAGTACAGAAATGCTGTCCAGGTGACATTCCTTCGCCTGCTGGCCCTGCCCTTCAACGGCAAACCGGGACAATACTCCTTAAAATATATCGGCAAGGATCCGGAAAAAATACTCCAGCGGCGAAAATAGTTACAGAGTATATGTTGATCCATATTTTCTAGAACGGAGAATTTCATTGACTTTGCCTTGACCTGGCTATAAGAGGAGTACGCTCCATCAGGACTGAAGATTGGCATCCGCCACCATAAAATTATTTCCATGGATAGAAAATAATGGCCAGTATAAAACTGCGCTCCATGACCATCAACCAGAGCGGCACCATTACAGCAGTGAAAATTGGCGGAGAACTTGGCCGCCGTATCCGCGAAATGGGCCTGGTGCCTGGAACTGAAATCACCATCAAACAGCGCGCCCCACTCAACGATCCCGTTGCGCTGCGTGTGATGGGCGGCACATTGACGCTTCGAAACAATGAGGCGGATTTCATTGAAGTGGAAGTTGAATAATGTTCTGCCGCAGTCAACAGCCTATAAACCCTGACGTTCTATTCGAGCGATTCTGTCGGTTCGACGTATTGATGCCTGAAATATGATCCACCCCTGCTGGTTTATTGAAATTTTTTTTTATCTGGTATAACAGAGTCGTATTGAAGATTTTTCTGTAATTATTCAAAAATGAGGCGCTCCTGAATAGTTACTTTTTTTACTCATGGTATCGGTGTGTCCGGAATCTCAGAAATAATAAATCAGCTCAATGAAAATGCAGCCGCAACGGTGGATATTCCCAGTGAAACAGGGGAAGCCCAACGCCTCAACTGCCTTCTCAAAAAAACAGAGGCTCCTGGATTCAAGCTCCTCTTTCCGCCCAACTTCCTGCAGCTGGATCAGCTGAAATACGGCACAGACTGCCGCCTTATTGTTAAACATGGCGAAGGTGCCGTCAATCTGAACGTACGACTCGAAGAGGCTGACGGTGACCGGTCCCTGCTCTTTACCGCCCTTGAATCGATCAGCCCGGAATCGCTGCGCGAATACTTCCGGGTCATGGTCAGTGCACCGGTTCGAGCCAGTTACCAACCCGGTCCCAGAGAAATAAAAAATTCTCCCTGGGAACTTGCCGGTCACAGTATTGATCTCAGCGGCGGTGGGGTGCTGGTCCTTTTTCCTGGAAAACCCGGCAACGCCAACCGGATCCAGTTAGAGATCGACCTACCCGGCCAGCAGGTTCCGGTCGTCTGTCAAGCCAAGGTTGTCCGGACCTATCGAATGCGAAAAAAACGATATCAGGTTGCCTTTAACATTGAAGAAATTGACGGAAAGGCCCGAGATCTGATCATATCCTGCTGCCTGCAGGAGCAGCGGCGCCAGCTCCGTGACAAGGTTCGGGTCGAATAGCCGTCGGCCGATTCCATCCTCCCATGGATTCCGTTTCTTCCCTGAGCCCGACACTGCGCATTGACAAACTTCAGCTTGCTCAAGGAAATAAACAGCAGCAGCCACCCTTTGCCCGCGGCCAGATTCTCCAGGGCCTGATCACTGGAAAAGAAAACAATCAGTTTATTCTTGATGTAAAGGGGCAGCAGTTTCTTGCCGACTCCAAGGCGCCTCTGCAGGTCGGCCAACGGCTTGATCTCCAGGTAACAGGTCTTTCACCGCGCATCACCCTCCAGGTCCTGACTGATCCACTGACCCGGAATATCGGCAAATCACTGCACCTGCTTCCAACCGAAGGGCAGTTGCTCACCCAAACCGCCACCCTGGCCGCAGAACTACCCGCAAACGCTCTTTCTCCACCTTCTCAACAAACCCTTAATTTCTTTGCCTCTCTTGCCGCAGACGATTCAACATCAACCGGGCTCCAGCAACAGGCCGGACGGCAGCTTGCTCAATTGCTCATCAACGTATTCTCTGCGCCGGAGTCGGAAACTCAGACAAAGGCTTTTACTGAGCTGCACAGCTTTATCAACAGATTAACCCAATCCCTGCCGCAGCAGCATCCGGCCCTGATGCTTGCCGAACGCATCCAGCAGAATATCGGCAACCTGGACCGGGACGTTCCCCTGCAACAACTGCTGGCCGGAAGGAGCAGTCCGGAAGTTGATGCACAGCTCAAGGTCCTTCTTCAGAATATCAGCCAGCTTTCAGCGACAGCCTCAACAAATACCAGCCAGACACTGACCGAACTCATCCTCCAGTTCATGCTCCGCCAGGATCAATCCCCCCCCCCCTGCTGCAGCAGCTACTCTCCCTGACTGAACAACTTTTACGACAGGACAACACAGGCAAACAAGGCGTGCCGAGCGGCAAAGAGCTGGAACAGTTCATCAACCGCCTGGGAACCAACCTCGAACACCTCCTGGCCACCGGCAAGCAGGAAGAGGCCACCCAGACCCTGAAGAGTGCGTTGCTCGAAATCAGCCACAGCTTTTCCGGAAATACAAAAATTCAGCCCCTGGCCGACCAGCTGACCGCCACCATACAACTCTACCAGATGCTGCAGATCCGACTGGCCGGTGAAGCGATCTTTTTTCTTCCTCTTCCCCTGTCTTTTCTCAACCAGGGGTATTTGCTGGTCGAACCCGACCACAAACAAGAGGGAGAACAACAGCCGGGAGGGGAAAACGAAAACAACAGATATTCCCTGCATCTGAATCTTGAAGGACTTGGCAATCTCAAGGTTGACCTCCAGCAGCAGGCCGGTGGGATGCGACTTCGTTTTTTTGCTGAAGACAGTGAGAAGGCGAAATTTCTCTCTGAGAACCGGGACGACCTGCAGCAATGGCTGACCGCCACCACCCTGGAATCGGTCCAGTTCCTCACCGGGGCTGAAGATCCGACCAAACAGCTGCTGGCCCGGATGACCCACGGCCCGGCAAGCCTGCTCAACACTAGGGCCTGATCATGGTAAAACCGGAAAAACCCCTGAAAGCCGTTGCCCTGAGCTATAATGAGCAAAAATCGGCAGCACCCCAGGTTCTAGCCAGTGGCTCGGGTTTAATCGCCGAGTCCATCATCGAAAAGGCAAGAGAGGCCGGAATCCATATCCAGGAGAATCCGGATCTGGTTGAACTGCTGGCCAAGGTCCCGATCGGCGAACAGATTCCGCCCGAGCTCTACCAGACCATTGCCGAAGTCCTGGCCTTTGTCTACTCGGTCAATGATCGCTTTAAACAAAAGCTTGAACAAAAAAAGTAACCAACTTTTTCCTATGTCCCTCAGCGCCCCCATAAATACTTCCGTCACCAGTCAACAACAGTTGCTCTCCTGCGCCCGGGGAGAAACACCCTGTGATCTGGTCCTTAAAAACGGCCGGGTCGTCAATACGTTCACCGGTGAAATCCTTGATCAGGATGTGGGAATGTTCCAAGGACGAATTGCCGGTGTCGGTCAATACAGCGGTCACAGTGAAGTTAACCTCAAGGGACGCTACATCTGCCCCGGTTTTATCGAAGGGCATATTCATATTGAAAGCTCAATGCTCAGTCCGGCCCGGTTTGCCCGTGCGGTCGTACCCAGGGGCACCACCGCCGTTGTTTGTGATCCCCATGAGATAGCAAATGTTCTTGGCATTGAAGGAGTTCGCTACATGCTGGAATCCGGAAAAAACCTGCCTCTTGACATTTTTTCCATGATACCTTCCTGTGTACCGGCCACCGACATGGAGACCAACGGCGCCACCCTCAACCCAGAGGACATCGACGCACTGCTTGACGAGCCCGGGGTTCCAGGACTTGCCGAAATGATGAATTTCCCCGGTACCATCGGCGGAACCCCTGCAATACTGGCCAAACTTCAGACTGCCCTGGACAGAGGTCTGCTTATTGACGGTCATGCCCCCGGGGTCACCGGCAAACAACTCCAGGCCTATTGCGGGGCCGGGATCAGCTCGGATCACGAATGTACAACCCTGGAAGAGGCCCGTGAAAAACTGCGGGCCGGTATGTATATTTTCATCCGCGAAGGATCTACAGCCAAAAATCTGGAAGCCCTGCTTCCCCTGATAACCCCGGAATCAGCACAATGGTTCCTTCTGGTCAGTGACGACTGTCATCCCGATGATCTCATGGCTCAGGGGCATCTTGACCATATCCTCAGGCGGGCGATTGCGCTCGGCCTTGACCCGATAACCGCCCTGAGGATGGTCACCATAAACCCCGCTGTCCGCTTTAACCTCAAGATGCGGGGTGCTCTTGCCCCGGGCTATCTTGCCGATGCGGTCATTCTTGATGATCTCAACGATTTTATCGTCCACCAGGTATATAAAGAAGGCAGGCTCGTTGCACAAGACGGAAGGACTATTGATCAACACTTCAGCCCCATGCAAACGATTAAAAAAGATGCCTCACTCACTGATTCAGTACACATAGACTGGGCCGCCGTCGACTTTCGTATTCCGGCCCGGATCGGCAAGATCAGGGTCATTGAATGTGTCGCAGAGCAAATCATTACCGGCATGGTCGAACTGACGCCGACGATTTCGGGAAATGAAGCCGTGGCCGATCCGGCCCGCGACCTGTTGAAAATCGCTGTTATTGAACGCCACCGGACAAGCGGCAACATGACAAATGGATTTGTTCGAGGGTTCGGCCTGCGAGAAGGAGCCATGGCCTCAACGGTTGCCCATGATTCGCATAACCTTATTGTTGTCGGCACCAGCGATGACCTGATGCATGCAGCCGCCCGTCTGATTGCAGACAGCGGCGGCGGGATTGCGCTTCTTACTCACAGTGACAGTATTGTTCTTCCACTTCCGGTTGGAGGCCTGATGTCCACGGATTCACTCAGGGAGGTGACCCAGACCCTTTTTGAACTCAAACATCTTGCAGAAGAGCTGAAGATCAAAATAAGAAACCCCTTCATGCTGCTGAGTTTTCTCGCCCTGCCGGTAATTCCAACCTTAAAAATCACCGACAAGGGCCTGGTCGACGTTATTGCATTTCAAACAGTTCCGCTCTGGGTCGAGTAACCAGCATGGCTTGACGGCACAACAAACAATAAAAACCGAAGCTACTGCTTGAGCCCGCAGTTTTAATCGCCGCAGGCGGTAACTGATCTGACTTCTGTCCTCTGGCTTCTGTTTTCTGTTTTCGGATAAACCGCCATGGCTGGACCAAGATTTTCAACGTCACAGCCACAACCAAGGATGAAAATAGCCTGAATCAGCGTACTTCGTGGGCGATTTTCGGATAAACCATCATTCCCGGCACGCCGGGCACAACAAACGATGAAAATACTCTGTACAAACAGATGAGTCATGACAATCTTATTCCAAACCATTTTTTTT
>JAJRQC010000048.1 GCA_024280455.1 Deltaproteobacteria bacterium | reverse complement strand
GATAACTGGAAAGATGCAGCAGCCGTTGGAGATCTTTTGCACTCGTACCACCTGTGCTTATGCTGAGCCACCAGATGGCCAGCAGCCAGCTGTACAGTTTTTTTTTGGTTCCATGCATTACCGTGTTGGTGGTCAGCGAGGTGTGAGAACCGCACTGGGGGCAGGTGATTGCTCTTCCCGGGAGAATTGTTTTATTGCGGGCTCTGCAGTTGGGACACTCAAACCCTTGCGGCCATTTTGTAAAAAAGAGATATGACACACAGGTGTTTTCGTCGGAAAAGAGGTTGTGGAATTCGGGTTCGGTTGTTGGAAAATGGGATATTGTTGTTTTGTCCGTATGCACTGAAATCCCCACGAGTGTTGTTTGACTTATCCACTTTGATCTTGATAACTGCACGGATGATGCCAGAAAACCTTTGTGAGTGATTATCGCAATTGTTTTATGGGAAGACCTGAAGGAGTATCTTCTTAATTTTATAAGATATTCTTAGTGGATGGCGGTGCATTATTTTTGTGGATATGTTCAAAAAACCTGGAAAAGAGCAGGGAAGAGGGGAGAGCGGAATCTGGTGGGAGTGTGTTTGTTTTATTATGTTATTACATTATGTTATATGTATTATTGTTCCGTGTGCACCTGTCCTTGTTTTTTATGCGTGAAGAAAGGGCCTTGATCGGAAAAAACAGCATAACTGTTGCAAGTGCAACGGTTGTGTAGCTACAGAACTGTTGCATTCTGTGGGACGGCAGCCAGAGTAGATGAGGAGTATCTCCATAGGCAGAGTGTTCGATTCATGCAAGCCATCTGTGTGACCGGGGACATTGATGGAAGGACGGTACACCTGCAGGCTCCATACTGTTGCCGGCAAACAAATATAGTCGTAAAATGAGATACCTGCCAATAAGGACAACCTTCTCTTCATATCCGTGCAGGATTTCGAGATCATCTGTAGTCGTGACCATTCTAACAGGGGTGGGGTGCTTTTCTCTGGTGTGATTATTGCTTAATCGCTATAATCACCTAGAAGATACAATCATGATCATGAATTTACAGGAGTATGTTTCGCATTTGTATCTGTCCGGAAACGAGTATTCTTATTCTTGTTCGAGATCAGGAGGTGCAGACTCCCAGGCCTGCAAAAAACGAAAATTTCACGGGATCAGGGTATTTTTCGGGACGTTTTTCATACAACTTTAACCAGTTCGCCCACATCGTGTAACCAGCGGTTTACTTCCAGATCAAAATCAGCGGGGTATTTCCCGGCCAAAACAGCAGTGTAAAAACCAGCCAGTGTTCTTGTAGTTTCTTTTTTTCTTCCTTTTTTCTTCCCTGTTTTTTTAATCCCTGAATATTCTTCCATTTTTTTCTTTGTTTTTTCTTTTTGTTCTTCTCCAGATATCATTCACAAGGCCGGGGAGGAACATGTGGAGTCTATAACTTTTCGATGCGCCTGCTGCACACATCGTGCATCTCCGGCAGCACCAGTTGCAAAGGATGCCTCATGAGTCTTGTTTCAATGGTTCCGGTACATTACCTTGAGGTCGGAGTGATGTGAGAATGATGGTTAGCAAATTTAACGAGGCACCTCATTTTGAGACCACGTTTTTTTCTGCGAGAATTTCTGACTTCCTGTCATCCCAGGCAGTGGACTCTGAAAACAAGGCTTCTCTACCTGCCCGCTTTTCTGGTTATCCTGTTTGTTGGACGAAGCCGCTGCGCGGCAGACAGTTCCACTAAATTTGGCCTCCATAAATAACATGGTGTAATTTCATACTTTTTTTGTAATAAAAAGAAAGCGGCAATGCAAGGGTATTCGTTGTGTCATCAGGCGACACCACTGCGTTTCTATCAATTATTACAAAGAGGTTACAATGAACACTACCATGCCCAATGATCCGCAATTCAACAATTATTACCGGAAGCACCTGAAGTTACTGAAACTGGGTGGATTACAGCCCAAGACCATAGAGGCGTACTCAAGGGCGATCAGGCGGATCGGAAACTATTTCGATTGCCGGATCGACAATCCAGTCTCGATTTCTACCTCCTCATGGAGGTTCTGGCGAAGGAAAATACCATGAAGGTCATGATGGAAAGTAGAAATTCAGAACCTCTCTGCATCAAGGAAGTGAGCCAGAACTGTGATCACTGCCGCGCAAAGAGGTTGGGGGAGGTGGTCTGCTCCTATAGCAATCCCATGATCTGCCCCTATTTCAATATTGATCATGATGAATACCACCGATATTGCCTGCCCATGGTCATGGGGGGACGCGTGGGGGTCGTCTTTTCCTTTATCGCCCCCAGAAAGCAATGGGATGTCCGCAGGAAACAGATGATACTCATTCGTCAATATTTAGACGAAAGTGCACCTGTATTAAACTCACTCCGCCTGTTGACACTGTTGAAGCAGCAGGCCCTGAAAGACCCGCTGACCCATTGCTACAACCGTCGTTTTCTCGATGATTTTATCAAACAGTATGAACCGCTGGCAAAGAGAAACGACAGTCAGGTCTCCCTGCTTATGCTCGATCTTGATTATTTCAAACTCATCAATGATGAGTTCGGGCATCAGGCCGGAGACAAGATTTTACAGGATGTCGTCACCATTATCCGTGCTCAGATCAGGGAGAGTGATCTCATTGTTCGCTATGGTGGCGAGGAGTTTCTGGTCATTCTCCTGGATATAAAGGAGATCTCCGGGGGCATGGTTGCCGAGAAAATACGCAGCGCGATTGAGGATTACCATTTTCAATTTTCAGATGGACTTATTGTCCGCAAAACAGTGAGTATTGGGGTCGCTGATTTTCCAGGTAATACTCCTTCTATGTACCAGGCGATAAAATTTGCGGATGTTGCCCTGTACGAGGCAAAAGAGGCCGGTAGAAACAGGGTCGTCAGCTTCGAGGCCCGGATGTGGCAGGAGTGTGATGATGCCATGGAATCCACCTGGGGCCAGAGAGGGCAGGGTGCGGAATCCGCTCCCCCGCTTCTATCGACTCAAGCCTGTTCCGAGCAACTGGAGTTTTTGAAATATAAACCGAAGAAGCAGGATTGATAGAGACATGACATGGACCCCAACGATTTTCATGGTCATTCCACTCCCGGTCTTGCTTCGGCCTCCGGGTCAGTTGAACTGACCATGGAGCTCCGTACTAGCTGTTTTTCCGCACGCTCAAACCGACACATGTTCACTGCATCCTGCAGGGAATGATTACCTCCTCGTATACTGCCAAGACCATCTGATACAAAGGGTCCGGTCTGCAGCCTGTTCGGCATGAAGATTGCTTAACAGGAAAAACAGAGGCAACTGCTTGCGAGTTCACATCCTCTTGCTTCATCACCCAGTCCGACCTGAAATATTTTCTGAAAAGAAAGAATCAAGGGCCGCGTCTGACCATAGAGCTCCCATTTCCTCCGTCAACGTCAGACAGGAGTTTATAGGAATACGATGCGGATGGTTAACTAACATCGTAATTACAGCTTGTTATCCGTTCAAGAAAGTAAGACCCTACTTTTTGAAAAATGATTGACAAGGCTACCGGTAATGATGTAAGAAAAAAATACTCATTATTGTAACTGCTTGATTTTACGTATGGTCGAGTTGGGTCTTGCAGTTTTTTTGTCATATCTGGCTGTAATCGCATAGTTATTTTCTTTTTCCCTATAAACTCCTGTCAGATCCAGCGTGCTGGCAGGCCGTTGTCTCCCCATACCTTGCAGTTTTGCAAAACAATACGTATTGCATGATTGCATATCTGCAAGGGTGTGTTCCGAGTCTGCAAGGTATTTTCCTCTGTAACATATTGATTTATAAATTTAAATGCTCAAATTGGGCCTGTGGCATGCTCTATGCAGTCTAATAGACAAAGACTCCCATAATTCAAACAATGGAGAGAAGGCTGTAAGGGAACTGACTGGAAGATTGCCATTTTATCGTGACGTTAGATGGTAATGCAAGTTCATGGTAACTACTTTTAATTATAGGAGGCCCGTCATGAGTCAATGGTTAATTTTACTTGCAATCGTACCGTTATCCTGTCTCGAGTTAACAAAAATGTACGGAACAAAAAACAGGTGGATGCTTAATGGAATCGCCTTTGGTCTGGTGGTGGCCCCAATCAGCTTTGCACTGCTCAAGATGACATACATCCCTCTTGTAGGGAAATTCCTCGGACTCATAGGCCTTGTCACCAATCTGACCCATGGCTCAATAGGATATTTTTTCCTGGCGGGCAGCGGGATCCTGGAACCGGGCGTGGTCATTACGGCTTCCCAGCTGGTCTTGATCAATCTGGTTAACGCGGTTCTGTTTGCCTACTGTTACGGGATGATCGGCTATTCCGTTGACAGAAAGCTGGTAAACACACAGGGACGGGTGGATGCCAGGATGGCTCGATTTTAACCTGGGTCTGACCTGCGATTCCAAATATTTATCATTGAATGAACAAGGCCGCCATCCACATGGATGGCGGCTTTTGTTATGTTCCGCGGATCGGAGCACCACTCTTGAAAATTGATGTGCCTCTGTTACGGGCGTTGTCCTGCAAAGTGCAGTGATCTGTTTCCTTCCTGATCCATTTTGCCCTTTTCGAACAAAAAAAGAACTCTGCAGCAAAATCCCGGATGAACACATCCGGGCGCCTGGATGGTGAACCCATGGCCACCTTGAAAAATTGTATTTTCGCCCAGCCGGACGACTCGAAGTCTTCGCTATCTGACCGTTCTGCGGGCTCTGCGTTATGCTTAAAATTTTATCCTCGGAATATCAATTATATGCCTGTGGTAAAATTTTGCGCATGCCTCGGAGTCTACGCTTACCTGATCTCGTCATGCAGTCAAGCTGCACCACTGAACGAAAAGCCTAATTTTTCCAGGCACCCCTCATATAGATCTTAAAAGAATGGGAACTGCAGGCTTGTGTCTCGGGTGAATGGTGACGAGTTATTCCCCTATGGTTCGAATGAGTTCTTTGCGGGCAGTATTTAAAGAATACGCGCAAAGAGAAAAACCGATTTCGTTAGGGTCAGGTGCTTCACTGAGTCGTTTGCCGATCATCTCGGTCGCCAGATATGGAACGTCCGGACAACCACCACCGGAGATATTAACAATGATTTTTGTTTCCCGGTCGACACTGATTTTCATGTTTGCACACCTGATCATAAGGTATTTGCCAAAAGTCTTTTTATGGACAAATTTGGTCGGTTCCATACCCTGTGAAGAAATGGGGACCACATCAAGGGGGACTATGCCTATGGAGTCGAGCAGTTCGGTGATTGCAGCCTCTGCTTCAAAGGGAAATTCAATGCTGAGATCACAGCCGGTTCTGTAGGCGGGAGGTGGGGTGACTATCCGTATTGTATACCCTTCATAGAGAAGAATTTCTTCGACAGAAATAACGATTGTCGGATGGGCAAAAACAAGGAGCCCGCGGGTAACAGGTTCATCTTTCGAAGCGGTTTTCACAGCCTGAGCAAGTCTTTTGAACCATTTCATAGTCGATCCATTGTAAAGAATTTGAAGAGAGCCTTCCTTAGGTGGCCATTACCTTTCAGGAGAGATTGACTCACGGTGGGCTACCTTGGAAAAATATATTTCGGAGTCTGCACTTACCTTGCCCAGCTGGACGACTCAAAGTCTTCGCTGAACGAAAAGCATAATATTTCAAAGCATCCTGCGGTACCCTGATGCAATTGTAATGCCTGTCGGCGGAGGGGCGGTGGATGGTGAACCCATTTTGCGCCGAGTGCAATGGTGCCTGGGTTTCAGATTGAACCTCACCACACTGCTTAGCCTTGCCTGCAGGATACTTGCTGCCGGTCAGTACGGCGGGGTCGGTACTGTATTGCAGAGCTGCAATTCTGGTTGTGAAACAGGATTGCAGCTCTGCAATCCTGCTGACGGTCAAAACAGTATGCTCTGCGTAACTGCCTGAAATTCTGTAGAAATGTATTTGGCATGTAATGTGCACTTAAGGGTAACAAAGGCAGAGGAATACGGAACACGACATGGATTGTATCGAAAATGCATTGTCCTAATATAAAAGTATGCCCCGATAGCCGTCATTTATGGTGTCCGGTTTATGTCATTTATCAGGTCCGGTGTGATGCGGTCATGCTGTCTGGTTTTGACATGTGTCTGCCGAAATAATGATACCCCTTATTCAGGGAGAGCACAGTGTCGGGCAAGCCGATCAATCCGCAGCAGGTGAAGCTCTACATGGAAGCACGCAGGGCGGGGAAAACACAGAAAACGGCAGCTGCAATGGCCGGGATGTCGGAACGTTCAGGGCGCAGAATTGAAAAGGGGGAGCTGAAGACAAGAGGAACCTGCAGGCGATACTGGCGAACACATCCGGATTTTTTTGCCGGGATATGGGACTCCGAGATTATCCCGCAACTGGAAGAACGACCTGGATTGCAAGCGATAACGATGTTCAGAAAATTGCAGAAAGATCATCCCGGTGAATATCCGGATGAAAAGCTTCGCACCTTTCAGCGCCGTGTGCGTTGCTGGAAAATAAACCATCAGAGAAACAGCAGGGTGAAAGAGAACGGGTCGGCAACCGTGGAATAAGACAGCATAATTGACGTAAACCGGCCCCGGTAATTGACAACCGTTTCGTTGCAGCAAAAAAATACGATTATATTGGTGCAGTTGTTCAATTTAGAATCTGTCGGGAGAGCAGCCATGAAAAAAATACTACGTTGGGGGTTGAGCATTGTCTGTATCTGTTGGCTGTGGCCGGCTGCCGGTTTCGCCAATGAAAACAGCGAATGGTTTGAGTGTCACAGTGACGAGGGACTCACCAAGGAAAGCACGGATAACATTCTGAAGACGGAGATAACCGAGTTCCTTTATGTGGACGAAGAAAAATTTAATCATTCCGTACACAATATTAACGGTATTACCTGCGTGGACTGCCATTCCGATATTGAAGAACTCAATTATGATGAAGAAGTACCCCATGAGCAGTATTTGAAAGCGGTGTGCTGCGCTTCCTGTCATGAAGAGGCCGGGGATGATTTCAAGAACAGTGTTCACATGAAGATGCGAAACAAGGGCATTACCATGACCTGTTATGCCTGTCATGGATATCATTATGTACAACATATGGAGAGTGCCTCGGTTGCTGAACGGGAAAACTCCATCTGCCTGAAATGTCACAACCCGTATCAGTTCCACGACTGGCTACCCTCAAGAGACTCCCATTTCGCCTATGTGGAATGTGTTGTCTGCCATGCCCCTGATGTTCCCCGCCACATAAATCTTAAACTGTACGACCTTGTTACGGACAGCTTTTACAAAAGCGACAAACTGTTCAAGGTCCTGGGGATGGAGCCGGAGCAGTTCATGGGAACGATTGACGCAAATAAGGATGGACTCATAGATGCCGCTGAATTCGACAATCTTGTACTCCTTCTTAAACAGAAAAATATCCATGCCGTTTTCCGTGCCGAGCTGGTCGCCGACATCAATTCAATTGCCCACCATGTAAACAGGGGTACCGCGGAAAAGACGTGCCAAAACTGTCATTCGGCCGAGTCACCCTATTTTAACGCCGTATCGCTCATCTTCTCAAAAGATGACGGCACTGTGGAGCGTTACAATGTCGCACGTCCCGTTCTCGAAAGTTACCATGTCAGTCATTTTTATCTCCTTGCCGGTACCCGCATGAAGCTTATGGATAAAATCGGCATATTTCTCCTGGCCGGTGGTGCCTGCGCCGTTTTTATCCATTTTACAGCTAGAGTCTTGACAATTCCATTGCGCAAAAAGAAGGATCAGGATGAAGCGTGAGTCCTTTATTGACACAATAAATGAGGAGATTTCATCATGACCAGTGAAAAAGAAAAAATGATATATGTTCATTCCGCCCCGGTACGAGTATGGCACTGGATCAACGCCTTTGGCTTTGTCCTGCTCATCCTCACCGGCCTCCAGATTCGCTATGCCGAGATGCTGAATCTCATGCCCCTGAGCGACGCTATCAGCCTGCATAACTATGTCGGCTTTGCCGTCATCTTCGATTATCTCCTGTGGCTGGTTTATTATGTCGGTTCCGGAAAGGTCAGAATTTATATTCCTGATCTTCGTCAGGTGGTGACCCTTGCCGTGAAACAGGTCAAGTATTATGGCTACGGTTTCTTTGTCGGTAAACCGAATCCGCACGCCATGACCCCGGACAATAAGTTCAACGCCCTGCAGCAACAGGCCTATCTCATGATCATGTTTGTCCTCCTGCCTGCGCAGATGATATCGGGCGTTTTTCTTTGGAAGATAAAAGGGTACAGCGAATACATCAATCTGCTTGGTGGTATCAAGGTTATCGATACGATCCATGTTGTACTCTTTTTCTTCTTCACTACATTTATTCTTATCCATTGCTACCTCGCTACTCTGGGGCATACGCCGCTGGCCCATTTTAAAGCTATGTTTACCGGCTATGAGGAGCATCATTGATTTGAGGTACCCTTGGAGAGGTTATTCAAACATCTCCTGCAGAGGTGTGAACCTGTTGCTGCAGGCAGGTCGGGAACTTGGCGAACAGTAAAAACAGCATGTAACCCCCATCCCGGCGGGCCGGGACAACGAAGGATGAAAGCCGTCCAGGAGTTGAGGCCTTGAAGACTACTTTCATAAAAAACGGAGGGAAAAGAGATGACTCAGAAGCTGCGATATAACAACCGAAGAAAGTTTCCAAGATTTAAAGTGGACACTGGTCTTTTCGTCATTCATTCGGATTTCGGAAAAGTGCAGGAAGTCGGCATCGGCGGGCTGGTCTTTCATTATATAGAGAAAGATCGTGAATCGGAGACCTTTCCAACAACCGGAGTTCTTTTCAGTCAGGATGACGATTACCTGGTTGAGCTCCCTTTTAAGACGATTTCCGATATCTCCATCCAGAATTCCTTTATCTCCCGTTTCAACTTAAGGAAACGCACCATAATCTTTGGCGAGTTTGAATCGGAGCAGTTGGATCAACTTGAAACGTTGATTTTGAACAATGTCGTTATTCCGATTCAGGAAGAGTGTCTTGTGACCATGATGACCGATGTGTCCTGTTATCAGGATGGGTATTTACGGCAGGGAGAGGAGTCAGCCCTGGCAGTACAGAGATGGTGAGGGAAAAGTCGTACACCTCGGGCTGTTGTGCAGTCAACCGGCGGCGGGTTGTTTCACCCCTTTGAGCGGCAATCGAAGAATAAACGAGGCCCCCTCACCGACCTTGCTGCGGGCGGTGATTGTTCCTTTATGATGCTGAATGGTTTTCAGTGCAAAGGTCAGTCCGAGGCCGGGCCCGCGGGTTTTTGAAGTATAAAATGGATCAAAGATATTTTTGATGGTCTCGCGGGGAATGCCCCGCCCGCTGTCGGTGATCTCCACAAACACCTGACCATCCACCAGCCTGGTGGAAACCTGCAGTTCCTTGTGCCGGCAGTCCTGCATCGCTTCAATACTGTTTTCAATGATGTTGGCGACGGCAGTGACAAGGTTCTCACGGACGGCGGGAATGAGGGGAAGGTTTTCGGCAAATTGGGTTGTCATCTGGATTGTGTTTTTATTTATCTCCTGTCGATAGCGGTCGACAGCCTCCTTGATGACTTTGTTGATATCCGTCGGCTGGGCCTCCGAGAGGGTCGTATCCTTCAGCGCGATCAGCTGCAGAACCATTTTTTCCAGGGATTCAACGTTTTGCAGGATGATGTCGAGATATTTGCAGTTCGGATCATCTTCCTGCATGCTTTGCCGGACCCGCCGGGCAAATCCACCTATGGTGACAAGCGGATTGCGCACTTCATGTGAGACCTCATCCACCATATGATCAAGGGCGGCACGTTTTTCGTTCTGCGTCTCCTGCTTAGCCGCCTCTTTCCGCGAAAGAAGGGATTTGACCATGGCCTTCAGTTCTTTATAGTCAAAGGGCTTGGCCAGGTAACTGTCGGCACCGGTGTCCAATCCCCTGACCTTGTCCTGGATCTCGTTTTTGGCGGTCAGCATAAGGATACGAAAGTGTCTCCTGTTTGCAAACCGACTGAGGCGCCGACAAACCTCATAGCCGTCGATTTTCGGCATCATTACATCCAGGATGATGAGATCCGGGGCATATTTCTTTACCTTTTCGAGGGCCTCCTCGCCATCATAGGCCGCATCTGTGTCATAGCCGTCGGCACGCAGCCTTTTTGTCAGCAGTTCCACCGTGTCTACGGTGTCATCGACGATCAGAATTTTTTCTTTTTGTTCCATGCTGGAAATTCCGGCTTTTCCCCTGTCAATGGAGAAAAGATGCAATTTGTTCATAAAAACCATGAATATTGATGGGCTTGGAAATGTAGCCGTCACATCCGGCAGCAAGTGCTTTTTCCTTATCCCCTTTCATGGCGTGAGCGGTAAGGGCGATGATGGGGATGGAGGAGAATATCGTGCTGTTCTTGAGCCTGCGGGTCACCTCATAGCCGTCGATTTTCGGTAAGGAGATATCCATCAGGATAATGTTCGGTCGTACCTGTTCCACTTTCTCCAGGGCATCCTTGCCGTCAATTGCCTCAAAAAGTTGAACCGCCTCTTTGCGCAGAACTTTGAACACCAGTTCGCGGCTGTCTTGATTGTCGTCGACCACCAGGATTTTCAGTGCCGGGTTGTCCTGTTTTTCCATAGCGTTGTCCCTCCAAAAATTACCGGGTTTTCTTCACCGGATAGTCAATCTGATATTTTTTCATTTTTCGCCAGAGGGTCGTCTTGTCAATGCCCAGGTGCGCCGATGTCTCCCCTCTGTTGCCGTTGAACCGCTGCAATGTTGCCAGGATGGTCGTTGCCTCGGCACTGGAGAGAGGATTTGTTCCACGAGTATTGTTATTATTTTCAATACGACTGGCTGAGGTTGATTGTATAAGTTCCTCCGGCAGACAGTGAACATCAATGACGGTCTCCTGACACATGGCAAAGCAATGTTCGATGATATTTTCAAGTTCCCTGATATTGCCGGGAAAATCATACTGCATCATGATGTTGAGCGCATCCGGCCGAACGGCATCTATTTTCTTTTTTTTCAACTTGCTGAACTTGTCGACAATATGGAGGATCAGCAGGGGGATATCCTCACGTCGCTCGGCAAGAGAGGGCAATGCCAGGTGGATGACATTGAGACGGAAATACAGATCGGTTCGGAAGAGACCTTTTACAACCTGCTCTTTCAGGTTTTTATTGGTCGCTGCCAGAACCCGGACATCCGTCTTAATGGTGGTGGTGCCGCCCAGCGGTTCAAATTCTTTTTCCTGCAGTACCCGGAGCAGCTTGAGTTGCAGTGCCGGGGAAATGTCACCTATTTCATCAAGAAATATGGTTCCATGCTGGGCCAGGGAAAAACGCCCCTGTCGATCTTTGACCGCCCCGGTAAATGCTCCTTTTTTATATCCGAACAGCTCCGACTCCAGAAGCGTATCGGGCAGGGCCGCGCAGTTGAGTGCGATGAAGGTGCCATTCCTCTCGCTGAGCGTATGGATCGCCTTTGCAAACAGCTCCTTTCCCGAGCCGCTCGGGCCTTCAATGAGTACGTTGCTGTCGCTTTTTGCAATGTTGGGAAGGGTTGCAAAAATCTTCAACATCTTCTCATTTTTACTGATAATATTGTGAAAAGTGAATTTTTCAGAGATTTTTCGGCGCAGGTTGTCCATGCCGGAGATGTCGGAAAATGACTTCATTTCGGCCGGGATGGCATGGGTTTTGTTGTGTGGGACCGGGATGTTCCCCGGAGTCCCGTCGCCGGCAACAGCGCGGTAGCATTTTTTACGGGTAAGGATGGATCTGACCATAGCTGCCAGCTCTTTATAATCAAAGGGCTTGGTCAGGTAGGAGTCCGTGCCTATATCCAGTCCCTTGACCTTGTCCTGGATTGTACTCTTGGCGGTCAGCATGAGGATGCGAAAATCTTTCCTGTTGGGGAACAGGCTGAGGCGTCGGCATACTTCAAAACCATCTATTTTCGGCATCATGACATCGAGAATGATGAGGTCCGGTGCATATTCCTTCACTTTTTCAAGGGCCTCCTCGCCGTCATAGGCCGCATCGGTATCATAACCGTCGGCCCGCAGTCTTTTTGTCAGTAACTCTACCGTATCAATCGTATCGTCGACGATCAGAATTTTTTCTTTAGATTCCACTCAGGCTGCTCCGGAATTAATCTTTTTGTTGCAAAAACGATGCAATGCGATCAGAAAAGTCGTGAATATCAATGGGCTTGGAAATGTAGCCGTCACATCCGGCTGCAATTGCTTTTTCCTTATCCCCTTTCATTGCATGTGCGGTAAGGGCGATAATGGGGATGGAGGAGAACTCGTTGTTGATCTTGAGCCTGCGGATGACTTCATATCCGTTGATTTTTGGTAAAGGAATATCCAGAAGGATAAGGTCGGGGCATGTTTGCTTCACCTTTTCCAAAGCGTCCTCGCCGTCAATGGCCTCAAAAAGTTGAACCGCCTCTTTTTGCAGGATTTTTATCACCAGCTCGCGACTGTCCTGATTGTCGTCAACTACGAGGATCTTCAGGGGTGGAACAGCATGTTTTTTCACTACCTTACTCCAGAGGTTTTCGAGTTCCTCATATCCTTAAAATATTTTTACTCCAGGATAACAGCTCCGGCCGACTGCCGGCCGGTGCGGAATGTTCTGGAAGCCGACTTCAAGACACTGCATCTCCTTCCGCCTTTTCATCCTTGCCGAGAAGCAGTTGTTCAAACATTTCACATGTTTTGCAGAAGTTTATTTTTTCCGGAAAGGTACAGACTTTCGTCCCTTTGCAGTGGGTGCCGGGAATAAGCCAGCACCTATGTTCAGCGCTTTCATAGCCCGGGCAGCTCGTTTGACCGCAGCGGGTATATTCCCAGCATTTGACCGGGGTATCGCCGTAGATTATCTCATGGCAGAAGACATCGGCCGGTTTATGAAAAAAGTTGCCGAGCTTTTCGCACATGGCAGACTCAATGATCGGTTCGGTCGGCTTTTCAAACGATTTTCTGCTGATCGGCAGGGTAAAGTACAGCCTGGTCCCTTTGCCGAATTCACTCTCCGCCCATATGACCCCTTTGTGCAGGACAACCAGACCTCTGGCAATGCTCAGGCCCAGACCGGTTCCTTCATATTGCCGGATGGTGGAGACGTCGATCTGGGTGAACTTGTCAAACAGCTTTTTCATATCACCAGGCTTAATGCCGATGCCGGTATCCTCGACGCATACTTCCACAAAAAGAGGTCCTTCTCCGGGAGTCCTCTCAATGGGAGACGGGCTTGCATGGATAATGATACCGCCTTTCTCCGTGAATTTGACCGCATTGGACAGCAGGTTGATGAGAATCTGCCGGGTCTTGTCGTTATCGATATAGACCGGCGGCAGGTCCTGAGAAAAGTCAAAAGTGAGCGTCAGTTGCTTATCTTCCAATGCCGGCTCAAAGGTGGAGACCACTGCCTTGATAAGCAGGCGGATATCGGTTTCCTCGGGAGTCAGTTCAACCTTGCCGGACTCGATTTTGGACATGTCGAGAATGTCGTTAATCAGCTGCAGAAGATGTTTGGCATTGTTGGAGACCTTGCCCAGACTCTTTTTCTGTTCTTCATTGATAGCACCGTCCACTCCGTCGATAAGAAGGTCGGTATAGCCGATGATGGAATTCATCGGTGTCCGCAGCTCGTGCGACATGTTGGCCAGAAACGAAGATTTAAACCGGTCAAGTTCCCGCAATTCACGGTTGGCCTGCTCAAGCAGAAAGGTGCGTTCTCTGAGCATTGCCGTGCGTCCGGCAACCTCCAGTTCCAATTCTTTGTTAAAAGTAGAGATTTTTTGATAGAGTTTTTCCAGGTTGTCGAGCATGTGGTTGGTATGTTCGACAATCTTGTCCATGACCCCTTTCTGGCCGGAGAGTTCAGCCCGTACCTCCAGATTACCTTCCGAGGCCAGCGAGAGTGTCTGCAGAATATTTTGAGCTCTGGTTTCTAGATATTTTCGTTGCTCTTCCTCGCGCTCGGCGGTCTGCTTGATATACTGGAGCCGTTCCGCCCTGATAACATCGGTGATATCCTTAAAGACTTCCATGGCGCCGATGATTTTCCCGTGGGCGTCTTTCAGGACACTGGCACTGCCCATGATCGGAATTTCTTCTCCTTCTCTGGTGATAGCCGTTGCTCTGACCCCTCTGAACGGCCCCTCCTCCTGAATGCATTTCTGTACCGGACAGTTGGTATCGCAGGTATCGCATTGCAACAGCTGGCTGCAGGTCAGTTTGCCTTCCACCTCCTCATGGCTGTAGCCGGTGAACAGTGAACAGGCGTCATTCATATAGGTTACAGTCATGTCGAGATTGACAATGAACAGGGGGTCGGCAATGGTTTCTTTTAGGCTGTTGGCAAGCTCTATCTGATCCTTGATGCCCATGACCATGGCATTGAATGCCTTGCCGAGAATGCCTATGGAGTCTTTGGTCGTCACTGGAACCGAGACCGTCAGGTCGCCCTTGGCAAGCTGTTCCGCCTTGGCGGCCAGTTCGGTCAACGGTTTGGTGACCAGATAGATATAGATTATAATGGCAGCCAGACCGAGAAGGGAAATGGCAATGGTCCTTTCCCGCAAGGTGGCTATAGAGGCATAGGTCGCATCGGTGGAGTACCGGGTCAGCAGGGCGCCGAGCACTTGTATGGTTTCACCGTGGCAGTGGTGACATTCGTTTTCGTTGAGGATGCTGCGAATGGTCACCATGTATCGTTTACCGTCTACTTCTTCTTCAAAGGTCTCTTCTGCTCCGGTTCCCTTTACATGCAGGGATCTGTCCAGGGCATCCAGCGTTTTTCGGTTAGGGATGAACTGTGCAACGTGGGTGTTGATTCTGCGCGTATCGGTGGCAAAGACAATCTGTTGTTTGAAATCACAGATCACAATTTCAGCCCGCTGGGTTTGGCCTTTGATATCGAGAAGTTGTTTTTCAATCGAAGGACTGTCGCCGACCGCCATGGGATGTTTAATACCGGCATAGGCAAGCGAGCCAAGCTCCCGACCGAAATCGGTCATAGTCTGCCGCATCTCATCCCGTTGGTTCCTGACGCTGAGTGCAATGTCCAGGGTCATAATCAGGGCCACGCCGACAGCCAGGATGACCATGATTTTCAGAGCCAGTCGTTTGCTGATAAAATCGACAACCCGCAGCATTTCAATGTCCCCCGCCGTGAATAAGGGGTGTATATCTGAAGGCCCGGATCCGTTCAGGCGTGTGACAGCTCTCGCAGTCTTTTCTGGTTGGTTTTTTTTTGATCCGGTCGGGATCTCCGGTGATAACATGTCGGCTGCCCGGTCCGTGACAAACCTCGCAACCGGCGTTTTTCAACTCCGGGGTGTCTTCAATACTGGTGAAGCCTCCGGGCTTGCCGTAGCCGGTTGTGTGACAGCCGTAGCATTTGTTCAGATCCTGTGTGCTCAGGCCTTTTTTCAGGCGTTCAATGCTGCGATAGGAGGTACTTTTTTTTGCATATCTGGTAAAACTTAAATATTCTTTTTTATGACAGGGCTTGCAGGCACTGGAGCCGACATAGCGTGGGAGTGAAGATGTCCGGCCGCCGTGACACAGGACCGGAGAGCACAGGCTGAAACAGATGGCCGCTGCAAGGAGAACGGATCCGGGCTTTTTGTGTATGGAAAACAGCTGACCAGCCATAACGTCTCCTGCTAAGCGAGGGAATGGAACGTAGTGGAAGCCGGAGAGTGTCGGCTTTTCACCTGGATCCTGTTCATGCGCCCATGTTGATCTGGTTCCGGGAAGAAACAATCTCTATTTCGATCAGTAGAGCTCGGATGTAACGTCCCCGGAGAATTTACCGGTCAGAGAAAACAGGGCCGGGCAGATCATGCCGGGGAAAACATTACAGGTCAAGGGGCGATAAATCGATCTGCATTTCCTTGATTTTTCGATACAGGGTTGACCTGTCGATACCGAGTATCCTGGCGGCCTTTGCCTTGTTTCCACCGGTCTTGCGCAAGGCGCTCAGGATCATCTCCGCCATCGGAGCCGGGTCGTTGTAACGGTTCAGGGGTGTGATGATCGAGGTGCCGACCTGGGCGAGTACCGGTTCAGGTTGGGTGATGGGCACCTCCTGCTGGAAATGGATAATTTCCGGAGGCAGCTGATCGGCTGAAATGGTCGGACTGTCGCAGAGTACGCATGCACGCTCCAGAACATGCTCAAGCTCGCGAACGTTGCCCGGCCATGGGTAACGTTCCATGGTCGCAAGGGTCTGGTCGGAAATACCGCTGATTGTTTTTCCTATCTTCCGGGATATCAGAGAAATAAAATAGTGGGTCAGCAGGGCAATGTCGCCCTTTCGTTCCCTGAGAGACGGCAGGATCACATCAATAACCCGAAGGCGGAAATAGAGATCCTCGCGAAATTCCCCCTCTTCAACCTTTTGCCGTAGGTTTACGTTAGTCGCGGTTATCACCCGTACATCAACCTGAATAGGCGTATCCCGGCCAACGGGATAGAAGGTTTTTTCTTGCAGGAAACGCAGCAGGCGCAACTGCACCATGGCCGAAATATCGCCGATTTCATCCAGAAACAGGGTGCCGCCGTCGGCCTGAAGAATACGGCCCATCCGATCCCGGTCCGCGCCGGTAAAGGATCCTTTCTTGTGACCGAACAGTTCACTCTCAAGCAGGCCCTCCGGTATCGCCGTACAGTCGACCTTAACCAGCGGCCTGTTTTTGCGATGGCTTTCTTCATGCAGGGCTTCAGCAGCAAGTTCTTGTCCTGTCCCGGACTCACCGCTGATCAGGACGGTGGTGTCGACCTTGCCCACATTTTCAATCATGGTGTAGACGGTCTGCATGACATCACTTTTACCGATAAAACGATGGAACCTGGTTCGGTGGCCGGCCTTTTTCGGGGCTATTCTGGTCATGTCGCGAATGACCACCACCACACCGCTGAAATTGCCTCCTCCATCATCAAAGGGCGACATGCAGACGGAGAGAATTTTCCGGCTGTTGCCGGTTGTCAAACATTCGATTCGATGTTCACTGATTTCAGTTCCCGTCTTCAGGACATGCTCG
This sequence comes from Deltaproteobacteria bacterium, assembly GCA_024280455.1. Taxonomy (GTDB): domain Bacteria; phylum Desulfobacterota; class Desulfobulbia; order Desulfobulbales; family Desulfobulbaceae; genus DRLX01. Next base: position 36,008 of record JAJRQC010000048.1, on the reverse strand, counting down.
GCGTCATCTTTCAGGGAGCAGAAGTCGTTTCGGTGGCAGAATTCATTGAAGTTTAACCGCTCAGTGCTGCCGGGATTCAATTCCCGCAAAAGAGAAGCCGCGGCCTGATTCATGGTGACTATATTCAGTTCGGAATCAACGGTGATTATGGAGTCGGAGACACTGCGAAAGATAGTCTCCAGCAGGGTCTGGTACTGTTTGTTCTCCTGCTCGGCTTTTTCTTTTTCACTCTCAAGCCGGTACTGCCGCAGGGCCAGTCGGGCGGTCTTGAGCAGGGTCTCTTTGTCAACGGGTTTGGAGATATAGTCAAAGGCCCCGAGCCGAACTGCCTCCGATGCGGTCTCCACATTAGGATATCCCGTGACCATGACCACCGGGCACTGGACCCCCATTTCACGTATTCTCCGCAGGAGATCAATGCCGGAATTCCCCTCCAGCACGATGTCGCTGATGATCAGGTCAAAATGATTGTCGGCAATAGCGGTCAGGGCCTCTTCGAAACTTGCGGCTGTCCGTATCGGCGAATATCCTTGACGCTGCAGAAAGAGCTGAAAGGTCAGGCGGAGGCTTTCTTCATCATCAATGATGAGAATAGCGGTGTTTTCTAAACCGGTCTGTTCCATTGGATCCTCGTTTCAGGTAAAGGTGTTCAGGTCACGAAAAACGATAACTGCTCCGGTCAATGTGCCGTCTTCTATAATGGGGGTGCTGACATATTCAATCGGGAAACTTGCCCCATCCTTACTCCAGAATACATCATCGGATCTGAAGTGAACCTGGCCGTCCCGGCAGGTCATGCGCATGGGGCATTGGTCGGCCGGATGTGGAGATCCGTCGCTGTAGGTGTGATGGACAAGGTCGTGCAGAGAGCTCCCCTCCAGCTCTTCGGGGGTCCAGCCAAGCATGACCGTGGCGGCCTTGTTGACAAAGATCACCTTGCCGTCGAGGTCGAGGCCGAATATCCCCTCACCGGCGGAATCCAGAATGAGCTCCATTCTTCGTTGCAGTTTGTTTTTTTCCTCTTCCGTTCTGAGTCGGTGGCTGATGTCGGAGAAGACGACAACCGCCCCAACCAGTTTGTTATGCTCAACGATGGGAGTACTGATATATTCGACATGGAAGCTTCTCCCGTCCCGGGTCCAGAAGACGTCATTTTCTCTGAATTGAACCTCGCCGTCCATATAGGCCATGTGGATCGGGCATTCGGCAATGGGATACGGGGAACCGTCTTCATAGGCATGGTGCACCATATCATGATGTGATTTTCCGATCATTTCACCAGCGCTCCAGCCAAGCATATCCGTGGCGGCAACATTGACGAAGGTAACCTTTCCATTGGTGTCGAGGCCGAATATGCCCTCTCCGGCGGAATCCAGGATAAGCTCCAGCCTTCGCTGCAGCAGTTTGCTTGCCGATTCAGCCTGGATACGTTCAGCTATTTCCCGGTTGAGGGATGCATTAATCACTGAGATCTCAAAGGTGCGGCGCTCCAGGTTTTCATTGAACTCGGACTGAGCTTCTTTCAGGGCATTATCCGTATCGATGAGTTGTTGTTTATAGTCGGCGACTTTTTGTGAGATGCGGATTAAGCCGTTATTGATCAGAATCAGGGTGCAGAGGAGGAGGGCACCAAGGATCAGGATGGACCAGAGGGTGACCGGCAGGGTGCTGCCTTCAGCCAGTTTTTTCACCTGCAGGTAATCGAGAAGGATGAGCAGGCCACCGCAGAGAAGAAACGAGCCGATAACTCCGGACATTATTTTCCATTTACCTGCCATGTATTCCTCCTGTGGACTTTTAACGTTTGCAGAGCATGAAAAAGTGTGTGTTTCAAGGTTTCCCTGCAACGATTATGTGGCAAAATACAACATTAGTGTTGCAAAATAAAGCATTTCCGTTGCAGTTTTTGATACACATTAGTAGCATACTGCCCACTGTTGCATCTTTCATGCCGAGCCTGTGAAAGGATTCAGACCGCGGAAAGGCGAAGATTTTGAACGGCTCTTTACGGTCTCCGGGAATGCAGGAAGAGCTTGGGCTGTTGCGTCTCCGGGCTACATCTGGTATCCTGTCTCATACTCTTCATCTTCCTCAACTTTATTGATTTTTGCATGGCCTTTACTATTGAGCAGGCCGTTGCCCGGCTTGAAAAAGAAGTTGCCGATTACCAGGTGCCGGTGGTTGACCTCATTGCGGCCCAGACCAAAGACCCGTTCAAGGTTCTGGTCGCGACCATTCTCTCGGCCCGAACCAAAGACGAGGTTACGGCTGCTGCATCCCGCAGGTTGTTTTCCCGTGCCGAAACAATGAAGGAACTCGCCGCCCTGTCCGTTTCCGAGCTTGAAAAAATTATCTATCCCGTCGGTTTCTTCCGTAATAAGGCCGGATATCTGGCCGCACTCCCGGAAGTCCTGCAGAAAAAATTTGCAGGCAGCGTACCAGATACCATTGATGAGCTGGTCCAGCTTCCCGGGGTGGGCCGTAAGACGGCGAATCTGGTGGTTGCGGTTGCCTTTGCAAAGCCGGCCATCTGTGTAGATACCCATGTCCACCGGATTATGAACATCTGGGGCTATGTTAACACAAAAACCCCTTTGCAGACGGAGATGGCACTGCGGGACAAACTTCCACAGCGCTATTGGATCAGAATAAACTCCATCCTGGTCGCCTTTGGCCAGGGAACCTGTAAGCCTCGCCTGCCCCATTGTGACCGCTGCGTGCTGGCTGATCTTTGTCCGAAAAACGGTGTGCACCCGCGAAAAATTCCAGGAGAAAAACCAGGAGCAACATCTGCCGATCAGGGCCGTACTTTTATCTCCTGGAATGTCAACGGACTACGGGCGGCCTTAAAAAAAGGCTTTCTTGATGCCTTCCACGAACTCGATGCCGATGTTTTTGCCCTCCAGGAAATTAAAGCGCTGCCCGATCAACTGCCCGACGAGGTGAAACATATTCCCGGCTATCATGCCTTCTGGTATCCTGCCCAAAAAAAAGGGTACTCCGGAACAGCGGTCCTGAGTCGGACAGAGCCGATAAACGTCATATACGGACTTGGCGAGGATGCCTTCGATGCCGAGGGCCGGGTATTGACCCTGGAGTTTGATGACTTTTTCCTGATCAACTGCTACTTCCCCAATGCACAGGCGAAGCTTAAGCGTCTAGAGTATAAGCAGGCATTTAACGCGGCTGTCCTTGCCTTTATGGATCGGCTCGGCAAAGAGAAATCCGTGGTGCTCTGCGGGGATCTCAACGTGGCCCATAAGGAAATTGATCTGGCCAATCCTAAGGCCAATGTGAAGAATCCGGGTTTTTCTCCTCAGGAGCGGGCCTGGATTGATGAAGTCGTTCACGCCGGGTATGTAGATACCTTCCGCCTGTTCAATCAGGACCCTGAGCAGTACAGCTGGTGGAGTTACAGATTTAATGCCCGGGCCAAGAATATAGGCTGGCGGATAGATTATTTTGTGGTTGATCCCGGCAGCCGGGACCGGATCCTTGATGCCGCCATCCATGATGAGGTAACCGGTTCCGATCATTGTCCGGTCAGCCTCCGGTTTAAGTAAAGTGAAATCATGACGGAAAAACCCTATTGCATAATTATTGCCGATGACCACAGCCTGATTCGTAAAGGGCTGCGGACAATTATTGAGATTGAGTCGGATATACAGGTGATCGGTGAAGCCGGTGATGGTCAGGAGTTACTGGATCTTCTTGTCCATGAGCAGCCTGATATGATCATAATGGATATTTCTATGCCGCGTATCAACGGCATAGAGGCGGTGCGGGAAGTTGTCGAAAAATACCCGGTGGTGCGTGTTCTCATGTTGACCATGCATCGAAACAGTCAATATTTTTATAATGCCATCTCCGCCGGTGCCCATGGCTATCTGATGAAAGATGATTCGGATACTGAACTCCTGACCGCCATCCGTACGGTCCAGTCGGGAAAAAGTTATGTGTCGCCGCAGCTGTCCAACGAGGTCACCGATGACATGATTTCAGCCTTTCGCGATCACCGGGAGATTCCTATTATTCAGTTAACGGATAGGGAACGGGAGGTCCTGCAGCTTGTCGTCAAGGGCTATACCAGTAAAAAGATGGCGGATATTCTCTGTCTGAGTCCGCGCACCGTGGATCACTACCGGGCGAAACTGCTCAAGAAGTTCAAGATGAAAAACACGGTCGACCTGGTCAAGCATGTGGTGCGCAACTCCATGGTTGTTTTTGAGTAGTCGGAGTTCCTGATGCAGACCATCGCTGCCGCAGGCAGGTTTTTTGTGTGGAGGTTTTTTGCATGAAAAAGCCCTGGACGCTTGCCGACATTCTGGATTTTGAATTTTTCCTCAGTTCAGATCAGGAGTTGATCGACAGCGATGGAGAGGGTCATCCGGTTGAACGTGATCGGGCAATATACCTGCAGATCAGGGAACTCTGTGGACAGGACGACTCCTCCGTTGACCGGGCCTGCCTGCTCAGGCAATGGTTGTCCCGGCGTCGTGACCAATTCCTCCATGATACAGGCGGGGTCACGGTGTTGCCGGGAGGACTTTTTCGGGAGTTGACCCGGATCTGCGGCTGGTTTATTTTTATATTTGCCCTGTTTGTCGGCTGGGGTTCGGCTTTTTCTTTTCTCAGTTATTCCGGAACCACTCCGGTCAACGTCTCCTTTTTTTTCCTTTTCTTTGTCTGCAGCCAGCTGTTTCTGCTTCTGATCCTGCTGATTTCTTTTCTTGCCCGGCGTCTGATCGGCGGTGAATCTCTGCCGATACTCTATACCCTGCTCCGGAAAGGCATTTTGTATCTGGCTGGAAAAATAGGACGTCTGCCGGCTGCCATGGATTCGCACCGGTGGCTTGCCGGTTTATCGGGCCGTCTGAGACGGAGGCACAGGAGTTATGCCCTTCTCTTTGTGCTCCCCTTTTTTCTCCTGATCCAGCTCGGGGGCATCGGCTTTAACCTCGGGGTGCTGGCGGCGACCCTGCTCAAGGTGGTGGGGACCGATATTGCCTTTGGCTGGCAGTCGACCCTGCAGCTCAGCAGCGAGACCGTGTATCGACTGGTCGAGACCATCGCTCGTCCCTGGTCATGGCTTCTGCCCGCCGGGATCGGCTTCCCTGATCCGGCCCAGATCAAGGGCAGTCAGATGGTTCTCAAGGACGGCATCTATCATCTGGCCACCGGCGATCTGGTTTCCTGGTGGCCCTTTCTCTGTCTGAGTGTGGCGGTTTACGGGCTTCTGCCAAGGATCTGTCTGCTGGTGGCCGGATGGTTGACCAGCCGCTCCCTGCTCCGGCGGCTGGACTTTACTACCGCCGACCAGAGCCGGTTACTCCACCGGATGCTGACCCCCCGTCTTTCAACCGAATCCAGCCTGGAGCAGCCGCCGGTCTACGAGGAGGAGGCGGATGAACCGGCCAGGAACCAGATTGCACTAGAGGCCGGTGGCCGGGTGCTGGCTTTGATCCCCGATGAACTCTTTGATGACTGTGATAGAGAAGAACTGGCCGGGCTGGTCCGGGCCCGGCTTGGGCTGGAGGTTGAACGCTGTCTGCGTGTCGACCAGGGCGGGGACGAGGAACAGCAGGTTTTTCTGGAAATAGGGCAGGAAAATCTGACCGGTGCGGATTCGCTGTTTCTGCTCCAGGAGGCCTGGCAGCCGCCCATAGAAGAGTTCTTCTTTTTTCTGCGCAGACTCCGTGAACTGGTGGGGGAAAAGGTTCTTCTCAGTATCGCCTTTATCGGAAAACCTGATGCCGGGACCATTTTTACCACAACAGGTGACCAGGATTATCGTATCTGGAGCAAGAAAATAGATACGCTGGGGGATCCGTATCTGCAATGTATTCGGCTGGTGGAGTTATGATAGTGCAGGAGGTACCTGAATTTGCAGTGGTCGGTCATCCCAACGAGGGAAAATCTTCCGTCCTCTCGACCCTGGCCGAGGATGACAGTGTCCGGATCAGTCCGATCCCGGGTGAAACCAGGGAATGTCGTCGTTTTCCGGTTACAATAGACGGCCGGGAGGTGATTGCCTTTGTCGACACTCCGGGTTTTCAGAACCCCCGGCGAACTCTGCAATGGATGCAGCACTACCAGGGGCCGGATGAGCGGTTACTGGTCGATTTTATTGCCGCCCATGGCGACGATGCCGCTTTTCATGATGATTGTCGGCTTTTAAAACCCCTCATTGACGGGGCCGGGATTATTTTTGTCGTCGACGGCTCGCGGCCGGTTCGCAACATGGATAAGGCTGAAATGGAAATTCTCCGCCTCACCGGTCGTCCCCGGATGGCGATCCTCAACTGCAAGGAGGATGACTCCGGTTTTCTTGGCCAGTGGCAGCAAGAATTTCGCAAGCATTTCAACTCGATTCGGGTGTTCAACTCGATTCGGGCCACCTATGCCGAGCGTATCGCCCTGCTGGAAAGTCTGAAGGGGATCGACCAGACCATTGAGGGCGTGCTGGAGTTGGTTATCCGTGCCTTTAAAGAGGACTGGAGCGCCCGGACCCGTCAGAGTGCCGGCTTGATAACGGCACTGCTGGAAGAGGTGCTTTCCTATCGGAAAACTGTTGCTCTTAAGGAAGGGGAAGATGAAGAAGAGCTGCAGGAAAAAATGCGGGCGGCCTTCACCCGATTTGTCGGCAAAAAAGAGAACTCGACCCATCGGCGGATCCGAAAGCTATTCAAGCATAATATCTTTACCCCGGAGTTGCCCCCCCAGTCTATCCTGCGCCAGGATCTGTTCAGCGAAAAAACCTGGCAGTTCCTCGGTCTGAATCAGAGGCAGTTGATCATGACCGGCGGCCTGGGCGGAGCCGCTTTGGGGGCCGGACTCGATCTGGCGGCGGCAGGAATTACCTTTGGCGTGTTCTCGGCAATAGGAGGAGTGCTGGGTGCCGCCGGTACGGCTTTGAAGGGCAGGGAGCTTCTATCCGGTGTTCGACTGCTCGGCATGAAACTGGATCAGCAGCAGCTTAAGTTTGGACCGGTCAACAATATCCAGCTCATGTACATCCTGCTGGACCGGGTCCTGCTCTTTTACAGTCTGGTTATCAACTGGGCCCACGGCCGCCGCGACTATGCTGAAGCTGTTGACGAGAAGCAGGCACAGCCGGGCAAACAGGGGTATACCAGGGGCTGGAGCCGCAGCGAGCAGAAAATCTGTGAACGCTTTTTTCAGGCCATAACCGGGGATGTCGTTGAGGATATAGCCGATCGCAGCGAGGCTCTGCATCAGCTCCTGGTTGAAAAGTTGACGGCCCTGTCCGGTGGATAACGCATTGGTCGTCATTGAGAAAAAATTCCCTTTAGAACGTCCTGTGTGCTGCCGGTCAGCAGCACATCTTAAATACGTTCGGGGCCCTTGCGTAGGGTCACGTACCCCACGTCCTGATGACTTTCATCTCCGCACCACGGGTAAACGCTCACGTTCCAGAAAAACAATATGCGGGCTGGATTCAATAACAATTTGTCAAACCCCTACTCGCATACCCCCCATCGTACGGACTTGCATACCCTTCAACACCACTGGAACTGACAGGGGTGACAATATACCAATACGAACTCCAGGGAATGACATTCAGGCCGGCATCGACCACCTGTGTCATTGAGGTCGTGGTTACAGTGGCCTGCAGGCTCCATGTCGGCGCCAGAACCGACGGGCTCCGGTAGACCTTGTAGGATGCGGCCCCGGAAACAGGAGCCCAGTTGAGATCAATTCGACAGAGCTGACTGTCCGAGGCTGTCAACCAGGCAGGGGCAGGCAGATAGTTGGTAGGCTGGGCCTGTATCCAGCCTTCGGCCGGGGCGCTGAGACCGCTCTCGTACACAGTCGGGGAATCAGCGCTATCATCGCACATAAGATCAACCTTGTAGGTAGACTGGACGGCAAAATAGTATTTTACCCCCTGGGTCAACCCCGGGAAATAAGTGGATGCATCAGCGTTGGAGATATCAATGCTGACTGGGTCGGGTGATGTTCCTATTGGCATGGCCGGGTCTGAAGCCGTTGGATCGACCTGAACCGTTTTAAACTTTGTAAAGGCCCCGTTCGGCGCGTCAGACCAGGAAATATCATATTGATTGATGTATCTGGCATTAATCCCCTGGCCCTGGGGGCATGTCTGAACCGGTTCCCAGGTCACAGCGATTTTATCCGAATACGTCCCTCTGCTGCCTGCAACTCCGGTTGGAACCGCCCCCGATGCCCAACCCGTCACATACTGGCTCGGTGTTCCTTCGTTGCCGCTGGAATCAACACCGGTGACCCGGTAAAAGAGGTAAACCATGGGCTGTACATCACCGATCGTTGTCAGGTTGGTGGTGATAGATCCGGGCAGGTTGAGCCGAGTCCAGTTGCCATCTTGATTTGTCAGTTCGTAGACATTATATTCCTGGGCACATGTAACATTGTCCCAATCAAGATATATTCCGTTGAGCACGGTCCCCTGCGAGGCGATCATGCCGCCGGGCGGACCTGGCGGAGTAGTTCCGGAATTTGCTGGTGCTGTTGACGTTCCGGCAGAATTAAAGGCCTCGACCCAGTAGTAATAGGTCGTGCACCCGTTCAGACCGGTGTCGTCAAAGCTGCTGACATTGGCCCCCAGAGTCTGGATAGGAGCGGACGGCTTGCTGTAGACCGTGTTACGGTAGAGCTTGAATCCGTCCTCGTTGGTGGCGTAATCCGTCCAGCTCAGGTGAAGAACGGAGCTGTCCTGGCTGATCACATTCACGGCCAGGCTGCCGGGTGATGAAGGTGAAGTCAGGCTGCCGGCAGGCTTGGTCTTGCCACTGGTTGGACCGCTGGTCCCGCAACCGGCAAAATTACAGGCCGAGACGGTATAATAATAGGTGGTGTCCGGATTCAGACCTGAGTCGTAAAAAGAGGTCACCCCTGGCCCGACCTCACCTGCCTGGACATACGTTCCCGTATCTCCGGACAGACTTCGATGGATGACAAACCTTTCCTCGTTATCAGAGGCATCCGTCCATTGCAGCAGGATGGTATTGCTTGACTCTCCCTGGGCGAGCGGGTCTTTTGGCCAGTCAGGTTTGAATTCACCTCCCATGGAATAGCCCGTGCTTTCATTGGAATAGGTGGTACCGTAGCGATTTTCGGCCCCCACCCGATATACATATGTGGTTAAAGCAGCTATTTGATAGGCATCCGTATACTTGTACTGATTACGATCCGACGTGCCGATCTCCTTCCATGCGCCACCTGGAGGCTTGCGCTCAATGACAAATCTGTCCTCGTTGGCAGAGTTATCTTCCCAGGCCAGGAAAATGCAGGGCGCGCCGCGATCACATGGCTGGGCCGCCAGCCCGGAGGGAGCGGCAGGCGGCACCGGCGGATTGAGCGTCGTCGCGCTCCCTGAGTTGGAATAACCGGAATAGCCTTGCAAGTTGGAGGCCTTGACCCGGTAACAGTACGTCCGGTTCGCATCCAGACCGGTGTCCTTGTAACTGGTTACATCGGCGCTCAGGGTGGCCCTGGAGGAAAAAGAAGAGCAATCATCCCGTGATCGCTCCAGGGTAAACATATCTTCGTCATCGGACTGGTCATTCCACGATACGACAATGGAATCCATGTCGACACCGACGGCATCAAGAGCAACAGGAGTTGCCGGAGCGGATGTAGGCGCAACGCTGGTCCTGGCCGTTGCCACGTTGGAATAATCCGTAATCTTCGTTGGGAATGAGGCATTTCCAGTGTAGGCCCGCACCCGGAACTCATACAGGGTATCAGGGAGCAATGGTTTTGCCACGGCCGGTCCCAGGGCAATCGACCGGCTGTCGGCGGCAACCATATAGATTTGTCCCCAGGCTCCCGCGCCATGTCGCGTTTCAATCAGGAAACCGGTTTCCCCGTCTGAGTTATCATCCCATGAAAGTGCAACAGAGCGGGCGGATACACTCCGGGCGACCAGGTTGGAAGGCGGTGCCCATTGATCTCCAGAGAGCAGAAGGCCGTAGATCGGCACCAGGTTGCGGCTAAAGGCAAGGGAAAAGCAGGCCGCAAACAATAGAGTCAGCACAGCGACAAACTTCCACCTTCTCATACCCCATTCCCCCTGTTGCAATTGCAGAAAATATTTAGTAGGTCGGCATCCCCTCCAGCCGACTCTTTCAAAGAGAAAGCTTCCATGCAAATTTCTCTTCATCTCCTTCCTTTCAGTCGTGTTTTTTGACTACTCGCCGGCTCCCGAAAGAATTGCCGGCAGTGCGAGCCACAGAATATTCTTGTTTTTTAAGGCAGAGCCTGTCGCAGACCGGAACCAGAAGCCGGCCTGATTGGTATATGATGTTGACCTTGAAATACCGATGGGCGAAGGTTGGCCGATTGTGGATGCCATTTGATAATTTGACGACAGAAGCCGACTGCCGCCGTTGCTGAACACATCGGTTTTGATCGTATACCCGGCAGAGGACATCTCATCGGCTCGGGAGACTGCCGGTGACAGGTAGAGTCCCGACAGGATGCACCCTGCGAGCAGGAGTTTTTTAGTGCCTGTGAATCTCATCACTCCCCTCCTATTCGTAAACCCATATACGCACGCGGAAGTACTCCTGGCCTTGCAGGAACGGGAAGTTTTCAAAGTCAGTTACTTTGATTGAAGTGGAGGTGAGGCTGTGCCACCATTTACCCCAGCGGCCTTCATTTTCCGAACCTGCAGGGACTGTATGGACATCACCACCGATACCTTTGTTGTGGGCACCCCCGTCGTTTTTGAACGTCAGTTCCACCACGTAGTTGTCAACATTACCGCCGAGGTTGTGGTTCAGTGTCACCGTGTCCCAGTTACCATTGGGAACTGTTCTCCAGCCGCTGTCATAGGCCGGCCGTGGATATCCCCGGTAGGCGGTGGTCTGCAGGGTGCCGTCCGGAAACTCAAGACCAAAACCACGGGCTATGTCGACTCTGCCGAGATGGCCGGGGACGAGCTTGATCCTGCCGATTTTTTCTGTAGTCTGAAGCACCAGGTCACCGGTGTCGGTGCTCACCGTGCCCTTGGTACCGTCGTGGCTGAGTTCGGTATATTTCTCCCAGGAGCCGGTGGCGGCGCCATATACCCGGAGATGGGCGCTGTTGGTCCGGTTGTTCAGAAACGTTGAGTAAAAGTTGAAATACTGGTCGCCGCCGTCATCCCCCTCAAAGGCGGCAATGCCGTTGTTCTCGAACCGTATCCTCGGGCGTATGCCGCCCCCGTCGGTGTCTCGGAGAACGAGAGTCGGCTCGCTGGAGACTACCCTGAAGCTGGTTTCGGATTCGACCGTACCTGTCGAGGGGTCGACCGCCAGGGAGACAGGTGGAGAGCTTTTAGTGTATCTGTTTGCCCTGGCCCGGTGGAAGCTTCCGCCGTAATTATAGTCGTCGTACCAGTCATAACAGGTCGTGCCGATATCTTGAGTGCCGAAGAAACTGGCGGCACACTCCTGGGTCAAGACATCGGTATCGCACTCGCAGCGAGGCGCGGTGTTGGCGACATCGTTTGCGCTGAGGGAGAAGTACTGGCTGCCTGCCTGGACCCGAAAGCTGCCCTGAATATCGATGTTCTGTGCGGCTGTGGCCAGGGAACGGAAGGCGTAGGCACTTGAGGCAAAGGGTTGGCGCGGGGTCAGGGCTTCCCCGTTGACCGTTACTTCAAGCATTGCTGTGCCGCCGGAAAAAATATCGGCGTTCAGCGCGCCTTCCAGCACGGTTCCCCGGCCGATAAGGATCGAGTATATTCCATCCTCCAAGGGGACCGCCGAATGCGATTCCCGGTAGCTGGGTGACGGGTCGGTGTCCGACTGGTAGATGGCAATCTCCATGTCCACCGGGCCCGCAAGTGGTTGTCCGGCTGCGTTGAGAATCCTCCCCTGGTAGGAAATCTGCGGCGCAATTTCCTGGGCTGACCCCGGCGCCGGGTACTGGAGCAGCATAAGGGTGCAGGCGAAAAACGTTGCCCAGAGGAGCGCACTGTTTTTCATTATCGGGCTCTTCATAATTCCGCCTCCAGGAGAATTTGACGAAAAGGTTTGTCGGCTTTTCCGCTGCCGGTGGTGATATTCAGGTGACCTCTTATTCGGGAAATGCAAAAAATATTCCACAGGTTCTTATCTTATTTTTTTGTTTTGTTCCATAGCGTTAGATGGATCATTGTGCAATGACCCGAGCCGGTGGCACACAATATTTACTGTTTTCCGGAAAATATATGCCGGCCATAATTGAAGATCATGATATATTGGGATGTTATCGCGTTATTTCTGACTTACTGTTATTCCTGTTTTATGGAATTGGTGCCAGGGGGGTAAAAAAAACTGGTTGTTTTTCTTTCTTTTTTTCACCTGAAGAAAGAAAAGTTTAACTCCTCTGGCCCTTGCTGCGGGCGGTTTTCCGTATTTTAGTAACAAATTGTTGTCCATTCAACATCTGATACACGGGATCCTGCGATCTTTTTTCCGATTTCCCGAAAGAGTAAACTTGAGAAGGATTCCTGTGCCGGAAAATCTAATCTCCAGGATAGTTGTTTAATATCAGTACGGTGCATGTCTTTTTCCGGGGTGATGATTTATATTGGAATATTTTTTGCATCTTTTCTTGGTTACTACGGTGTGGCAGATCGATCCCTGAGGCATTGTCCTGCCGGGGGTATGGACGTGTATCCGAAAAACGCCCACAAAGTGATGCCGTTCCGGGCTATTTTCATCCTTGGTTGTGGCTGTGACCTGTAAAACCTGGTCCAGCCATGCTGGTTTATCCGAGAAAAAGACCAAAATTATATTCTGTCGAGGGGGCCATGAAAGTCATCGTTTCTGTCGCTGCTGCAATACTGATGTTTACACTGTCAAACGGCATTACCCGGGCCGCTATTGCACCGATACAGGGGTTTGTATCCATTCAAGAAATCGGCACTGCCGGTGATATGAGTACCGACATTGATGCGGGCGATGTAGACGGTGACGGCGACATCGATTTTGTTGTCGCTAATGACGGAACACGAAACCGCCTCTATCGCAATAATGGCAACGGTTCTTTCCAGGAGGAATATATCAGCGCCGATGCCCTGAAGACGCGGGCTATCCATCTTGTCGACATGGACAATGATTCCGATCTTGATATTATCACCGCAGAAGGATCTGCCGCCACCAGCGGTACGGTCGCAAGCCTGCTCTATATCAATGACGGCACCGGTCATTTCAGCGCGGGAATTGGTTTCGAGAGCCGGACCGCGCCTGACTACGGTAAAAGTATTACCGCAGCCGACCTGAATCAGGACGGGAAAAAGGACGTGGTCATCGCCTACTACGGCCGAAATCGCGCCTGTTTTCAGGGTGCCGATGTGCAGAGCTGGTCCTGCAATGATTTGTCAACCATTGGTGCCAATACGACGGCCATTGCCGTTGCCGATATTGATGGGGACGGCAAAGAGGATATCGTCGTTAGTAACGCAGACACCTCAAATTACATATTATTTAACAACGGTGGCAGTGCGCCTACGGGAAAAACGTTCGGTCTCGATACCGAGGCCACCTATGCCTTGACAATCGGTGATCTCAATGGAGACGGTCGGCCGGAAATTTTGACCGGTAATTATAACGGCATCAATCATGTCTATCAGTTCAGTTCGCGTACTAGTTACAGTTTTTCCAATCTCGGGACCTTTACCGACAAGACCTACGGCATCTCCGTGGGTGATATAGACCGGGACGGCGATCTTGATGTCTTTGTGGCAAACGACGGTCAGGTCAACCTGCTTATGAAAAACAAGGGAAACGGCCACTTTCAGGACAGCGATGCCTTCTCGATCAATGATACGGGTGAATCGTATCGGCTCGTGATGGCCGATGTTAACGGTGACCGCCGCAATGATCTTGCCTGTGCCAATGGGGCTGGAGCAAACACACTGTTACGGAAGAAAGGGGGAATGAATATAGCCCTGCAGGTGGCGTCGGCCATCAGCGGCCGGCATCAGGTTCCCCTGACTAAACCGTCACCGCCCAGCCAGGTAGCGGCCACTCCCCAAAACCACACCTTTGACATAACCGTATCCTGGCGGGACAATTCAAACAACGAGGATAATTTTCTCATCTACCTGAGCAAAACAGACAACTTCAGCACGGCCCGGCAGGCGGGAACGGTCAGCGCTAATACAACCCGTTTCACGGCCCGGAACCTGACCGCCTGCACCACGTACTACTTTTGGGTTGTTGCGAAAAACAATATCGGCACGGCAAGGTCGACCAATCGTGCCGTTGCGACAACGGCGCCGCCTGCGCCCGTCGATCTGTACAGCACCAATTATATCATCAGGTCCACTTCCCTGTACTGGAGCAATAACAGTGACCAGTGCACGGCGCGTTATCATGTCTATGCAAAAAATCCCCAGGATGCGGATTACCAGCAAATCCCTGAATCACAGGACCTGCTCGACGGGGTAGTGGGCAGTACCAATATCGGCATCAAGCCGGAGACCTATATCTACTACAGGGTCGCTGCCGAGAGCAGCAGCGGCGTTATCGGGCCGTTGAGCTGCAGTGTCAAGGCAGGATATCGCAATGTTGTTGCCGATGATTCCACTTCCTGCGAGGCGGCTGTGGGCAATGCCTTCGGTGACCAGCCGAAGTATCCATGGGCATCGACGGATCAGGCCGACAGGGTGACGTTTACCTGGGATGATGTTCCGCTTCAATACACCAGCGATGGCAGCGGTGTAGCGATCTATGCCAACTGTTTCAGGATTGAATACCAGTTCGATTCGGACCCCTGGAATTTGGCTACAGAATGTTATCAACAGCCGCTCACACAGAACAACTGGCAGTATCAGCAGGTTGATCTAACCAATCTAACCCCGGATACAAGCGCAACTCTCCGAATTTCGACCCATTATCTCTACGATACCAATGGTGATGGAATCCGGGAGGATGTCTTCAGTGATCCGATTGTCATTACGGGCAAAACCCTGCCGTCCGGCGGCAGCGGCGGAGGAGTAGCCGCGCTCGGGTCTACTCCGTGGATTACCGCCACCGAATACTACCCCGGCAAGATCATGGTGGGCTGGACCTCCACAAGCGGTGCCGGGTGGTACGAAGTTCAACGGGCTCCCTATTCTATAAGTACCGGTTGTTCCGGGGCAACCTACTCGGTTCTGAACACCTTCACAACAACACGTTTTGATGATAATGTCGGGGACTGGCAAGAGTATTGTTACCGGGTCAGGGCCTGCAATTTCAGCGGGTGCACGAGTTATTCAGCCGGAGAGTACGGGAGCTCGGGCGGGATGTGATGGGTACACGCATTTTTTTTGATAACAATCTGCCGGGTACGGTCAAGTAGCAGTTATTTACCGGATCATTACCAATATATCACGACCCTTTGTCCCTGGTCAGGGCTTCGCAAATGGTGTGGAGGAAACGCATCCGCTGTATTGGTTTCTGGATGACGGAGTGGATGCCGATCTCCAGGGCCTGTTGTCGGTTGAGGTCGGCACTGTAGCCGGTGCAGAGGATAACGGGCAGCTCCGGATTAATGGCCAGGGCGGCCCGGGCAACTTCAGCCCCGGTCATTTTCGGCATGGCCATGTCGGTGATCAGCAACTTACAGCCGTCGGGATTTTTCTGGAGGGCATCAAGTGCCTCGCGGCCGCTTGCAAAAGCGGAAACCGTGTATCCGGATGCTTCAAGAAAACTGCTTAAAACCTCCCGTACTGGTTCTTCATCATCCACCAGGAATATTTTCTGGCCGTTCCCCCGGGCCAGTGACAGATCCGCCGCTTCTGCAAGTTTGGCCTTCTGGTCGACGGCAGGCAGAAGGATACGAAAGGTTGTGCCCTTGCCGACTGCACTGGTGACCTCGATTTTTCCCTGGCAGTTGCTGACGATGCCGTGGACCAGGGCCAGACCGAGCCCGGTTCCCTTGCCATGGGCTTTGGTGGTAAAATAGGGCTCGAAAATTTTCGACCGGGTCTCTTCATCCATGCCGCTGCCGGTATCGGTGATTTCCAGGACAACAAAATTATCCGGCTCCGCGGTGTCTTTGGTTTCCTGTGGCCGTTTGTCCGATTTCTGGTCATGCAACCGGATAGTCAGGCTGCCGCCTGTATCTTCCATGGCATGGTAACTGTTGGTACAGAGATTCATTACCAGCTGGTGGATCTGGGTCGGGTCGACAATGACCACGGCCCGGCTCTGGATATCCTGGGTAATTTCAATGGTTGCGGGAATGGAAGAACGCAACAGTTTGCAGACCTCCTTGACGATAATCGCCAGTGGAAACGGCTTTTTCTGATGATCCGCCTTACGGCTGAAGGTCAGGATCTGCTGAACCAGATCCCGTGCTCTGCGGGCACCGGCAAGGGCATTTGCAAGGTGCCCCCGAAGTTTGTCGTCGTTTTTGGCCTGCATATCGGCCAGCTCAATATATCCGAAAATGGCGGAGAGAATATTGTTGAAATCGTGGGCGATTCCTCCGGCCAGAGTGCCGATAGCTTCCATCTTCTGGGCCTGCCGCAGTTCAGCCTCCATTTGCTGCTGTCTGGAAATGTCTGAAACCAGGCCCTCGATATATACGGGTTCTTTTTTTTCATTGCAAACGAACCGGGCGGTCATGGCGATGGTCAGGACATGTCCTTTTCGGTGCCGCATTTCCAGGGGCAGGTTGGTGACAAACCCCTCTGTTTCCAAGGCATGCATAAGCTGTTGCCGAACCCGGGGATGGGTATAGAGTTGTCTGGCCGTATCCGTGCAGGAGTGCATGAGTTCTTCCGGCGAGTCGTAGCCGAAAATTTTTGCCATGGCTGGGTTTGCGGTCAAAAAAGAACCTTCCGGGGTCTCCTGGAAAATGCCTTCCATTGCACCCTCAAAGATGGAGCGATACCTCTTCTCTGAGTCTTCCAATTGTTTTTTCTGCTCGGCGATCCGATGGGCCATTGTGTTGACTTCATCGATAATGGCATTCACCTCCTGTTGAGGAGCAGGAGGCAGAGGGTGGGTGTAATCACCGCTTGCAATCTGCCTGATTCCATTGGTCAGCTGGAGGAGTGGTTTCTTGAGCCATATCTGCATGAACAGGTCCATGGCTGCCAGCATGACGATTAAAAGGACAAGGATGACGATGACCCCTGTCTTGATGGTGTCTCGCTGCTGTTCCCGCAGCTTCTGATTGCTGAAGTAGAGGGTAACGGTCCCTATTTCCTTATTCTTTGCAAAAAGAACCTTGTCTTTACGGATAAGCTGGTCCACGGGGCCGTTAACTTCATTAAACAACAGATCATTGTATTCGGTCTTGATGGTGATGCCGCTGACAAAATCATTGCCGTCAAGGTAGACCCGGGCAATATGCTGCAGGGTCTGGTTGTCGAAGTTGTACAGGGGGAGGAAAAAAATATCACCGGCCTCGTCGATTATATGTTCCGCCCGGGCCTGGGTGTCGATGACAAGTTTTCTATTGGAGTAGGTCTGATACAGGATGATCAGGATCAGGGTTATCAGAACAATGATCCCGGTCAGCCCAAGAGCCAGATCTCTTGCAATGGATCGTCGACTGAAAAAGGTAAGCGGAAAAAATGACATATATATTGATTAAGGAAAGTGGGCGTCCGGGTGGCTGGATCTTATGATATAATGAGAAGGATTCAAATTCTATCCAGCGGAGCAGCGTAGAGTAAACCGGTTGCAGGAAATCCGGTTTACTCTACAGGGTTTATCCGAAAATAGCCCACGAAGTGATGTCGTATCAGGCTATTTTCATCCTTGGTTGTGGCTGTGACCTGTATAATATGGTCCAGCCATGCTGGTTTATCTGAAAATAGCCCGCGAAGCTGTGTCTTATCAGGCTATTTTCATTCTTCGAAGTCTACGCTTATCTGTTGTGGCTGTGACCTGTAAATCCCGGAGTCTGCGCTTCGCTCCGCTTACCTGGTCCAGCCATGCTGGTTTATGGAAAAAAAGCGAAATGGACGGTTGATGTACGGCATGCGGATGTTCTCTTATTTAGTGAACCGTTGTATATACCAGTCCGCCGCCTTGTCCAGCCCCTTGTGAATACTGTACTCAGGTTGATATCCGATCAGGTCGCCGGCCTTGCTGATATCGGCCAGGGAATGGCGAACGTCCCCGGCCCGGAAATCCCGGTACTCCGGTTTGGCATCCGCTGCCGGGGGGAATTTTTTTGACACCCGTTCCCGAATCAGGGCATAGAGTTCATTTAAACTTGTGCGCTGGCCAAAGGCGACATTGTACACCTGATCCGCCGCCTGTTCGTTGTCGGCCGTGGCTGCCATCAAGTTGGCCTGGACACAGTTGTCGATAAAACAGAAATCCCGGCTGGTTTCACCGTCACCGTTGATGAACACTGTTTCCTGTTGCAATAAACCGGCAAACCATTTTGGAATCACTGCTGCATAGGCTCCGTCCGGGTCCTGGCGTCGGCCGAAGATATTAAAATAGCGCAGGCCGATAGTCTTGAAACCATAGGTGCGGGCAAAGACCTGGGCGTAGAGTTCGTTGACGAGCTTGGTTACCGCATATGGGGAGAGTGGATTGCCGATTTTGTCTTCGACCTTGGGGAGATCGGGGTGGTCGCCATAGGTTGAACTGGAGGCGGCATACACCATGCGGCTGACTCCGGCATCCCGACCGGCAACCAGCATGTTGAGAAAACCGGAAATGTTGTTCTCATTGGTGGTGATCGGATCTTCAATGGAGCGCGGCACGGAGCCGAGTGCAGCCTGATGCAAGATATAATCAACCCCGCTGCAGGCCTCATGACAGCTCGCAAGTTCCCTGATATCGCCCTGGATAAAACGGAATCGCTGCCACTGTTCATCGGTGACTAACCCCCGGACCTCGTCCAGATTATGTTGAAAGCCGGTGGAAAAGTTATCGAGGCCCACGACGTTCTGGTTCAGTTTAAGAAGGGTTTCAAGGAGGTTTGAACCGATGAATCCGGCCACGCCGGTGATCATCCATGTCTTGGGCTGGTCGAGGAGTTCGTTCTTTCGTTGTGTATAAAGCATTATTTATATCGGATTGGGTTAACTGTTTATCCGAAAGTAGCCCGCAAGGGATGCTCAATCAGGCTATTTTCATGGTTCGTTGTGGCTGGAGCCGAAAAAACTGGTCCAGCCATGCTGGTTTATGGATATTTAAGCAGCTCGGCAGTGTGCTTCTTACGAAAGAGTGTAAACTGCAGGTGGAGTACTGCCGGTACGTTATAGAATATAATATTATGCCCCTGGACGGGGAAAAAGTCAAACAGCTTTCTGGCGATTGAACTTGGTGGTGGTTCCCTGGGCTGGGTGCCGGTTGAACTGCTGGTAGCCGATGACGGCCGCAAACCGGAAAAGGGATGAAGGAGATGGTCGGCCCGATATTGCAGCTGCAGGGGGTAACAAAATCCTTTGGCGGCCTCCGTGTCTGTGATGATCTCTACCTGAATGTGTTGATTGGACCCAACGGAGCCGATAAGGCGACCCTGCTCAACCTGGTGACCGGCCTGCTGCAAATGGATAGTGGCGGCTTGTGTTTCAAGGGAACCGATATCACAAAAACGCGGGTTTACGCCCGGGCGCAGTTTGGCATGGCCCGTTCGTTCCAGATAACCGCCCCGTTCCAGGGATTCACTGTGCAGGAGAATGTCAGTCTGGCCGTGCAGGCAACCCTGGGCTCCGGTTACCGGTTCTGCAACCGGGCCGGATCTGCTCCTGCTTGACGAGCCCATGGTCGGGGCCCTGGAAGTTCCCGCAACCTTGCTGAGCTTATCAACAGTCTTAAAGGCAGCGTGACGATTTTACTGGTCGAGCATGACATGCCGGCGGTTTTTTTTCCATCTTTCCCCGGCCGGCGGAACGGCTGAATCATTTGGACCGGGAGTTGTCGGGGTGTAAAATGACTATTTTCATTCCGTTCCTGCTGTTGTGTTGTTCATCCCTGTTATCCTTCTTGAATTATTCAAGAATTCCCCAGGACGTCTTTTGCTGGAGACAAAAAAAATAACGTAATTTCAATCAGGTGTAAAAAGCCTGCTTTTTACCGTCGCCGGAAGGGAACACAACTGTCCGTAAATGAGTACGACGTGGCGAAGATATTCCTGAAAATCCGAAAGCAAGAGGTGGCTTCAAAGGATTGTCGTTAATTATTTTTTGTTGTTCCGGTATGATGTATGTGTGACAGTTGGTAACAATTCTGTCTGGCACGCAACATGCTTTACACCATGTAGATTCCCTTCAAACCAAGATGAGGTGATGATCATGTTGACTGTCTGTTGCAGCTGTAATCGTGTCAAGGAGCAGGAAGCCTGGGTTGTAAACTATCGAGATCCGACCGGTGACCCGGTTTCACACGGATACTGTCCGGACTGTTACGTGGAGATCATGGATGAGCTGTCAGTGGCTTTTGGTCGCGATCGGAAAAGCCGCTCCACTGTTTTAACCGCCCGGATTCTTTCCCCGGTCGTTCTGACCGGCTTCACCTGCGTTTCGCAGGGAAGTGGTTGCTACGAAACGCAGAGTGTGTATTCGTGATCAGCGCCCGGGAAACCCGGATCGGTTTGCAAAGTGATGGTTGTCATGGTTGAACCGAAAATCAACCAGTTGGTTTTTCATTCAGTCGTTTATCGATCTGATGCTTTTCCCATGTCCGACCAAAAGGGGTGGAAATAGAATACACTTCCAGACCTTTCAGGGCCAGGTGAATCCCCCAGCCCAGGGCGGGCCAGACGACCCAGAGATTGTGTGGCGAAACAATCAGGTTGATTACAAGCAACAGGAGCATTGTCACCCCATAGCGGATGAGTTTCAGGTAAAACCGTTTAAGATCTCTCACCTCGGCTATGGCCTGTTGCTCTGCCGTAGTTGATCCCTCCGTCCCCGCTGTTTTTTCTTCAACATCCAGATCCGTTACATCAGGATCAAAGACCGATGCAATCGCTTTACGCGATTCAAGGCTCATTTGACCGCCATTTTCAAGGCGCTGAATTGAGCGTACGCTCAAACCTGTGCATTTTTGATTGAGTCTCAAGTTTTCATAGTTCCAGTATACACATCAGATCAAGTTTGAACACGACAGCGTGACCACATGAACATGACATTATTTTCAATAGTTGCTATCCAGGCAATGGTTTGATAACGTGCATGTTTACAGGCATTCAGTCGCAAATCGTAATGTTACTCATGCCGTTGTGATATTCGAGCCGTTTGCCTGACTTGCTTGAGCAGGAGTCCGGGGGCATATTTTCAGGGAGCAGCGACTATGGAGCAGCAACAAGGAGCGAAGAAGGGTTTTTCCGCCATGCAGGTGCTGGGAATAGTGGTCGGCGTGATGTTGTTGACCATCATTGTTACCATTTTTGCCATTCGAACCTGGCTCTTTCCCCAGCCCTTTACCCCGGTGGTACTGGATCAAAAGGAGGAACAGCAGCTTGAACAGAAGCTGGAACAACTGGATTCTTTTGCCGCCCTGCCTGCAAAGAAAAAACAGGCCCCTGTTCCGGGGCAAGCCGCACCAAAAGAAGATTTCGATACAGAGGGTAAGCTTAATCCCGAAGCCTATTCCGAAGAGGGAGCAAGCCTGGAAATTCATTTTAGTGAACGGGAGATCAACGCGTTGCTGGCAAAGAATACCGATCTTGCCCGGAAAATGGCCATTGATCTGGCTGATGATCTGATCAGCCTGCGGTTGTTGGTGCCGGTTGACCCGGATTTTCCGGTCATGGGCGGTAAAACCGTGCGGGCCAAAGCGGGAGCGGAACTGGCGTATCGAGAGGGAAAACCGGTGGTGATTCTCAAAGGAGTTTCCCTGATGGGTGTTCCAATCCCTAATGCCTGGCTGGGCGGGCTTAAAAATATTGATCTGGTCCGGGAGTTCGGCGGCGACCAGGGATTCTGGAAAAGCTTCAGCGACGGGGTGGAAACCATCCGGGTTCGGGAAGGGCAGCTCTATATCAAGCTGAAAGAATAGACCGGGGGGTCTATTGGTTTTTGAACCTTTTTGTCGAAAAATAAACTCGCTCAGTTGAGCGTATAGAACTTTTCCAGGGTGAGCCCTGAAGAGTAGAAAAAGAGATGTTACCTGATTCACCACTTTATCAGAACGGCTTTCAAATACTGCAGCAGTCTCCCCTGTGTAAAGGCCTGAACAGGCCGGTCCTGGAGGATATGCTACAGTTGTTTGACCGGAGAACCTTTGCCAAAGGCACATGCCTCTCCCGCCAGGAAAGCGTAGAATATTTTCATATTGTCATTCGTGGTCGTCTTGAACTGACAAGAATCCACCCGGAGACAGGACGTAGAGTCACGCTGTGGCTTCTTGGTCCCGGTGACGGCTATGATATTATCACCCTGCTGGACGGCAAGGGGCACGATATCCTGCCGGTTGTCCTTGATGATGTCGAAACCCTGACAACAGGTCTGAGTACCGTTCGGGAGTGGATCTCCCGCCATCCTGAATTTAACCGGTGTTTCCTGCCCTATGTTGCCGAACGGATGCGACAGCTGGAAAACCTGTCCACGGATCTGGCCCTGCATGATACGGTAACCCGCCTTGCCCGGTTGATTCTTCATTATGTTGATTTAAACAATGCTTCCCCCATCACCGGTAAGTATCCGCTGCGTCTGATCAATGATTTTTCCCATGATACCCTCGCCTGTATGGTCGGCTCAGTCCGTACCGTGGTTAACCGTCACCTGCAGCAGTTAAAAAAAGATGGTGCGGTGGATTTTCACCGCGGACACCTTACCGTGAAAAATCTGGAGATCCTGGCGTCGCAGGCGGGCAAATACCTGCACGAGCGCAAGAGCAAACATGACCACTGGGTTTGACCTTTTTTTTTGTTATTCCATCCTGCCCCCTCTCTGTCTTCTGTTGTTTTTAAACCACCGCACCTCTCCGGTTTTTCCTTTGTCCCTGCATCTACTTTGTGATTTTTCTAATTTCCGTCATCCCCGCGTGCTTTTGGCGGGGATCCAGGACGTTTCCAGCGCATTGGATCCCCGATAACTATCTTCGGGGATGACGGAATTGAAGATCTTTTACGAGTCCATCATCTTTCTTTAATGTGACAATCTAGAACTAGATTTCATCGGAAAAATAAAAAAACAAATTGTGTGACTTAAGTGGCAGAAGTGGATGCCTGGACCCTGTACTGTCGGCATGGATTTAGTGCTTTCCCTTGCCGGTTTGAGCCGGGTCATGGGGACTTATAATACTATTTTACATCAGTGGAGGTCATACAATGAAAGCGTCCATGAAACAGAAGGTGTTAATTGCCGTTGTTGCCGGGTTGCTTGCCGCCGGTCCTGTTGCCGCAAAAGATACGGAAAAGACGACGGATTCAGGGGTTGTCGAAGAAATTTCCGTGGTACCGGCACGGGTTGTAACGCCGGATCAGCAACAGGTCCTGGCCAATGCAGCGGCAAATATTCTCCGTCAGATTGCCAGTGCCCGGGGTGCCATTCATGACAAGAAACCGGAAGCGGCAAAAGAAGATCTTCAGAAAGTCGACAGTCTGATCAAAATCATCAAAGCCGGCCGACCCGTTGCAAAAGTAAAAGATCACATCTGGGTGGCAAAAAAGCATCTGGATTATGAAAATACCCAAGAGGTTGCGGCCGACCTGATTCCTATTTATTCCGATTTCATTGATATAGAGGATTTTATCCCGGTTGAGCAGGCGCGGAAAGATCTTGATAAGGCCGGGGAAAGCCTGAAAAAAGGGGATAAGAAGGCGGCAAAAGAGCAACTTGCCGCTGTTGATGAGGCTATGGTGTATACGGAAATAGATCTGCCGTTATCGAATACCGAGCGTCAGGTTGAGCTTGCCCGCGGGTTCCTGGATCAGGATAAATTACAGGAGGCCGACAACGCATTAAAGGCTGCCGAGGATGGGGTGCAGCTCCTTTCCATGGGGGTCGAGAGTCCACTCGTCAAGGCTCATCATAGTCTATTGCAGGCAACAGAGAATTATACCGCAAAGAAATATGATGCTGCCA
Source organism: Deltaproteobacteria bacterium (assembly GCA_024280455.1). Classification (GTDB taxonomy): domain Bacteria; phylum Desulfobacterota; class Desulfobulbia; order Desulfobulbales; family Desulfobulbaceae; genus DRLX01. Next base: position 12,037 of record JAJRQC010000048.1, on the reverse strand, counting down.
AGGCTGACCTTAAAAAAGCAGGTTCCTGGATTGAGCGGGCCGGGAAAAGTGGTGATAAGAAGATACGTCAAGAGGCTGCAAAACTGGAAAAATCGCTGGAACATCTGGAAGACAAATTGAAATAGCGATTCAGCAGCATACCTGTAACACGAAAGGGGCCGCACGATGGGCAGTGAGGATGAAAATGAAACAAAGAGCGTTTGGGGCCGTATTTCAGCCGGAGTACTCTCGACAATTTCCGTTGTCGGCATTGGCTGTCTGCTGCTCGTTCCTTATCGTGCTGAATCCAGGACAAACATTTTTCTCTTCCTGCCGGCAATAGTCAGTCATCCTTCCGAGGCGACTCCGCCACCGGGTATAGGGCTTCCGCCCCAGGGGAATGGCCAATACCCCGAACGTCCCTTATGCAGCAACGGCCCGTGCTCTGCGTCGACTGCCACGGATCAAACGCGCTCGGCAAACCCGACAAACCTGGAATCCCCAACCTGTCCAGTGCTATCCATGGCAAGCATGCACGGGCCGGAATTGACGATGGAACAATGGGGGGAACCTGTTATGCCTGTCATCCCGGTCCCCGGACGAAATGCCTGCGGGGCGCGATGGCACAGGCCGGAAAAACCTGCTACAGCTGTCACGGTAACCTGACTGCAGTCGCAAATCCGAACCGCAGGCCCTGGCTTGATGAACCCCGTTGTGGAGCATGCCACGATGCCGCGCATGCCGAAAACAGCGGTACGTTGTATCGGTTTTCAAAGGGACACAAGGGTATTTATTGCCAGGCATGCCATGGAAGCCAGCATGCTGTTGCCCCCTCAAGGGAAGAAAATGACAACATTCAGGCTATTCTGCTCCAGGGCCATGCCGGAACCATCAATACCTGTATGGTCTGTCACACCGGCAATCCCGACAGGAGTGAAGGCCCGCACCGGAAAGGATCGTCCGGTGACGGGGATGATTGAAGATCGTTACGCGGCCAGCGCGTCAATCGCAGCCTGATAGTCGGGTTCTTCGGTGATCTCCGAAACATGCTGGATATAGCGTATCGTACCGTCGGGATCGATGATGACGATTGCCCTGGAAAGCAGGCCGTCAAGAGGGCCGTCGGTGATCAGCACACCATAGTCTTTGCCGAACTCCGGTGAACGAAAGACCGACAGCGGAATGACATCGTCAAGTCCTTCGCCTTCGCAAAAACGCTGGTGCGCAAAGGGAAGATCAGCCGAGACACAGAGGACAACGGTATCGTCGAGTTTGGATGCCTCCTGGTTGAACCGGCGGACCGAGGCCGCACAGACTGGAGTGTCGATACTGGGGAAAATGTTGAGGACAATCGTTTTACCGGTAAAGTCGGCAAGAGTTTTATTGGAAAGATCGGTTGCGGTCAAGGTGAAGCCCGGTGCCTTGTCGCCAACGGCGGGCAGTGTTCCGGTGGAAACGGGATTTCCCTTAAAGGTAATTGTGGTCATGGTGACGCCTCCTGGGTTGTGGTCGTGGAATGGACGGGCTTATGCCGGTTTGCACAGGCAATAGCCCTGAAAACAAATAAACCATAAGCTTGTTGTTCTGGAAAGTCCACTCCGGGTCGAAAATTCCACTGGTTCCCTTTCACCGTTCCCCGGCCGATTTTTTTATCTTCATCCTTGTTCCCCCGCTCTGCGTGGGAACAAGGATGAAAAGACTGCGGGAATGAATGGGGTGTTTGCAGCAGGATTCGTCATGCCCGAGTGTTTTTATCGGGCATCCAGAAGATTTTATCTCGTTCCCATGCTCTGCGTGGGAACGCATTGTCATTTGTGCTGTCCTCGCGTCGACTTGCTCTCAGATTTCCCCCGGCTGATCTTTTTCTGCTCTCCACCAATCAATTCCTTGTGCCGAACCCGGGCAATCTGCTTTCCCCGTGCCAGATATCCGGCCAGTCCGCCACCGGCGGTGGTCAGGATCAGCAGGCCGAAGGTGACAAACTGTGAGTACAGCATTACCCCGCCGAATGCCAGCGCCCCGGCAAAGGCGGCCCCGACTTTGAAGTTGGCCGCAGCATGGGCACGCCGGGTTTCCTTGAGCAGCTGCTTATGACTCTTGCTGACAATCATGGCCTTCTGCCGTTCCGCATTGACCCTGATTTTCTCCCGCTCCCGGGCATGTTCCTCTTTGGTCGTTTCCAGTTCTTCACGAAACCGCTGCCGGGCAATGGAGGAAAACCAGAAGGCCGTCAGTACGCTGAAAAGAATTTCCAGTAATCCGATGGTCAGCATCAACTGAGTATTTTCAAGTCCGGTCCGGGTGGCGGCAAAAAAGAGCGCTATCGTGCCGGCCTGCACCAGTAGAATTCCGATCAGAAATTTCAACATAACCAAACGCTCCGTAATGTTTCTGGATACATAAAACCTTCTGGTTGCCATTCAATCTTAGCTTCCGGTTTGTATTACCTTCAGCGCACAAGGGATACCGTCGTTGCCGGCTGTTATATCAGTGGAACACGACAAAAGTTTTCAGATTTATGGGAGCACCGCAAAGTCTGGATGCAAAGCGATGTTATCCCTGACCACTTACAGGCTTGAGGTAAATAACAACATGCGGTTACCACCCCTGTGATCCGTTACTTTCGCTTTGAACTATGCCTTAATCACACCAACATCATATTGTGCAATCAGTTCATCCCTGGTGACCAGTTTGAATTTTTCAATGGTGGCCTGGGCGATAAGCATTCTGTCAAAAGGGTCTTTATGGATATCAGGGAGCTTTCCGGCAAGTTCTGCATGGTCGCATGTTATTGGTAAAGGAGTGAAGCGATGCAGCTGGATTTCCTCCTGCAGATTGTCCGGAGTTTCAAGTTTGCCCAGGCTTTTTTTGATACTCATTTCCCATATCGAGACGGAACTGACAAAAACCATGTGTGTGGCTGTAACTATGGCTTCTCTGGCAGCATCCGACAGGGTCGGGTTATTTTCCAGCGCCCATATCAAGACATGGGTATCAAGAAGGATATTCATGATGCATCCGGAAAAAGAGATGAGGCATAAAAGCTATCGGAAATTTCTCCATCAGCTTTATCAAAATCAGAAGAAATTTTCACTTTCCCTTCCCAGCTCCCTCCAAGTTGCCGTGGAGACATATCCTTTTTGTAAGGGGAAAGAACCGCGACAGGTTCGCCGGCCTTGCCGATGATGATTGGCTCATCTGTTTCCTGTACGGTTTTTATCAAGTACGACAAACTGGCTTTTGCTTCCGATATATTGGTGATTTGCATTTTATACTCCTTTCGCAGTCTTTATTTCTTACTAATATAGTCTGGTCTGGTCTGGTTGTCAATGTCGCCTGCCAGAGTGTGGGCACCGCCCACGGAAAGTCAATACAAACAAGGGTGTTTTTGTCATTGCGACAAAATGGGAATGCAGCCATTTCGCTACGCTCCACCGGCATTGCAACAATAGCATTCTGCGCTTTATAATTTTTAACAGTTATTTCAATAAAATAACTGTGTTATTTTAAAGTGAGAAAAAGTCGGATAATTTTTATTAATTTGCCAAGAAAATCGATTTTCCGGGTCATTTAATGTGCGTATTAACACCGTCATCCCCGAGTGCTGTTGTCGGGGATCCAGTGAGTCGGCAATGCCCTGGATCGAAGTCTGGCATTTTCCCTCTGTCCGTCATCCCCGACAATAATACTCGGGCATGACGATACGGAGGTTTCCTTCTCTGCTGGCGGAGCATCACCGGAAAAGAAAAGAATATAGAATTAAAAAAAATCTTCCGGATGAACCGAACCCCTTGCAGGGCAATGGTTTGTCCGGATCGCAAAAAAAAACAGAAAAACAGATGGGTAGTCGCTATATGACAGGGCGGGTATGGTACGGTGTTTCTGAAGGCAATACTTTTATCGCTGGTTGTGCTGCGGCTTGAAGATATCAGGTTCACACTGCCGGGCTGTCGGAGGAGACTATGCTGCGCCGTCAATTTATCAAGGGGATATTGTCAGGGATTGTGTCGCTGGTCCTGCTCCCGTCCAGGAGGGGACGCGCTGAACACATTCCGCTTTTTACCTGCGTGACCGCCGGGTTTCAATATTATGAAGGACCCGCGATCATCGAAAAGCTGACACCGGGTGACCACCTGCATCTGAAGAGAGAGCCCGACAATGCCTACGATTCCAAGGCGGTTGCGCTCTACACTCCTGAGCACGGAAAATTGGGTTATATCCCTCGCCACTTGAACCAGATCCCCGCTGCCCAGCTGGATAATGGGGAAAAGCTGTACGCCCTTGTTCACAGTACCGCACCCCATCAGCAGTCCTGGGAGATGCTGGAAGTGGCTGTGATACTGGAAAGGAAAACGGGTGGGTGATTCCTTCTACTTCCTCACATTTTTTTCCGTTATCCCCGGACAGGTACAACCACTCTCCGTCATCCCCGCATGCTTTTAGCGGGGATCCAGATATTCGAGCCCTTCGTCCCGGCATAGGCCGGCATAGGCCGGCATCCAGATCGTTTCCAGCGTACTGGATGCCCGATAACAACACTCGGGCATGACGATACGGAGGTTTCCTTTTCAGCTGGAGGAGCATCACCGGAAAAGTATAGAATATAGAATTAAAAAAAACAGTCGGATGAACCGAACCCCTTGCAGGGCAACACTTTTTTTAATCCTCAAAAGGAACGAAAAAACAAATGGCTACTCGCTGTGTGGCAGAGCGGGTATGGTGAAATATGTTTATGGTCGGTTGGGGAAATTCAGGGAGGTCTTTAATGGAACAGGAACAACCAGAGCCTTGTTATGTTAGTGGAAAATCGTACCATCTTCTTATGAAACCGCAGAACAGAAAAGGTAGATGCGGCCTGCAATTCCGGAGATACACAGATTTATAGAAAAGGAACTGACTGGTTGGAATAGTTAATAGAACAGCAAGGAAAACGAACGAATGATATTGAAGTGCTCAATGAGGTTTTTTAATAATTTCTGGTCCCGAGAAACAATATAATGGAAAACTGTATCGCTCATTATCGCAAGAGTGATGATGAGAAGCAGTATGTTTGCCAACATCTTGCCAATGTCGCATTGCTGACAGAAAAAAATGCTGCCAAGTTGAAGCTGCCCAAGGGTGGACAACTTTTAGGACTCCTCCATGATTTGGGAAAATACAGTCATGATTTTCAGGCGTATATTCAATCGGCCACCGAGATTCTGGATCCTGACCGGGATGACAGTTGGGTAGATGCCGTAAGTTTAAAAGGGCAGATTGATCATTCTACATCCGGTGCGCAATGGGTGTGGCAACAATTTAATAGGTATGGAGATCAAGGAAAACTCGTTGGTCAGATTCTTGCTGTATGCCTTGCCTCCCATCATGGTGGCATGCTCGATTGCTTACAACTTGATGGTGATAATGGGTTCTTGAAACGAATTAATAAAAAGGATGAACAGACCCATCTACAGGAATGTTTGAAGATTTGCGACGAGGAAATAAAAACCCGGTTAAAGGCATTGGCCACAGTTGATTTTTTGAAAGACTTTTTAGCCAAAATTGCCGGTATTTATGGACAGAACCAAGAAGAGCCTCTCCGCCTGAAAGCATTTCGCATAGGTTTTCTGACCCGATTTCTCTTTAGCTGTTTGATTGATGCCGACAGAGTCGACAGTGCGGATTTTGAAACCCCGGCTAATCGTGATCTCAGACCTACGGAAAAAGTTGATTGGCAAATCCCCATTGATCGACTGGAAGCGGCGATATCAGCATTTGAAGTACGAAATGAAGTTGATATCATTCGAAACAAAATTTCTGCTCAATGCCTGGCAAGGGCAAACGAACCGCAAGGAATTTACAGCCTCACTGTTCCCACCGGGGGCGGCAAGACATTTACCTCCATTCGTTACGGTCTGCATCATGCAAAAAAACATAATCTTGATCATATCTATTACATTATTCCTTATACTTCCATTATCGAGCAAAACGCCCAGGTTGTCCGGGAGATACTGGAGTGCAGTAATGACGCACACCCTTGGGTCCTGGAACACCATTCCAACCTTGAACCGGAAACCCAAACCTGGGGAGCAAAGCTCTCTGCCGAGAACTGGGATGCTCCCATCATTTTTACCACCATGGTGCAATTTCTTGAAGTACTGTTTGGAGGCGGCACAAGGGGGGCAAGAAGGATGCATAACCTTGCCAACTCGCTTATTATTTTTGATGAAATTCAATCATTGCCGATAACCTGCGTACATCTTTTTAATAATGGGCTGCAATTTCTGGTGGAACATTGCGGTTCGACCGCCTTACTGTGTACGGCCACGCAACCGTTACTTGCCGGGGTAAATCCGGAATACGGGGCACTGTCAATTTCAGCTGAAAACGAGCTTGTGACTGATGCTGGAAAGTTGTTTGCAGATCTAAATCGAGTTGAAATAATTGATAAAACTAGACCGCAAGGGTGGAATATTGATGACATTACCGAAGTTGCCTGTGAACAGTACAGGGAAAAGGGAAACTGTCTTGTGGTTGTCAATACCAAGGCCTGGGCACGAACTCTTTATGAATGTTGCAGTCAGCAGGTCGGCAAAGAGAATGTTTTCCATCTCAGCACCAGCCTTTGCCCTGCCCACAGGAAGAAAATTCTCGCTGAAGTTTCTGAACGATTAAACAGCCACCAGCCGCTACTCTGCCTGTCAACCCAGCTGATTGAGGCCGGAGTTGATGTAGATGTCAATGCGGTTATTCGTTTTCTGGCAGGACTTGATTCCATAGCCCAGGCTGCTGGCCGCTGTAATCGCAACGGTAATTTTCCTCTTGCCGAGGTGTTTGTGGTAAACCCGAACGAAGAATCAATTGTATCGCTTGATGATATCAGAGTCGGTCAGGAAAAAACTCGGAGGATTCTTGGCGAAGCAGAGCATGTGGACTTCCTCAGCCCCTCAGCCATGGAGCGTTACTTCAGTTATTATTTTTATGAACGGCAGCAGGAAAATCCGAATCCCATGCTCTACCCCTTGGATGAGAAGCAGGCTGGACAAATAGACAACCTGCTCAACCTGCTTAGTGACAATCCACTTAATGTCGGTCGTGAGCAGGATACAAACAAGGTCACACTTCAGCAATCCTTTAAGAGTGCGGGACGGGCGTTCAGAGCCATTGATGCCCCAACCCAGGCCGTTATTGTCCCCTTTTGTGAGGGGAATGAAATTATAGCCGGACTCTGTGCTGATTTTGAACCTTCCAAGGCCTATAATCTCTTGAAAAAGGCACAGCAATATTCTGTCAATGTCTTTCCAAATGTCTGGAAAAAATTAACAGAGGCCGGAGCTGTCCACCCGGTACAGAAAGGGGAAGAAATTTATTATTTAGATAAACGTTATTACAGTAAAGAATTTGGGGTGTCCGCAGAGGTTGTGGAAGATATGGACTTTCTGGATGCATAGGAGAAAATTTATGAAAAACAGTATCAGTTTTAAACTCTGGGGACGTTACGCCATGTTTACCGATCCGGTGACCAAGGTCGGCGGGGAAAAATGCTCGTATCATGTACCGACCTATGAGGCCATCAAAGGTGTTTTAAAATCCATCTACTGGAAGCCTACCCTGATCTGGTACGTGGACAGGGTGCAGGTGATGAACCCTATCCGTACCCAGACCAAGGGTACCAAGCCCTTGGTCTGGGGTGGAGGAAAAAAGAAAAGTGATCTATCCATTTACACATTTCTCCACGAAGTAGAATATCAAATCGAGGCCCATTTTGAGTGGAACGAACATCGACCGGAACTGGCGCAGGATCGCATTGACGGTAAACACTACAATATTGCCAAGCGGATGCTGGAAAAGGGCGGTCGGCAGGATATTTTTTTAGGCGTTCGTGATTGCCAGGGATATGTGGAACCTTGCAGTTTCGTAGAGGGAGAAGGAGCTTATGCCGAGATAGATGAACTTTCCTTTGGTCTGATGTTCCACAGCTTTGATTATCCGGATGAAACAGGCAAGGATGAGTTGGCCAGCCGCTTCTGGCAGGCAACGATGCGAAAGGGGATTCTTGAGTTTCCAAGATCTGAAGCGTGTAAACGCCGGTTCATCCGTCTAATGACCGCCAAGCAATTCGGGCTGGATGAGAATATCCTACCAGTAGAAAAGGAGGAGGCTGCCTTATGACCTGGATGCTCAAGCTGTATGAAACCTACGAGGAAGGCCAGAAGATGAGCTTGCCAGGAGAAAAGCTCATGCCTATCTGTCATACTTTGCAAAATGCCCATATTAATATCGTCATTGACGGAGTTGGTAATTTTAAAAGAGCATCAGTGCTGGAAAAGACAAAAGTTGTTTTGCCTGCTACCGAAAAATCAGCTGGAAGGTCGAGTGGAGAGGCTCCCCATCCTTTAGCTGATAAAATCCAATATTTGGCAAAAGATTACCCGGACTTTTTTGGGAAAAAGAAAACATATTTCTGCAGCTACGAAAAACTCTTATCAGAGTGGAATAATTCCCCCTATAGCCACCCAAAAGTAATTGCCATTCATAAATATATTAGTAGAGGGCATGTAGTGAGAGATCTGATCAATAGCAACATAATGTTTGCTGATCACAACAACAAACTGCTGGCAGTTTGGCCGGATGTTTTTGAGGATATCTGTCCTACTCCTAAAATATTTAAAGTTTTACCTCCACTTGAAAAGAAAAAAAGAGTCATCGAGGATGCCCCCGAAATGGAACAGGGTGACGCATTGGTCTGTTGGACAGTTGAGATTGATGGTGAATCTGATAGCAACACATGGCTGGATGAAACCCTACAGCAAAGTTGGATCGATTTTGATACCCAGATAGGGGAGGATGCCGGTTTTTGTTTTGTAACAGGCGAAGAAAAGGTTATTGCCGTGAGTCATCCCGCTAAATTACGCCATACCGGGGATAAAGCTAAGCTGATTTCTGCAAACGACTCTTCAGGGTTTACCTTCAGGGGGCGTTTTACAGACAAAAAAGGTCAACAAGCATCCAGTGTCGGTTTTGATGTCACGCAAAAGGCCCATAATGCTTTGCGCTGGCTTATCAGCAGGCAGGGATTTCGTAACAACGAGCAGGTATATATCTGCTGGGCAGTTTCAGGAAAAAAGACACCCCAACCTCTCCAGCCAACCTTTGATTTTTTTCAAACCGAACTGCAATTACAGGAAGAACAGGAGCAGAAACAACACCCTGCTGTTGATCACTCAGTGAATCTTGGCGCATCCTTTGCCGTTAAGTTGAAAAAATACATGGCCGGCTACTCTGCCAGTCTGGAACCTAATGAGCAGATCATCGTGATGGGGCTGGATTCCGCCACTCCCGGCAGAATGGGAGTTGTTTATTATCGACAATTACTGGCCAGTGAATTTCTGCAACGCCTTGAATCATGGCATACCCAGTTTGCCTGGTTCCAACGCCATACCATTGAGATACCAGACCCGGCAGGTAAAAAAAAGGTTATTAAAAAAACAACCTGGACTGTTTCCTGCCCGGCGCCGCGCATGATTGCTGAGGCCGCCTACGGGAATATTCTCAAGAGTAACGAGACATTGAAGAAAAGCGTTATCGAGCGCATCTTACCCTGTATTATAGACGGCAGGCCTTTTCCCCGTGATATCGTTGAATCTGCAGTACGCCGGGCAGGAAACCGACAGACGAAAAGACTATCTGAGCAATACTCTAATTCTGAAAGTGAAAAAGGTGCATGGGAAAAACATCTTGGTGTCGTCTGTGCCTTATATAAAGGCTACTATCTGCGTCACCCTATGGAAAATGAAAGGAGGAAATACATTATGGCCCTGGAAGAAGACAGGACAACACGGGATTATCTCTATGGCCGTTTACTGGCTATCGCTGAACGAATTGAGGAAATGGCTATGATTGTAGCCGATGAAAAACCAAGGACAACCGTTGCAAGTCGTCTTATGCAGCGTTTTTCCGACAACCCCTTTTCAACTTGGCTGAATATTGAAAAAGGGATTGTCCCATATCAGGAACGCTTGAAAAACAATATAGCTCCCCTGGCCGAAGGGTACAAACGATTGATTGATGATGTCTGTGATGCCTTTAAAATTGAAGATTTCAAGTCAAAAGAGCATCTTTCGGGTGAATATTTGTTAGGTTATCACTCACAAAGAAAATGGTTCAGAGAGCATAAATTGGACAAAGGCAAATGGATTCTGAAAACCCAGGTCAATAATAAATTAGACATTACAAAAGGAGAATAGCCATGAGTCTGGAAAATAAAATTGATTTTGCCATTATTTTTTCTGTGAAAAATGCCAACCCCAATGGTGACCCTTTAAACGGCAATCGGCCTCGGGTTGACTATGATGGTTTTGGTGAAATTTCTGATGTCTGCCTGAAAAGAAAAATCCGCAACCTGCTTATGGCAGACGGCCAGCCAATTTTTGTTCAATCCGATGAAAATAAAGTTGATGGGATGGTCAGTCTTAAGGCCAGGGCGGAATCGGAAGAATTTGGTCTTGGCAAGGATGCCTTAAACAGTAAAAAAACGCCACCAGAAAAAGCCGGCCGGATGGCCTGTGCTAAATGGCTTGATGTCAGGAGTTTTGGTCAACTTTTTGCCTTTAAAGGAACTGGAAAAGACGGTGTTTCTATTCCAATCCGGGGGCCGGTGACTATTCAATCCGCGTTTAGCTTAGAGCCGGTTAATGTGACCAGCACTCAGATAACAAAAAGCGTCAGCGGTGAAGGTGATGGCAGCAAGAAAGGTGCTGATACCATGGGTATGAAACACAGAGTTGACCATGCAATTTATGTTACCTACGGAGCCATGAGTCCTCAACTTGCCAAGCGTACCGACTTTACTAACGAGGATGCAGAAACCATAAAGAACATTTTACCAAGGCTTTTCGAAGGGGATGCCTCTTCAGCCCGACCGGAAGGATCCATGGCGGTTAAGAAGGTAATCTGGTGGCAGCATAAGAGTAAACCTGGTCAATATTCTTCGGCCAAAGTACATCGTAGCCTGGAAGAACTAATAGCTGCCGACGGCAGTTTTGATGAAAATTCGCTGAAAAAAGCAATGGATGGGCTTGAGCCGGAGATAATTGATGGATTTTAGCAAAGGAGAACTCATCGCTATCAATCCGAGAACGGTCAATCCACTGTTGATATCCTTCTTGAAAATGAAACAGCCTGGTTATCACAAACACGATTCCGAACTTGGAAACGCCCCGGCCAGCAAGCTTTTTGACCTGGTCACGGTGAAAAAAAACTGCGGCGACGACCCGACTCGTTCCTTTGCCGACTATACTGTGACAGTGGGTGAAGCCCCTGCCGGCGTGGAACTGTTGGAAAAGATTTAAGGTAAACAGGAGAGCCGCATGGACCAAAAACTGGTCGTTTTCAAAAACAAGGAAATCCGGAGAACGTTACACAACAACGAGTGGTGGTTTTCGGTTATTGATGTCTGTGGAGCTCTTTCTGAAAGTAACAATCCAAAACGATATTGGTCGGATTTAAAGCGAAAATTGAAACAAGAATCAGGCTCCGGGCAACCGTACGAAAAAATCGTACGGTTGAAATTACTCTCAACTGATGGCAAACAAAGAGAAACAGACTGCGCCAATACGGAGACTCTTTTTCGCGTCATCCAATCTATTCCTTCTCCCAAGGCCGAGCCCTTCAAACGTTGGCTGGCCAAGGTGGGTTATGAACGGGTTCAGGAGATTGAAGATCCTGAGTTGGCGACCCAAAGAACCAAGGCTTTGTACCGGGCCAAGGGATATTCCGAAGCCTGGATTGAAAAACGTATGCGTGGTATTGCTGTCCGGGCAGAGCTTACTGACGAGTGGAGGCGTCGTGGTGTCCAGGAACAACCGGAATATGCTATTTTGACGGCTGAAATTTCCAAGGCCGCTTTTGGGATGACTCCTGCGGAATATAAAAAGCATAAGTGTCATAGACTATAATTCTTCATCAGAAAGTGAGGGTGAATTTCTGACGTTAAGCGCAGGCCGTGCCTTTATGTTCTCCAGTATAAACACAACGATAGGAGAATACAAATGTTATCGTCAGGAGTTGACACAGTAGG
>JAJRQC010000047.1 GCA_024280455.1 Deltaproteobacteria bacterium | reverse complement strand
CGGGTCGTATTTGAATGAGGCTCAATCACAAAATCCTCGACGTAGCCCTGCTACGCCTGCGGTTTTGTTCAATCTCCTCATCCAAATCTGACCCAAACCTAAGCGCAATATCAGCCATGTTATTTTCCTACAAGCCCTAAGGGCATGGATTGCCTGGTGGAGACTGGATCCCCGCCTTCGCGGGGATGACGTATAATCAATCAGGCGTCAATCCCGCGGGAGTACAGAGGGCTCTCTGCTGAGTCTGGTTAAGAGCCCTAAGGAAATACCTTGTATTTCCGTACAGTGCAAATGGCATTTTTGCCTTTTTACGAGTCCATCATATTTCTACTTGAGCCCTGAATTGGAATTATGGCAACCGGATATTTTTTTCCACATCGTCACATTCTCGGTATCGATCACCTCTCGACAGATGATATTCATCATATTTTAACCACGGCAGAATCCTTTAAGGAAATATCGTCCCGTCCCATAAAGAAGGTGCCCACCTTGCGTGGGAGCACCATAATCAATCTTTTTTTTGAGCCTTCCACCCGTACCCGGCTCTCTTTTGAAGTGGCTGCCAAGCGCATGAGCGCCGATACCTTTAACATCTCCGCTTCAACCAGCAGCACGACTAAAGGGGAAACCCTGATCGATACGGCCAGAAATATCGCGGCCATGAATCCCGACACCATTATTATGCGTCATTCCTTTTCCGGTGCGCCTCATATGCTCACCCGTTATATTGATGCGGCTGTGATCAATGCCGGTGACGGTACCCATGAGCACCCGTCCCAGGGGTTGCTGGACATGATGACCGTCCAGGAACACAAGGGGCGTCTTGATGGCCTGAAAATAGCCATTATCGGTGATATTCTGCACAGCCGGGTTGCCCATTCCGACATTCTTGGTTTTACAAAAATGGGGTCCGAGGTTTGTGTTTACGGGCCCAGTACCCTTATCCCGAGGGGGATTGACCGGTTAGGCGCAACCGTGTGCAGCAGCCTGAGCGAAGTAGTTGAGGGGGCCGACGTGGTGATGACCCTGCGGATCCAGAAGGAGCGGCAAAACGATTCCCTGTTTCCTTCGTTCAGGGAATATGCCAGACGGTTCGGTGTGACGAGCGAGGTTGTTGCCCTGGCAAAACCGGACGCTCTGGTCATGCATCCCGGACCGATCAACCGTGGTATCGAGTTGATGCCCGATGTGGCCGATGGCCGCAGGTCGGTCATTCTTGACCAGGTGACCAATGGGGTAGCGGTTCGAATGGCCATGCTCTATCTGGTCATGGGCAATACCTGACTTGAAGCGAGAAATCATGTCTACAAACTATCTGATAAAAAACGGCCGGATCATTGATCCAAAAAATTCAAGGGATGAGCTCGGCGACCTTTTTATAGTCAATGGACGTATTGCCGGGACCCGGGAAGCAGTCGGCAATATACGCGAGATTGATGCCGACGGATGCTGGGTGGTACCCGGGCTGATCGACATGCATGTCCATTTGCGCGAGCCGGGTGAAGAGTATAAGGAGGATATTGTCTCCGGTACCCGTGCCGCTGCCGCCGGAGGGTTTACCGGGGTGGCCTGTATGCCCAACACCCGTCCGGTCAATGACAACCGGGCCGTGACCGCCATGATTCTGGAGCTGGCTGCATCGGCATCGGCCAGGGTCTATCCGGTGGCCGCTGTAAGTAAAGGGAGCCTGGGAAAGTCGCTGGCTGAGTATGGGGAACTTCGTGAGGCCGGGGCGGTGGCTGTTTCCGATGACGGCCTGCCGGTGCAGGACAGTCAGCTCATGCGCCGCGCTCTTGAGTATGCCGGTGATTTTGACCTGACCGTTATCTCGCATAGTGAAGAGCCGAGCTTGAGCAGCGGATCCATGAATGAAGGCGAGGTCTCTACCCGTCTGGGGCTCAAAGGCATTCCAACCGCCGCTGAGTCCATCATGGTCTACCGGGAAATAGCCCTTGCCGAGTATACCGGCAAGCCGGTCCACATTGCCCATGTGAGTACGGCCATGAGTACGGATCTTATCCGCTCGGCCAAAAAACGGGGGGTCCGGGTGACCGCGGAAACCACACCCCATTACTTCACCCTGACCGAAGAAGCGGTTGAGGGGTATAATACAAATGCCAAAATGAACCCGCCCCTGCGAACCGAGGAAGACCGACAGGCCATCCGTCAGGGACTGGCCGACGGTACCTTTGATGCTGTTGCCACCGACCATGCGCCCCATTCGATCCTGGAAAAAGAGGTTGAGTTTGATGCGGCGGCAAACGGGATAATCGGCCTGGAGACCTCCCTGCCTCTTGCCCTGGCCCTGGTCCGGGACGGGCTGCTGGATGAGCAGCGACTGGTGGAGTTGATGTCGGTGAATCCGGCAGCCATTCTCGGGCTTGATGCCGGTTCACTCTCCGTCGGCACTGAAGCGGATATAACGATTATCAATCCGGATCTGCAGTTTCATTACACCGAGGACCAGGTGGTTTCAAAGAGTAAAAATTCGCCTTTTCTCGGTTGGAAATTTCAGGGCCGGGCGGTGTTGACCATGGTCGGCGGCAGGATCACCCATAATCTCCTGGCCTAAGGGATTCCTAATCCCTGCCTTCTGCATAGGATATCGGATCTTCCAGGCCTGCCTCGGCAAAACCTTTTAAGCGCAGCAGGCAGGCATCACAAGCGCCGCAGGCCAGTTCCCCCTCCGGGTCGTAACAGCTGTGGGTCATGGAATAATCCACCCCGAGCCTGATCCCTGTTTGAATGATTTCCTTTTTGCTCATTTCAAGCAGAGGTGCATGGAGCTGAAAAGGTGTCCCTTCGCTTCCGGCCTTAGTTCCCAAGTCGGCCATTTTTGCAAAGGCAGCAAGAAATTCCGGCCGGCAGTCCGGATAACCGCTGTAATCCACCGCATTGATCCCCAGAAAAATATCGGCTGCACCAAGAACCTCGGCCCAGGCCAGGGCGTGGGACAGGAAAATAATGTTTCGCCCGGGAACATAGGTCACCGGGATTTGCTCTTCCATTTCGGCAAACTGTCTGTTTTTGGGCACCGGAGTATCGGTTGTCAGAGCGGATCCGCCGATGGCGTCGAGATCAAGCCGCAGGATGAGATGCCTTTGAATCCCCTGCTGTTCGACGATGTTGCGGGCTTTGTCAAGTTCGATGTCCTGACGCTGGCCGTAACGGAAGCTCAAACAGGCGCAGTCGTAGCCGCCGGCTTGGGCAATGGCAAGAACCGTGGTGGAGTCGAGCCCGCCACTAAGTAGGATAACCGCAGTTTTTTTATGCATTGTTCTCTCCTGTGAAAACGGGAAGTCTGGTTGTTATACTCTTCTTGTACCATTTCCAGAGTCCAGGCGTATTTTCGTTTGGGGTTGTCTGATTTTGAGATAACCACCGGGCTTCCCGGATCGGAACAGCCCCGCATGGAACCGGAGTTCGGGCAGTGAACCGTCATCGTTTCACCGCTTTTCAGGCAAATGTCGGCCAGAAAACGTTTGTAGCGTTTGATCAGGGTGCCTGATTGTCGAACAGAGGGAAGGAGCATAAGGAATTTTCGTATTTTTACCGGTTTAATCTTTTCGTTCCGGTTCTTTTGATTTATGATGGGCGAATCCAACAGTTTATTTGCAGGATCTCAGCGGCCTGTAGTTCTTTTGCTTGGCAATTTTTTTTTAACAATAAAGGAGAGCAATTACAATGAAACTCGGACTCAACGGTCTTGGCAGGATTGGTAAACTTTCGTTATGGCATCACGTTTCCCGGCAGTTTTTTTCGGACATCGTTGTCAATCTGGGCCGTAATGTCGGCAGTGGTCTGGAAGATATTGCCGCCACCGTGGAAAGAGATTCCTCCTATGGCAGGCTGAGCACCTATCTCCATGGCCATAAGGGAGGCCGGGTGATCGAAAATCTGAATGAGCAGGCCGGAACCATGACCATTAACGGGATCCCGGTTACTTTTCTCCGCACGGCTCGTAATCCCAAGGACATCGGCTGGCAGGAGAACGGTGTTCGGCTGGTGGCCGATACCACCGGGGTTTTTAAAGATCCGACCGCCGATGCCGAAGAAGGCCGGGGTTCGGTGCGGGGACATCTACAGGCCGGAGCTGAAAAGGTTATGGTCTCGGCTCCGTTCAAGATTAAGGCCAAAGGCATCGACATGCCCGAAGATGCGGTGACGACCGTGATGGGGATCAATGATGACGACTATGATCCGGCCAAACACAGTATTATTTCCGCCGCCTCCTGCACCACAACCTGTCTTTCCTACATGATCAAACCGTTGATGGATCATTTTGGTGCCGACCGGATGCTGTCTGCTTCCATGGTTACAGTCCATGCCGCCACCGGCAGCCAGAAGGTACTCGACAGTGTGCCTGCTGCCGGGGCCACCGACCTGCGCAAGAATCGTTCTATAATAAATAATATCATCCTGACCACCACCGGAGCTGCCAAGGCCCTGGCCCTGGTTATCCCGGAGATGAAGGCCATTGGCTTCATCGCAGAATCGGTACGAGTGCCGACTTCAACCGGCTCACTGATCGTGCTGGTGCTCAACCTGCAGGATGATCTTGCCAATCCCGTTAAACGTGATCTGATCAACAGTATCTATAAGGAGTATGCCGCCTCTACTCCTTACCTGGAATATTCAACCGGGCAGAATGTGTCTTCAGACATTATCGCTACACCTGAAGCAGCAGCGGTGATTGAGTCCACCGAGACCCATACCCGCACAGCGTCTATCAGCGTGAACCTTGATCACCTCAAGAGCTGTAATTTTGAGCCGGGCCAGGTCCCGCCCGTGCTTGAAGTGCCGGTGACCCAGGCGGTGATTTACGGCTGGTATGACAATGAGCTGGGCAGTTATACCAATATGCTGGGAGATTTGACCGTTTCCGTGGCCGAACGGATGCTGTAATCCTGGGGAATGCTTATTCGGTCCGGGCGGGAGGATGATCGTGCACCGTTCTACATGTCGGTCGACAAAGTATGGCCCATCCCTGGAGGTCCGCACAGCTCTCTTATGAACAGGCAGGATTTCAGAGGGTCGGGCTGCGGAAAAAGTATTATTCCGGCCCGGTTGATGATGCAGTGATCATGAGAAAATCAGTGAACAGGGATAGGAATGATGAAGACCATTCGTGATTTTGATATTTCCGGCAAGAGGGTGCTTATCCGGGTTGATTTCAACGTGCCCATGGATGAGGCGGGCAATATTACCGATGATTTAAGAATTCAGACCGTGATGCCAACCGTTCAGTATGCACTTGAGCAGAAGGCACGGGTTATTCTCTGCTCGCACATGGGGCGACCCAAGGGGGAGCGGGTTGAAAAGTTTTCCCTAGCCCCGGTTGCCCGTTACCTCAGTGATATTCTCGGG
This sequence comes from Deltaproteobacteria bacterium, assembly GCA_024280455.1. Classification (GTDB taxonomy): domain Bacteria; phylum Desulfobacterota; class Desulfobulbia; order Desulfobulbales; family Desulfobulbaceae; genus DRLX01. Next base: position 4,897 of record JAJRQC010000047.1, on the reverse strand, counting down.
CAAACCGTGCAGCTGGCCCCCGACTGTATAGGAAGTGAAACCGAGGCCATGGTTGCGGCGATGCAGGACGGCGATGTCCTGCTGCTTGAAAACCTGCGCTATCATGCCGAGGAACAGGCCAATGACCCGGAGTTTTCAAAAAAGCTGGCCTCCCTTGCCGATGTTTATATCAACAATGCCTTTGCCGTCTCCCATCGGGCCCATGCCTCGGTGGTCGGGATAACGGAATTTGTAGCCGACAAAGCCGCCGGTTTTCTGCTCCAGAAGGAGATGGAGTATTTCCACCGCTCGGTTGACGATCCGGTCCGGCCCCTGGTTGCCATTATCGGCGGGGCCAAGGTCTCCAGTAAGCTCGGCGCCCTTGTCAATATGCTGGACAAGGTCGATGCCCTGCTGATCGGCGGAGCCATGGCCAACACCTTCTTGAAAAGCCAGGGCTATGGTCTTGGTGCTTCCAAGGTTGAGGATGATCTGCTGCAGGAGGCAAACAGCCTGCTGGCCGATGCCCGGGAAAAAGGAGTCAAGGTCTACCTGCCGGTGGATGTCATAGCTGCCGACAGCTTTTCCGCCGATGCCACTTGCAAACAGGTCACGATTCAGGATATTCCCCAAGGCTGGATGGCGCTGGATATCGGTCCTGCCTCGGTGATCTGTTTCCAGGAAGTGCTGGCCGACGCCCGCACCATAATCTGGAACGGTCCCATGGGTGCCTTTGAAATGGACCCTTTTGCCAGGGGCACCATGGCCCTTGCCCATACCGTGGCCTCATCCCACGCACTCAGTATAACCGGCGGCGGTGATTCCAATGCTGCGGTAAAAAAATTCGGCGAGGCGGAAAACATTTCCTACATGTCTACAGGCGGCGGTGCCTTTCTCATGCTGATGGAAGGAAAAGAGCTGCCCGGTGTGGTTGCACTGGAAAAATAATTTGATTTGGAGTCCATTATGAAAAGAATTCCGCTCATTGCAGGGAACTGGAAAATGCACCTGACCATTGGTGAGGCGGTTACCCTGGCACAGGAGATCGCAAAGAGCAGCCAAGGCTTAGAGGACAGAGAGGTCATGATTGCCCCGGCTGCCACCGCCATTGCCGCCGTTGCCGAAGCGGTGGAGGGTTCCCCGGTTCTTGTCGGCGGACAGAATGTTGCCTGGGAGCAGCAGGGCGCTTATACCGGAGAGATTTCACCGCTGATGCTGAAGGATGCAGGTGCGACCATGGCTATTGTCGGCCATTCCGAGCGCAGGCATATTTTCGGCGAGGACAACACCATGGTCAACCAGCGGATGATCGGAGCACTGGCATCCGGTCTGACTCCTGTGCTCTGTGTCGGCGAAACCCTGGATGAACGTGAAGAGGGATTGACCATGAAAGTGTTGGAGGTTCAGGTCTGTGAAGGCCTGGAAGGTATCAAATCCGACCAGATTGGGCAGGTAGTTGTTGCCTATGAACCTGTATGGGCGATCGGTACCGGAAAGACCGCTTCAAAGGAGCAGGCTCAGGAGGTGCATCGATTCATACGGGACGTGCTTGGCGATCTTTATGAGAAAAAACTTGCTGAACAAATTAGAATACTGTATGGTGGCTCGGTTAAACCGGATAATGTGGATGACCTCATGGCCATGCCCGATATTGACGGGGCGCTTGTAGGAGGCGCCGCATTACAAGCCGCTTCATTTGAGAGAATAATACATTTTTCATGACAACATTACTGATTATAATCCATGTACTGGTCTGTATTTTTTTGATCGGTATCGTGTTGTTGCAGCATGGTAAAGGTGCCGATATCGGCGCAACCTTCGGCGGTTCAAGCCAGTCGTTATTCGGTTCCGAAGGTCCGCTCCCGCTCTTGAATAAAATCACGACCCTGTCGGCGATTGTATTTATGGGCACTTCTATATCTCTTGCCTATCTTTCTGCCAACAAAAGTACCAGCACGGTGATGAGTGACCTGACCGCAAAGCCTGCGGTAGAGCAGACCGTTCCCGCCGCAGCTACTGAGCCGATTACCGTACCTCTACCGAGCGGTGATGCCGCCCAACCGGTTGCAGTCCCTGGAGAAACCGGAAAAACAGAATAGTCTTGAACAACGTGCCGAAGTGGTGGAACTGGTAGACACGCTATCTTGAGGGGGTAGTGGCCCACGGTCGTGCGAGTTCGAATCTCGCCTTCGGCACCATCTAAAACAAAGCCGGGAATCGCAGAAATACTGCGGTTTCCGGCTTTTTTGCTTTTATGGCTCAAGTGAGCTATAGTTGCCACAAATTAGCACTGAATTGCTTAAATCGCAAAAAATTGCGACTAAAATTGCGACCAAAAATAAGTGCAAGAAACGCTATTGTTTTCAGAGTGCGGGGGCTATCGTGGCAACAATTACAAAAAGGAAACGTAAAAAAGGTATTGTTTACTGTGCTGAGGTGCGGATTAAAGGGCGTCCCAGTTTATCGCAAACCTTTGATCGACAATCCGAAGCAATGAGATGGGCGGAGGAGACGGAAGATGCCCTGCGAACCGACGGGTACATCGGCAACGCCCCTCCCGATGATATGCAGTTTGATGATGCCCTGGAAAAATACCTGGCAGAGGTTTCCAGTAAAAAAGCAAAGTCAACCCATCGGCGCGAACTCTATCAGTCACGGTCGCTCCATTATTTTTTCGGGAAAACCTTGAAGGAGATTACTCCAGCCCTAGCTGCCAAATTTCGTGACACGCGGCTGGGGAAAGTGCAACCGGCCACGGTGATCAAGGATCTCAACCTGCTCTCTCATATTTATACCACCGCTCTTCGTGAATGGGGTATTGAGGCGAGCAACCCCGTGGCCATTATCCGTAAACCGAAAACACCCCAGGGACGCCTGCGTTTTTTAACTGATGCTGAAATCAAGGCCCTGCTCAAGGAGAGCAAAAAAGGGCATCGGCCCAATCTCTATCATTTTATCGTGCTGCAGCTCCATACAGGGATGCGTCCGAGTGAAGGTGCCGGCCTGACCTGGGGACAGGTTGATTTTGATGGCAGAATCATTGATCTGCAGCAGACCAAAACCGATCCCCGCCGGGTACCTCTGACCGTCTCGGCAATTGAAATATTATCCGAGCTTGTTCCGGAGGGCGGTTGTAAGTACAAGGATTTTGTTTTTCTGCCCCAGCAGCCCAAAATGACCTACCGACGACGGCCGAATCAATATTTCCGGGAAAGTTTTGAGGCAGCAGTGAAAAGAGCGAAGATCGAGGACTTTCACATGCACGACCTGCGGCATACCGCCGCAAGCTACATGATTATGAACGGGATCGACCTTCGGACGGTGGCCGACATCCTGGGACATAAAACCATATCCATGACCATGCGCTATACGCATCTATTGGATGATCACAAGTTAAAGGCTGTAGATCGTATTGCCGGGCTTGGCTTATAGTGTTCAGATTATTTTATCATTCTTGCCGGTCGTCCGCATGAACTCGTCGATCTCCCGAGGTATGTAGTAGCGGAAACGTATCCGTTTGCTCAGTTTGGCCGTATAATCGGAAAAGGCAATGATAATCTCCCGTCCCTCGGCCATCAGCTCTTCACCTTCCTCGTGTGAAATCCCGTCCATTTCGCCAAGCCTTGCCTTGAAATTGGCATAGGCCATGTCAAACTGGCGGAGAATATTGAACATGGTTGAGCCCAGGGGCGAATTGACTTTCAGCACCCTGGCTCCACGTTCCTTGGCCATGCTGATCTTTTTTTCCTGAATCTCCTGCCACGAAGGCTTTTTTCTCTCCTGATTTTTTTCGATTGTGTCCGTCATTTTTTCTCCCGTGTTTTTTTAAGCGGAAATTATTTTTGCATTCCTCTTGATCCGATACCTGCGCCACAGGTCCAGCAGATAAACCGAACCGTAGGGAAAAATGGCAGCCGCCACCATAAGAATGGAGCTTTCCGTGGCCACCGGCATCAGGTGCGGTTTAATCTCAAAGAACCCACTATATAGTTTCTCTGCCCTTGACCCAAATTGCAGGGCAAGCTTCCAGATATTTTCCGGGGTACTGAGCCGGTAGAGCACGAGATACAGCACATAGAGAAGAAAAGCCTTGAACAAAAGCGACATGGCCCGGCCCATGAGCAGGGAATTGATTGCCTTTCTGGTGATATTGCCCACATAGTAGCGGCTGATATAGCAACACATGCCGGTATTGACGATCAGGACAAGGTAGGGAATGGAGCCAAACAGAAGATGACCCATAAAATCCAGTTTATGAAAGACAAAGGGAAAAAGATAAAAATGAAAAACCGGAAACAGCAGGATCAAGGCAAAACCCTCATGGAAACCACTCTTGACCCCGATCTTGAAAAAATCCAGTGTATGCTCCAGGGTGAGGAATTCACCGGGAATATCCTGTCCCTTGGACTCGATCACATAAAACTGCTGTACCTCTGAAATGGCATTGAGCAGATTTCTCGGCCTATAGATCCTGCCGGAATCAGTGGTGATGATCTGGGCATTGGTATCGCTCTGCCCTCTGTTTTCCCATTCTTTATCCATCAGTTGCCCGTTTCATCCATGTATGGGCTGACCTTGACAATATCACGCAGCATTTTCGACTTCCCCTGTTCCATCTCAGCAATGGAACCGAAAGCCTCGGCATGAAAGGGGGTGTAATATCCTTTCATGGGTTTACCGATTTTCCGGGTCACATTGAAATAGCCGCCAAAATAATTATCCTTGATGAGTCCTCGGTCAATGACATCATGATCAGCCCGAAGATGATTTACAACCGTGAGCAGCACACTACGCATGGATTCATCCCGCCGGCCCATGGTAGCGATTTCCATGTTCCCGGCCCGTTCCGCCATTTTTCGAGCAACATCTTCAAGCACCTTGACTTGAAAATAGACATGACCATCTGCCATGGAAAAGG
>JAJRQC010000046.1 GCA_024280455.1 Deltaproteobacteria bacterium | reverse complement strand
TCGCATACATAATATTGACGGCGATGACACCGTCCGTGGCCTTTTTAGCCCGTCTGATATCTTCCTGCAATTCCGGTATGGGAATGCCGGAACCACCAATAGTTCCGATTCCGCCGCACTCGGCAACAGGAATGGCAAGGGGGGATGTCGAGACACGGAGCGACATTCCCCCCTGGATAAGCGGAATACGGGCAACAAAAGAACCAATTTTAAGTTCTGGAAGTTTCATACAATTCACTCTTATTCAACAAAAAAAACACTATAGAAGATATATGCCTTGCCGTGTCTGCTTAGTCAAGCAGGACAGACGACATTTCACGGCCACAAAAAATAAAATAGTTAATATACCATATAATCATCACATCGGCTTGACTTTTCACCTCTTTTCCGGGTAAAATTTGTAATTTTTCCGATCCTGGAAAAGAAACAGGACAAACAAAAAACTGTAAAAGGCACGACTTAGCCTGTAACTGGGAGAAATTGCTGTGAAAATAAAGGCCATCAACGGCTTTAAAGATATTTTGCCGGATGCGGCCCTTCGCTGGCAGCACATAGAGCAAACCGCCCGGGACATCTTTGAACGATTCGGTATGCGCGAAATCCGGATGCCGATCCTGGAAAAAACAGAGCTTTTTTCCCGCTCCATCGGCGAGGCGACCGATATTGTCGAAAAAGAGATGTACAGTTTTTCCGACAAGGGTATTACAATGCGACCGGAGGCAACGGCCTCCCTGTTGCGTGCCTTTATCGAACATGGCCTGCATGTGCAGCAACCTGTACAGCGGCTGTATACAATCGGGCCCATGTTTCGTCACGAACGTCCACAGAAAGGACGGCTACGCCAGTTTCATCAGATGGATGTCGAGATCATCGGGGCAACCGAGCCCCAGGTCGATGCCGAACTCATGGCCATGGGACAGATGCTTTTGAACTCTCTGGGGCTCAAAGTCAGTCTTGAAGTCAATTCCCTGGGATGTCCGGACTGCAGACCCGGTTTTCGAACCCAACTCATCGAATACCTTGAAGAACGCAAAGATGATCTCTGCGAGGACTGCCGGCGACGTCTCTCTACAAATCCCCTGCGCACTCTCGACTGCAAAAGCCGGGGATGCAAGGCCCTGGTCAAGGATGCGCCCTCAATCCTCAAATCACTCTGCAATGCCTGCAATGAGCATTTTGCCGAGGTGGAACATACTCTGGGCCTGCTTGGCGTGACTTACAGCAAAAATCGTTTCATGGTGCGCGGACTTGACTATTACACCCGCACCACCTTTGAGTTCATAACCGGCGATCTGGGCGCACAGGCAGCGGTCGGCGCAGGTGGCCGTTACGATGGACTCATAGAACAGCTCGGCGGCCCCAAGCTGCCCGGCATCGGGTTTGCCATGGGAATGGAGCGGATTGCGCTGCTCATGGAGCAGCAGGTGGAAAATGGGATCCACAAACCCTCAGCCGATATTTTTGTCGCCGCACTTGGTGCAAAGGCCTCCGAATACGGCTGCGTGCTGGTTCAAAACCTGCGGAGCCTGAAACTTAAAGCAGCCATGGATTACAGTGGCCGCAGCCTCAAGGCCCAAATGAAACAGGCCGGACGTATAAACAGCCGGTTTACCCTGATTATCGGCGATAATGAGCTGGCGGAAGAAAAGGCTGTGCTGCGGAACATGCAGACCCAGGAACAGGTTGATTTTCCCCTGAACGGTACTGGAGTTGAGCAGGCTCAGAGATTAGCTGATTATACTGAATCCTCTCAAGGGTGATGGTATTTAAACGGATACAAAAACAAAAATCCATCCCGACAAGTTGGGACAATGAAGGATGAAAGGTTGCCACCAGCCCCCCAGGTTCAGCCTCCGCCATCGGCGGGAAGCTTCAAACCTGAAACCTGAAACCCGAAACCTGAAACCTTTTTATCTAACTGGAGTACAGAAAATAATGGATGCACTTGGAACGCTTTCGCGTACACATACCTGTAACGAACTCGGCACCGACCAACTCAATCAAGAGGTTGTGCTCATGGGCTGGGTTCTTCGCCGCCGCGATCATGGCGGCGTAATTTTTATCGACCTGCGCGATCGCTGGGGCATTACCCAGATTGTCTTTAATCCTGAAATTAATCCGGAAGTGCATACAAAAGCCCATCAACTACGCAGTGAATGGGTGCTGGCCGTCCACGGCCGGGTTGAAGCACGGCCCGGCGATATGGCCAACCCTAAGCTGAAGACCGGAACCATTGAAGTCCTGGTCAATGAATTGCGCATCCTCAACACCAGTGAAACCCCGCCGTTCCCCCTGGATGAGGACACGGACATCTCCGACAACCTGCGCCTGCAGTACCGCTACATGGATCTCCGGCGTCCGGAAATGGCTGACAAGCTTATCATGCGCCACAAGGCGACCATGGCGGTCCGTAACTTTTTAAGCGAGAATAATTTTCTGGAAATCGAAACCCCGGTTCTTACCCGTTCAACCCCGGAAGGGGCCAGGGATTACCTGGTGCCCAGCCGGGTCAATGCTGGTCGATTCTACGCCCTGCCCCAGTCGCCCCAGCTCTTTAAACAGATGCTGATGATATCGGGAATGGACAGGTATTTTCAAATTGTCCGATGTTTCCGCGACGAAGACCTGCGGGCCGACCGACAGCCGGAATTCACCCAGATCGACATGGAACTCAGTTTTGTCCACGAGGAAGATATCATCAGCATCACTGAAGGGATGATCAAAAACCTGTTTGCGGCAACCCGTGATATCGAGCTTGACCCGCCCTTTAAACGCATGACCTATGACGAATCCATGCGCCGGTTCGGCACCGATCGTCCGGATACCCGTTTCGGCCTTGAGCTGATCGACCTGACCGAAGATCTGCGCGGCTGCGGATTCAAGGTGTTCAACTCGATCATTGAAAAAGGCGGGGTCGTCAAGGCGATCAACGCCAAGGGCTGCGCGACCTTCTCCCGCAAGGATCTCGACAATCTGACCGAATACGCCGGCCGGTTCGGGGCCCGCGGCATGGCCTGGATCAAGATCAAGGAAGATGAGTGGCAATCACCGATAACAAAATTTTTCAATGCCGATGAAATTGCGGCCATGGCCAAGACCCTTGATGCCCAGCCCGGCGACCTGATCCTCTTTGGCGCCGACAGCTTGAATATCGTCCAGCAGGTTCTGGCTGAACTTCGTCTTGAGCTGGCCAGACGCCTGGAACTGGTTGACAAACATGTTTTCAACTTTATCTGGGTTACCGATTTTCCCCTGTTCGGATACGACCATGAACAGAAGCGACACACCGCTGTCCACCACCCCTTCACCGCTCCCCATGAGGATCAGATCGAACTGCTTGAAACAGATCCGGGCAAGGTAAAAAGCCGGGCTTATGATCTGGTTTTAAACGGCAACGAAATTGGTGGCGGCTCCATTCGTATTCATCAGAAGGATATGCAGGAAAAAGTCTTTGCCGCCCTGGGCATCGACAGGCAAAAGGCGGAAGAAAAATTCGGCTTTCTCCTGCGCGCATTGGAGCTCGGTGCTCCGCCCCATGGCGGCATTGCCTTTGGCGTGGACCGATTGATGATGATCCTGACCGGATCGGACTCCATTCGCGACGTCATTGCCTTTCCCAAGACCCAGAAGGCAACCTGCCCGCTCACCGAGGCACCGGCCCCGGTCTCCAGAAAACAGTTAACCGAGCTTTCCCTGTGGCCCGACTGGAAGGAGAAATAAAGCGGTTCAAACAGTTCAAACGTTCAAGCGATGCAATCCGCTTGAACGTTTGAAAGTTTCTTAATCAACGACAGTAAATCCCTTGGCGGCAACGGCTGCCTTGATATCTTCCATGGCGGCCTCACCGTCAAAACTCACCTCGCCCTTTTCCAGGTCAACGTTCACATTGCTGATCCCGACAAGTTCTTCCAGGGCCTTTTTTGTATTACCCACACAGTGCTGACATTTCATACCTTCGACTTTAATTGTTGTCATAATAATTCCAGGTTTCAGGTTATAGGTTATAAATTTCGAATAATGAAAACAGAAGAAATCGGTCGAGTAGACCGATTCCATCATTGTTCAACAAGTTCTTGAGAGCCGATTTTATTGACGCCCCGCCGCACGCGGCTACTACGTTCAACGCTCTTAAACTTGCCGACTCCGATGGTCTCAAGCCCCTCACAGAACC
>JAJRQC010000045.1 GCA_024280455.1 Deltaproteobacteria bacterium | reverse complement strand
TCATGTTGTATAACAAATAGATCGGTCAGAAAAATTTGGATTCGAGAGAATCCGTGGAGTGAGGCGGCATAAGGGGGAGCAGGGAAAGGAGGTGACGGGTTAAATGTTAGTGGGAAACGTTACGCGAAAATCGGTGTTAAATTCACGCCTGACCATGCTTGTCCTTTGATTCCACGGCGATTCATGACATATCCGAGCTGAATATCATCCTGTTACGCCCGGGATTTTTCCCTATAGGAATGAGGAGTTCCGCTCATTGTCCGGGCAGGCATCATGTTGTAAACTTTTTTCACTGCGTTTCACAAAAATAATAATTTTTAACAAGGAGAGCGAATAATGTGTGCTCCTCAAACCGCCTGGGATCACTGTGTGGAGTTTCATGGCCATTCCTGTCCGGGGCTGGCCATTGGTTATCGGATTGCCCTGGCAGCAGCTGACCGATTAGGTGTTACCTTTTCAGAAGACGAAGAAATAGTTTGCGTCACTGAAAATGATGCCTGTGGTGTTGATGCGGTGCAGGTATTAACCGGTTGCACAATGGGCAAGGGAAACCTGCTGTACCGTGATACCGGCAAACACGCCTTCAGTTTTTTCAACCGCAGAGACAAGAGTCAAGTCCGGATCAATTTCAACAAACAGATCAAAAAGGATCAGGATTGGGATAAAGAACAATTCCAAAACTATATCCTGGATGCGCCTGACGAGGAAATACTGACATTCAGTGAGCCTTCTTTTGAACTTCCCCAGCGGGCGCGGATTTTCAATAGCATTATCTGTGAGCAATGTGGTGAAAGTGCGTCGGAGCATAAAATCCGGCTGAACGATGACAAGAAACTCTGTCTGGATTGTTTTGCCGATTATTCACGCGGATGGTGAGGTGTCGATTCCACTGAAGAAAAACAAGATGAAAAATACGCTAAAAACACTATTGAACAACATGACAAGAAAGAACAGTTCGTACCCGTCGGCTTTACAAAGGTCTTTATTGAGCATCTGCTGTCTGCTTATGGCAAGTATTGTGTACATACAACCTGCAGGAGCCGGTTCAATGTATACCATTGCAGATCAAACAGGTGACTGGGGCATGCCTTCACCATATGGACATTATCCGCGGGGACCTGGCTATATCCGGATGAGTCTTGTTTTTGACACCTTGCTGTGGAAGGACACAAAAGGATTGGTTCCTGATCTGGCAAGCAGCTGGCAATTTAATAAAGAAGAAAACAGCTATCTCTTTACTCTGCAAAAAGGCGTCAGCTGGCATGACGGACAGCCGTTTTCCGCCCGGGATGTTGCCTTCACCTTTGAATACATCAAGAAACATCCCTATAAATGGGTGGATGGCAGTGTCGTGAAAAGGGTCGAGGTGATCAATGACCATACCGTAAAGCTGGTGCTGAATAAAAAGTATGCCCCTTTTCTGCACAATATTGCCGGTACCATGCCGATCCTGCCCGAGCATATCATGGGGAACATTGATTCACCGGTCACCTTTCGTGAAAGCGTTGCCTTGATCGGCACAGGTCCCTACAAGGTCGTTGACTACAATAAACAGCAGGGAACCTATCTGTACCAGGCCAATTCCGATTACCGTATGGGACGTCCGATTTTTGACCGGATCAGGTTCATAAAAATGCGACAGGAAATGTATGCCACCGCCCTGGAGCGCGGCCGGATAAATGCGGGCCAGGTTCCCGGAGAAATTGCCGACAGCCTCAGGCAGAAGGGATTCACGGTCCTGGCCGGCCCCCATGACTGGGTAGCAAAAATGACAATAAACCATAAGAAAGGAATCCTGGCCAATCGGCAATTCCGCCATGCCCTGGCTGCGGCTATCGACAGGCAGGCCCTTGTTGATATCTGCCAACGAGGATTTGCCTTGGCGGGCGGTAATGGTTTGCTGCCGTCTGATAACCGCTGGTTCAGCAAGGTGACGGATGACGACCCCTATGATTTGAACAGGGCAAGTCGCATCATTGAGGGCCTTGGTTATGTGAAAAAAGACAGGTTCTATGAAAAAGACGGCAAACTGCTGCAGTTTGAATTGTTGATGAGCGGCAGTGGTCAGCGAACACAGGGCCATCCCGGCGAACGGGAAGCTGAACTGATCAGAGACCAGCTGGCCCTGGCAGGGATTAAGATTACCCTGAGAAGTCTTGACCCCAAGACCCTTGATGCAATGATCAAAAACTGGAAGTTTGATCTCGCCTTAAGCGGCCATGGAGGTCTGGGCGGTGATCCGGCATCTGTCAACAGGTTCATTGGAGGCAAAAGCTTTAACAGCTCTCGCTATGAAAAGAACAAGCAGCTTAACGTACTGATGCAGCAGCAAACCGGTGAGACCGGAGAACAGAAGAGAAAAAAACTGCTCGGAGAGATTCAGGAGCTCTATGCCTATGAGATGCCGACTCTGCCACTGTATTATCCAACCTGGTTCTGGGCTCATGACAACAGCGCCGACCTTTTTTACACAAACCAGGGAATAGCCATCGGGGTGCCGCTGCCCTTAAATAAGCTCTCTTTTGTTGACATGGACAATTGACATGGACACCGTCTCAAGATAACAGGGGCTGCACAGTCATGGGAAAAATAAAAATACTGCTCACCTACTTGACAGCCTTTCTGCTTATTTTGACCCTCTGTTTTATCCTGCCGAAAATGATGGCCGGCGATCCCCTGATGGCCCTGTACGGAGACGAGGCCCTGGTTGTGATGACGCCGCAACTGCAGGCAGAACTCATTGAGCGATTCGCCTTGAACAAAACTCTTTTTGAGCAGTTTGTCGCCTTCTGGGGAGCACTGGCACACGGTGACCTGGGTGAATCGTATGCCTATAATGCTCCGGTGGCTGAAGTTATTGTCAAAGCCCTGCCGTGGACCCTGCTTCTGGTGGGATCGGCTTTCATAATTTCTGCCCTATTCGGCATCCTGCTGGGGATTGAATCCGGCTCCCGTCGTGGCGGCAGGCTGGACAGATCATTACTCACCTGCCTGATGTTGCTCAATGGTTTTCCTGATTTTGTTATGGGCATTCTGCTCCTGTTACTGTTCGGGGTCCTGCTGGCAATTTTTCCGCTGGCCGGAGCTGTAACGCCCTATAGCGGTGAAACAGGTTTTTCTCTGGTGATTGATATACTGCACCACCTGGCCCTTCCCCTTGGTACCTTCATCCTGGTTCGAATACCGGGTATTTATCTGCTGACCAGGAACTCTATGGTCATGCAGATGGAAGAATCGTATATCATGACCGCAAGAGCAAAGGGCTGCAGCGAATGTAAAGTCCGGTATCATCACAGTGCGAGAAATTCTCTGCTGCCGGTTCTGACTCTGATTGGTACCCAGATGGCATCAATTATCACCGGTGCCCTCTTTGTCGAACGTGTTTTTTCCTATCCAGGTCTCGGTAATCTGCTCTATGAATCCCTCCTGAACCGTGATTACCCGATGATCCAGGGAATATTGTTGATGATGACCCTTATGGTACTGGTCATCAATTTGCTGGTTGATCTGCTCTATACCAGATTTGACCCCAGGGTGGCCCATGCATGATAACTACAAAACCCTGTTAAAAAATAACGGGATGGGAAGGGCCGGAATCGGGCTTATTTTATTAGTGCTGCTGCCGGCCCTGGCGGCGCCATTGCTTTCACCCTATCTGCCCGGTGAATACAGCGGCAGTATTTTTGCACCGCCCTCAGGCAGCTACTGGCTCGGCACAAACGATGTCGGTCAGGATATCTGGACCCGTCTGCTGTATGGAGCACGGACGTCGCTGCTGATCGGAGGCGGCGTTGCTCTGCTTGCCACCTTAACCGCCCTTGTCGTGGGCGGTAGCGCAGCCTTATGCGGCGGTCTCTATGACCAGGTGGTCATGAGATTTGTGGACGCCCTGCTGGTGCTGCCTGCGGTACTTATTGCAATTCTGGCTTCAGCATATCTGGTCCCCGGAATTTCCTTGTTGATTATCCTGCTTGCCTCATTAATCTGGCCACAGGCGGCACGCATTTTCCGAGCTCGGATTCTTTCACTCAAGGAAGAGGGGTATATTTCAGCGGCCCGTACCTTTGGTGCTTCCGAAACCTACCTGATGGTACGCCATATTTTACCGTTGCTTGGCCCTATATTGTCTGCCGTTATTGTCCAGCATGGGAGACGGGCAATTTTTATGGAAGCCGGACTTTCCTTTCTGGGTGTTTCCGATCCGACCCTGATCAGCTGGGGCTCCATGTTGCAGCATGCTCTGCGATACACCTATCTTGATGTCTGGAAATGGTGGATGCTGCCCACCGGGCTGCTTTTATCCATGACGATCACAGGCCTGGCGCTGCTCGGCTTTGCCCTGGAAACAATCTCCGACCCCCGTCTGCTGCCTGCCGGAAACAGATAATTCTTATGAATGCCAAAGTGAATTTTAACCAAAATATGGTTGCAGAACACGTCACTGATCAACCTGTCTTGCAGATACGAGGACTTAAGGTCAACTATGGAGAAAAGAGTATTCTGCAGGGGATTGACCTTGAGCTGACGCCTGATCAACCACTGGCAGTTATCGGTGAGTCCGGGGCAGGCAAGACAACCCTTGGCTTAAGTATCCTTGGTCTCAGTCGGGGACAAGTCAGTGGAGAGATTGCATTTAAGAATCGAGACATACTGGCACTACCACTTAACGAGCTGCAAAAATTGCGTGGCAGGGAAATTGCCATGGTCTTTCAGAGCATGGCAAATGCCTTGAATCCTGTACTCAAGGTAAAGGATCAGGTTGCGGAAGCAGCCCAAGTACATAAATCTTTCCTGCCTAAAAAAAATATGGCTCAATGGGTGGAGGATGTCCTTGTCAGCGTAGAGCTGGATCGCGACAAATGGTCTGCTTTTCCCCATCAACTCAGCGGCGGGGCCAAACAGCGGGCTCTTATCGCCATTGCCATGGTGAACTCGCCTGATCTGTTGATTTTGGATGAACCAACGGCACTACAGGATCCGTTAACAACGGCTACCATAATACGGTTGCTCAAAAAAAGCATCCAGGGCCGGTCTGCCATAATTATCACCCACGATCTGTCGGTTGCCGCTCAGCTTTCTCATTGGACTGCCGTTCTCTATGAAGGGCGCGTTATTGAATACGGCCGATCCAGGGAACTGCTGCAAAAACCTCGACATCCATATACCAGGGGACTCATCAGGTCATTTCCCGATATGATGAGAGGAAAGGATCTCCAGGGGATTCCGGGAAGAAGTGAATGGCTGCAGGACGGCTGCTCCTTTCAACCGCGTTGCACCCAGAGCATAAGCATCTGCAAGGATCGGCAGCCAATTTTACAGGGAGATAAACGTCATCTGATTGCCTGTCATCGGGGCGGCGTCATTCCCCTGCTTGAGTGCCGTAATATCAGCACCTCTTTTGGTTCAACCAAAGTCCTGCAGGATGTATCATGCATTCTTGCAGAAGGTGAGACACTGGCGCTGATCGGTGAGAGCGGTTCCGGGAAAACCACTCTGGCCAGGACAATAATGGGATTGGTCCATGAGGATGGCGGCGAGATCCTTCTTGAAGGAAAAACCGTCGGTAAGCGGGATAAAAATTTTTACAACAGAGTCCAGATGATTTGCCAAAATCCCATGGAATCCATCAATCCCGGAATGAACGTGCTGCAGGCTGTTGGAGAACCACTGGCTATCCAGAAAATCGGCCGGTCGGCTGACCGGGACGATCAGGTACGGAAGGTACTTAATGCAGCTGAACTGCCAAATAACAAAATCTTCCTGCAAAGTTACCCTCACCACATGAGTGGTGGGGAAGCACAAAGAGTTGCGATAGCCAGAGCTCTGGCCCTGGAACCTAGGCTTTTGATTGCCGATGAACCAACTTCAGCCCTTGACCCAAGCGTTCAGGAAAAGATAATTCGATATCTGTTAAATTTGCAGGAAAAAAAGGGTCTTGCCCTTCTCTTTATCTCCCATGATATTGCTCTGGCCAGAAAAGTAAGTGATCGGATGGCGGTTATACGGAACGGCCGCATTGTCGAGACAGGACAGACTTCGAAAATCATTACCCATCCACGCCACCCGTATACCCGTGCCCTGTTGGAGATTGCCGCAGCTGGGTCAATGTGCTCAATGCGGCTTAAATCCTAAAACCAGATATTTTGGATGGAATTAAATAAAGTATAGGAACCGAGCGAGGTAATGAGTACAGCGCTTACCACGCCCATCCGCCTGGCGATTTTTAAATTTTCGGTAATTTTCTCTGTAAGTCGACCGAGTCGGGACACGGTAAGGCCGATACCCATCATCACCAGTCCAAGTCCAAGGCTGAAGAAAATTGTTACGCTCAGTCCCTGGGCAATCCGCCCTGACGCAACTGCTGTCAACAGGATAGCGATGGCCGCAGGGCAGGGGATGATCCCTCCGGAAATTCCAAGTAAAAGAAGATGCCATTTACTGTTGACCGTTTGAGCATTTCCATCTTGGTCATGTTTATGGCCATGGTCGTGGCTATGATCATGATCGTGAGCGTGATCTTGGTGAGTTGCGTGGCTGTGCTCTTGGCCGAAAAGATGAAAATGGTGATAACCAGAATTTCCCCACAGGTGCTGTCTAAGCATCCAGATGCCGACTATCAGAATGATTGTGGCGGAAACCAGGCCGAGCCAGTTATGCAGTTCCGTGTCAGAGTAGGACTTGGAAAGGATTTTGGCAGCCAGGCCGAGCAGGATAACGCTGAATGTATGAGTAAAGGTAACAATAGCCCCAAGAGCGATACCGTCCCAGGAGCTGCCGCGGGAACCGACCATGTAGGCAGATATCAGGGTTTTGCCATGGCCGGGTTCAAAAGCATGCAAAGCGCCGAGTGTCATTGCGCCGGTATAGAGCATCAGTGTATCTGGCATGATATTTTTTAAAGTTTTTTGTACCTATTCAGGTTGCCATTCAACTCGTGTAGGGGGCTGAATTTTTTTTCCTGTCATGGCAGGAAATATTCGATGATCTCTTGCAGCTTGCGGAAATCATTCTATCGCCGTGGTTGAAAAACAGCCGGACGGCTCCGACCTTACGCTTACCTGACCGTTCTGCAAAATCAGTCCCCTGGCTCAGGAGCTTTTTGCGCTGCCTGAAGAGTTACAGCTTTTTAAAATTGTCGGTGTCGTAGATAGCGAGTACAACGAGACTCCCGTAAGCGAACTAGTGAGACTCCGAGAAGCCTCACCACCGACGGCGGAGAGGTCTTAACCTGTTGTTTTTCCATGTCATACAAAGTTCGTTTTGACTTTTTACGAGGCCATCACACAATAAAACCATACACTGTCCCTTCCCGACAATAAGTTGATTGTCTTATTTTTATAGGTCAAATGCCCAGCCTATCCAGGCAGCTCTTTTTCCTTTTCCATCTCCGGTAGCGCAAGGTCATCAACCAGATATACTTTGTGGCCTCCTGATTGTGCTGAAGCGGTAAGCTGTTTGTTCGGCTATAGTACAACTTCATCATTTCTCTTTTCCTGTATTTTTCCGGTAACAACTGCATCCCGCATTTGTTCAAACAGTCTGGTTGCTCTCGCCGTATCAATCTTACCTGAACGGACCATAGAAAAATCTCCAAGGAATAGGTGTCGGGAAATTTGACAAATGTATGACGTATACCGGACCTCGTCGGTCTCAGTCAGCCCTGAATGCTGTTATCGGGGAGCCGAAATCTGGAAGGAGGTTGTATGTATGACGGGGTTGCTGCGCGGGGATCAACAAGAGCGTATTCGTCGGGGTCAAAATCACAACCATCACCAGAACCACCAGCTCCCGGTCGATACAACATACACCCCCAGACCAAGGTTGGTGACCATGTGGGCCCGAATGACGCCGGTCAGTTTTTTCTGCCGGATCAGCAACAGGCCGTAGAGCAGCCCGGCAATGACACCTACAACCAACCGGTTATGCTCCAGGCCGAAAAAGATCGCCACCCCCGCAACAGACAGCCAGGTAAAGGCACCCATGGGCACGGATCGAAAGTCGTCCGGCTCAATCAGATAGCGCATCAGAAAAGAACGCCAGAACAGCTCTTCCATGATCGGCACGATCAGTGCCGCCCCCAGCAGACGAATGCTGATCCAGCCGATGACTGCGGCCTGTGATTGGCCCAGTCCTTGAGGATCAAAAACGGATTTTTGCTCCAGTTGAAAGAGATACCCTTCCGGCACAATCCAGAGCACCAGCACCAGCAGGCCGCAACCAATGGAAGTCAGCAGTTCGGAAAAGGTGAGGCCGCCGGTAAAGTCCGCCGCATAGCTGTGGCGCCAGAACCAGATCAGAGTGCCGACCAGAAAAGTTTTGGCAATATAGAGATAGGGGACAGCGGCCGGGAAAAAGCGGCCCGGTTCGGTCAACAGTAAAAACAGAACAAAGGGGGCGACATAGGGCAGCCAGGGTTTTTGTAATATTTTGTACCTGTTCAGGTTGCGCAATATATTCCCTCAAATATTTTTTTTATTCACTGTTCCAGAGGTTGTCTCTTATCCATACACTGAACCCGTTGATTAATGGTATTTTACGCCAAAGTCGTTCATTGTGGATTCTGGGAGGACACGAAGGGTCTTTAGCGACGGAATGTTCATCTTCGATGATAAGGAGATGCTTTTTCATGACACTCCATATGAAAGCAGGGCGTTAAGGTTTCTCTTAACGCCCTGTTGTTATCGGGACTACACTGTGTTTTGCAAATTTGTTCTTCCGGAGAAGCGTCCAGCCCGGCGGCAGGAATGAAAGTGTCGGGCGCGATTCAACTTTTCAGGTTATTTCTTGCAACTTTTTTTCTTCTTCTTGGCGTCTTTTTTCTTGCAGGCGGACTTTACACAGCATTTTTTCTTGGCATCTTTTTTCTTCTTGTCCTTTTTCTTTTTATCTTTGTCTTTTGCCATCCTGCTGCTCCTCTGGTAGAAGTGCGTAAGCGACTATCTTGAGATCGGTGAAAACAACGTGTTTTCCCTGATAGTCATATTATTGTACAGTCATCCATGAAAAACCGGGAATGTCAAGAAGATATATCACCATCAGCTCAAAGGATCCCGGTTGGAAGCAGCTGGGGGGATCTTTTTGTTAATGACCGGAGAAGGTATTTTCCCATGCAATATCCGCCTGATTTGACACCACTATGAAAATATCAACCCGGCTTTTTCTCTATATTTCCACTCTGCTTATCCTGACCTCCATCGGGTTCGGGTATCTCTCCGTCCGTGATGAGCGCCTCCACCTGATGGAGAGCACCAAGATGACGGCCCGAACCCTGGCCCGAACCCTGGCCGCCACCTTTAAATATTATCACATGGAAGATCAGCACCAGCGCCTGGGTGAGCTGATCCATGCCGTGCTGCCCCATGATGATCATGTCGAAAACCTGCTATTGAACATTTACGATCGCCGTGGACAACGGATCAACCTCACCTTTGAACATGGAGCCGATAAACAGGTTCTCAGGCAGGACGGCGGACCCGGCACTCTTTTGCAGGGAAGACGCGAGCGGATAATCAAAAACGGGGCTCATGAATATTTTTCAGTGGCCAGCCCGATCGTTGACAGTGGTGGTGAATTTCAGGGAACGGTGGAGGTGCTGCTTTCGCTTGATAGTGTAAACGCAACCCTTGCTGCATTGATGCGGAAATTTATTGCCTTTATCCTCTTCACCTCCCTGTTGCTCGGCATTCTCATTTACCTGGTCAGCCGCTGGAATATTACCTACCCGATATCAAGGCTCAAAGAGGCCTCGGAAAAACTTGGTCGTGGTGATCTGGGACTGAGGATCGAAAAAAGCGGGGTCAAAGAGCTTGACGACCTCATTGAAGAGTTTAACCGGATGGCCCTTAATCTTGAGCGGCAAAACAGTAAGAGAGAAGCCCTGTTTAAGGAAAAGATCAACCTGGAGCGGGGGCTTCGCCATCAGGATAAACTGGCCTCCATCGGCAGGCTTGCCTCCGGGCTGGCCCATGAAATCGGGACCCCGCTCAATGTGATCAGTGGCCGGGCGGAACATCTTGTGCAGAAATTGGCTGCAGACCATCCGGATGTGAAAAATTTAAACATCATCATTCGTCAGGCCGATCGCATTGCCGCAACAGTGCAGCAGATGCTCGCCTTTTCCAGAAAACCCTCGGCCAGGTTCAAAACCGTGTCGCCGGCAAAGATTATTGATGATGCGTTTTCGCTCTGCCGGCTCAAGCAGCGGGCGGATTATCCGAAGATTGAACTTGAATCGCAGCTTTCCGTTCGGAATCTGATGGCCGATGAAGACGGCCTGCGGCAGCTTTTTGTCAACCTGATGCTGAACTCCTTCCATGCCATGCCCAGCGGCGGTACAATACGCATTACCAGCCAGGAAATACACACGGCTGCAGGAGATGTCCGCATCATCTATGAAGACACCGGACCCGGTATTCCGGCTGATATAACCGACAGAATTTTTGATCCTTTTTTCACCACCAAAGAGGTCGGTGAGGGCACAGGGCTCGGTTTGTTCATGGTGGCAAATATTGTCCAGGAGCACCAGGGCCGGATACACCTTGATGAAGAAGTTGAAGTCGGAGTACGGTTCATTATTGAGCTTCCCGGGCGGCCTGCAGCGACTACCGGTCAACAGAATTCCATGGAAAAGCATACTTCCTCAGCACCAACGAAAAATTTATGAGTAAACAATTAAAAATAGACATTCTTGTGGTTGAGGATGACCGGGACATGCGGGAGCTGATCAGCGAAGTTCTCACCGAACGCGGGTACGGCGTTGTCACCGCCGCCCATGGAGAGGAGGCTTTGCAGCGGCTTGAGGAAAAACCGTTTCCCGTGGTGGTCTCGGATTTGAAGATGCCGGTTATGGGGGGCGAGGCCCTGCTGGATGAGATCAATGCCCGGGACGTTCTCAAGCCCTTTGTCATCCTCATTACCGCTTTCGGCGATATTGACCAGGCACTCAAGTTGATTACCCGGGGGGCGTATGACTATATAATCAAGCCCTTCAAAATGGAACAACTGCTGATCGCGGTCAATAAAGCGGCAGCCGAGCTTGCCATGCGCCGAAGGATACGGGAGCTGGAGCAGGTTGCCCGCAGCCGCTCAAGCAGCCATGGCCTGATCGGCAAAAGCCCGGCCATGCGTAAGCTCTTTCATTTTATAGAGCGAATTGCCGACTCATCCGGTCATGTCCTGCTCGAAGGCGAAACCGGCACCGGCAAGGAGGTCATTGCCCGGGCCATTCATGGGGCCTCGGCAAGAAAAGATGCCCCTTTTGTGCCGGTCAACTGTGCCGCTCTGCCGGAAGGGCTCCTTGAGAGTGAGTTGTTCGGGCACGTCAAGGGTGCGTTTACCGATGCCTCAACTCATAAAACAGGGCTCTTTGTCGAGGCGGCCGGAGGAACACTGCTGCTCGATGAGATCGGTGAAATGGATTTTGCCGTGCAGGCAAAAATATTGCGGGTCTTGCAGGATAAACAGATTCGGCCGGTTGGGGCTACGCAATCGGTTTCCGTTGAAACCAGGGTCATTGCCGCCACCAACAAGGTGTTGAAAGAAGAGGTGGATGGCGGCCGTTTCCGTGAGGACCTCTACTACCGATTGAATATCTTTAAGATCAATGTCCCGCCGCTCAGAAAGCGGCGGGAAGATATCCCCCTGCTTATTCATGCATTTCTGGGCAGGCATGAACAGCGGGGAATGGAAGTTGAGGTTTCCCGGGAGGTGATGCGCTTTTTTCTCGACTATCCCTGGCCGGGAAATATCCGTGAACTTGAAAACGTGATCGAGCGCTGCGTCTTTCTGGCCGAGGATGGTCGAATAGCCCTGCACGATCTTCCTGCCGACATGCTGGAGAACTGTGGCAACAAAGACGGAACGGTGTTTGGCTCCGTAAAGCCGCTGGCTGAGCTGGAGGTGGAATACATCAGACACGTGCTGGAGAGATGCGGCGGCAACAAGCAAAAGGCCGCGGCCCTTCTCGGTATCAACCGAAAAACCATTCATCGCCGGCTGGAAGAATAATTTTTATATCAGGCCTTCCCTTGAAAAAATGGGACATTTTGTCCCGGGCCTGTCTCTTTTTGTCCCGTTTTTTGTCTGCAAGGGGTACCCACGCACCTGCCATAAGGTGATCTCTCCAGGGGATTTTTTTTATCCGAAAATCGCCCACGAAGTGATGCCGTATCAGGCTATTTTCATCCTTCGAAGTCTACGCTATCTGTTGTGGCTGTGACCAGTATAGTCCGGAGTCTGCGCTTCGCTCCGCTTACCTGGTCCAGCCATGCAAGTTTATATAAAAATCAGGCTTATCTGCTTGGTTTTGTGTGTAGGTCGGTGTTAGCGGGCGTCTACTCTAAACCTGTTGGGTTATGCTTGTCGTTGCATAAAGATCGCGTTCTCGCCGGTAAGTGAGGCTTAGTGTAACCCAACAATATCAGGTCGATAAATCGCTTTAACCCAACCTACACCGGCCTGTTTTTAGTCGCAAGTTGGTGTTAGCGGGCTTCTACTTCAAACTTGTCGGGTTACGCTTGTCGTTGCAAAGATTGCGTTCCCGTCGGCAAATGATGCTTAGCATAAGCCAAACAATATCAAACTCATAACTCACTTTAACCCAACCTGCTCTGTTTAAAATCCTTCCCTTTTTTTCTCTTCCATCTTCTCCATGGCATAGCGATTGCTTCCTGGATGCAATGTGATCAATGCTTTTTGATCGCATGTACTTTCCCCTTGATCCACATCCCCGGCCGTTTTTTTTGATCTGACGGCTGGGGATGTTTTTATGAGATATGAGGTAAGTCGTCACAGGCACCCCATTTTCACGCGGTTGCTCCCGCCTGCATAGGGAGACTATAGCGGGCAGAAGCAAGTGCGTAAATCTAGGGCACCTGTACCAACTTACGGCTTTGAGATATGTGAAACCGCCGGGTTATACGCCCTGTGATTGAGTACGACACGAGGTTCAATGAAAAAAAGTTCGAAAAAAACCGTTCTGGCCCTTGTGCTTATCCTGGCCGGAGTCGGGTTCCTTATCATGAAAGGGATCTCAGATACCGGGGTCTATTATCGGACGGTTGCTGAAATTCTGACTGACGGTGGGCTGGCGGGAGAACGTGGTGTCCGGATCAGTGGCGAGGTTGAGGAAGGAACTATTTTTTATGATCAGAAGGAGCTGAAATTGTCCTTTGAAGTGCGCGACATGGAAGACGCCGGCAAGACCATGAAGGTGGTCTACAACGGTGTGAAGCCGGATGCCTTCAAGGAGGATGTCGAGGTGATTCTGGAGGGACGGTATGACGAACCGGGCAATACGTTCTATGCCGAAACCCTCCTGGCTAAGTGCCCCTCAAAATACGAAGGCGAAACCGAACAGGAAAAGGAGTAATTATGGTAACATTCGGCAACCTGTCGCAGTCGGCGGCGTTTATCACCGGGCTGTCGGCAATGTTCCTGTTGCTGACCGGGCTGATGCGCAACGATCTGCGTTTCATCGAGGCCGGCCGGCGCGCTCTTGCCGGACTCGCGGTTTTTGCGACCATGGCCGCATTTGCCCTGTCCTGGCTGTTTATGACCGACAACTTTCAGGTGGAGTATGTGGCCTCCTACTCGGATCGGGCCCTGCCGCTGTTCTATAAGGCGACCTCGTTCTGGGCCGGGCAGAAAGGATCTCTTTTATTCTGGGCCTGGGTTCTGAGCCTCTATATTGCCCTGGTCACATGGAATACCCGCAAAGAAACCACCCGGAAAAATACCCCGTACATCTATCTTATCCTGGCCGGGATAGTCAGCTTTTTCTTCCTCCTGCTCATAACCGTTTCCTCACCCTTTGAACTGCTCCAGTTTATGCCCAAAGACGGCAAGGGACTCAATCCCATGCTCCAGAACCCGGGCATGATCTTCCATCCGCCCACCCTGTTTCTGGGCTATATCGGCTTTACCATCCCCTTTGCCTACGCCCTGGCGGCCCTGATCTCAGGCAGGCTTGATCCCGACTGGCTGAAAAAAACCAGGCGCTGGAATATCCTGTCCTGGATTTTTCTGACCATCGGCATTATTCTCGGCGGGCAGTGGGCCTATGTGGAGCTCGGCTGGGGCGGTTTCTGGGCCTGGGATCCGGTCGAGAACGCCTCTTTTATTCCCTGGCTGATCTCGACGGCTTTTATTCATACCTCGATTATCCAGGAACGAAGAAACATCATGAAGGTCTGGAACATGTCACTGATTGTTCTGACCTTTCTGGCCTGTATTTTCGGGACCTATCTGGTTCGAAGCGGCATCCTTCAGTCGGTCCATGATTTCGGAGCCACCGGACTGGGGGGCTATTTTCTTGTCTTTATGATTGTTGCGGCGCTGGGCAGTTTTCTCCTGATCGCGGAGAGTTACAGCGAGTTGAAAACCAATCACTCCCTGGAATCGCTGCTCTCAAGAGAGTCCACCTTTCTCTTTAACAACGTTATCCTGCTGGCTATTGCCTTTTCCACCCTGTTCGGCACCATGTTTCCCCTGATCTCAGAGATGGTGACCGGTAAAAAACTGACCGTGGGTGAGCCGTTTTTCAATATGGTCAACACCCCGCTCTTTTTACTCCTGCTGGCCATCACCGGGCTCTGCCCGCTGATCAGCTGGCGTAAGGCATCAATTAATAATCTCAAGCATAATTTTCTGCTTCCCTTCGGCCTGGCCCTGATCGGTGGGGCGGTGTTGTTTACCTTCGGGATTCGTGAACTCTACCCTCTGCTTGCCTTTACCCTGTCTCTGTTTGTCTCCGCCACCATTCTGCTTGAATTTATCGGCGGTGCCAGGGCCAGGAAGAAGCTGACCGGCGAGGGCTTGCTGCTTGCCTTTCCCAAGGTGATCTGGAAGATGCGGCGGCGCTACGGCGGCTACATCGTTCATTTCGGCATTGTTTTGATGGTTGTCGGTATTACCGGGTCGACCACCTTTAAACTGGAAAAAGAGGTGACCCTCCAGCGTGGCCAGTCCATGACAATCGGCGATTACACGCTGCAGTATAATGATTTTAAGAGTTTTCAGGACCGGAATCGAACGGTGTATGCCGCTACCCTGGGGGTGACGAAGAACGGTAAACCGGCCGGTGATATTACCACCGAGCGCCGCTATTATATCAATGCCAAACAACCGACAACCGAGGTCAGTCTGCGAATATCGCCCAAAGAGGATCTGTACCTGACCATGCCGATGATCGGGAAAAATAATGAAATTACCATTAAAGCGGCGGTTAACCCCCTGCTGGTCTGGGGCTGGGTCGGCGGTGTGTTCATGGTTCTGGGCGGGATCATGGCAATTATTCCGGCCGGAAGCAGGAGGCAGACGGCATGAACATATTTCGGATTTTTATATTTTCTCTCCTTTTGTCCGGGGTAGCCATCACGGCCTATGCATTGAATCGAAGTGAAGTTGAAAAAAATTTGATTTGCTACGCCTGTCCGGGTGAAGCGCTCAATATAGACCGGTGCAGCGGCGGCAACCAGATGCGGGCGGAGATCGACCGCAGGCTGGCCCTCGGCGAAGACAAACAGACAATACTCAATTTTTTTGTCCAGCAGTTTGGAGAAGATATCCTCACTGTGCCGCCCCAGAGGGGATTTAACCTGGTGGCCTATGCCGCCCCCTTTGTTGCCCTGCTTATCGGCCTTGTCATTGCAGGAATGCTTATCTGGAAATGGGGCGCAGCCGGGCGCTCCGGTACCGGAGCTGGAGAGCATGATGCCGAATCCGAGGCCTTGTATCGCAAGATTGAAGATCAGGTGGAAGATGAGTTGAAAAAACTGGAGGACGACTGATGACCATAGCCTTTTTTATTCTTATCACCGCATCCATTGTTGCCTACAGCCTGGCCCCTTTGCTGCGCCGTGAAGAGCGGTGGCTGGCGGCCGTTGAATCAGGGACAACCAGAAAAGCCCTGGAAGCGGAAAAAACGTCCTACCTTCGGGCCATGAAGGACATTGAATTTGAACATGCCTCCAATAAAATAAATGATCAGGACTATGCTGAGCTGCGCAAGCATTATGGCGCCAAAGCAGCAAAGATTATTCGTGATCTTGAACAACTGGGAGATACCGAGCCGGTACCGCCTCCGGTGAAGGTTGAGAAATCATTACCGGCTGAAGGGCAGAGACAATTGGTTGAATTGGGTATTGCCGAAGTCAGGGAAAAAATGGACCGGCTGGAGCAAGACTGGGATACCTGCACAATAGATGATGATGAATATATTCGCTTACATGATGAATATACGCTTGAACTGGAAACCATCTTGGAAAAACTTGATAAAGAAAAAGTACAAGGCTGAGATGGCGGATTTTCTAGCCGTCAACAACCTGGGCAAGGAGTATGAGGGCCGCCGCGCTTTGCATAAGGTGTCCTTTGGCCTCCAGCAGGGCGATTTCCTGAGTCTGTTTGGGCCCAATGGCGCCGGCAAGAGTACCCTGTTACGGATTATATCGACTTTGACCTCGGCCGGCAGCGGCAAGGTTGAAATCAAGGGCTTTGATCTTGCCGAGGAGCCGGAAGCCTTTAAAATGCAGCTGGGCGTTATCTCGCACCAGTCGCTGCTGTACGGACATATGACCGCCCGGGAGAATCTGATTTTTTACGGCTCACTGTACAAGGTGGACGATCCCGAACAGAGAGCCGAAGAGCTGTTGAGGATCGTCGAACTCTATCCCCGGCGTCATTCCCGGGTCAGCCGGTTTTCTCGGGGGATGTGTCAGCGCCTTTCCATTGCCCGGGCCCTGGTCAATGACCCCTCTTTGTTGCTCCTTGATGAACCGTTCAGCGGTCTTGACCAATACGCTTCCGCCATCCTGACCGAGCAGTTAGGCGAGCTCAGGAGCAGAGCGCGAACGGTAATCATGGTGACCCATAGCCTTGATCGTGGTCTTGCCGCAGCAACCAGGGTCGGGATTCTGGCAGGCGGACGTCTGGTTTATCTGGAGGAGCGGGATACGATTGATCCATCGGCCTTTGAAGGACTGTATATGGAGTATGTCCATGGGGCGCGAGCGGCATGAGCGGATTTTGGATTCTTGTCCGCAAAGATCTCCATGCCGAGTTCAGGAAACCTGAAGCCGTTATCTCCATGGCCTTTTTTGGGTTTCTGCTTCTGGTGATCCTGAATCTGGCGATACCTATGGGGGCGGAGATTTCCCCTGAAACCGGGGCCGGTATACTCTGGGTGGCGATCACCTTTTCTTCCGTTCTTGGACTGGCCAGGACCATGAGCCGGGAAAAGGAAAATTGCTGTATGGATGGTCTGCTCTTGAGCCCAATGAGTGCGGAATCCCTGTTCGGGGCCAAAATGGCGGTGAATTTTACTTTGATGCTGATGGCCGAGCTATCAATAATTCCTCTGTTTTTTATTCTGTACGGGGATACGTTTTTCCACTCTCTGCCCATGCTGGTGCTGGTGGTTTTTCTGGCCAATATCGGGTTTGCGGCAACCGGTACCCTGTTCTCCGCCATTACCGCAGGCACAAACAGGAATGAGGCCTTGCTGCCCCTGCTGTTTTATCCGGTGGTGATACCGCTTATCAGCATCACCGTTAAGGTAACCGCCATGATATTTCAAGGGGCGGGCCCGGTGGAGTATTCGTCCTGGCTCTATGTCATGACCGCCTATGGCCTTATTTTTTCCGGTCTTGGCTTTCTGCTTCTTGATCAGGTTATTCGAGAGTAGCCAAGATATGAACAGAACAGATCGCTGGTTACGTCATACCGGATCAATTCCGACATGGCAAAAGGTGCGCCATGCAAGGTCACACCATGATGATTATTCGACAATAAGTGCAAATTAGAAACTTGAGACAAATGAACACCCAATGTAATAAAGGTATTTCAGGAAAAGCGATGACCTCATCTCTGAGAGAAAAAATATGTATCAGTCTGGCAGGCCTGTTGTTCATGACTGCCATCTACATGGTTTTTGTGTACGCCCCCACCGAACGGGTCATGGGGCCGATCCAGAAGATCTTTTATTTTCATCTCTCCTGCGCTCTAGTTACGTTCCTCTCGTTTTTCACCGCCTTTGTCAGCGCCATTGTCTACCTGATTAAAAAAGATCTGAAATGGGATATCCTGGGTGCCGCCAGTGTGGAAATAGGGCTTGTTTTTACCACTCTGGTGCTGGCAACCGGCATGCTCTGGGGACGACCGGTCTGGAATGCCTGGTGGACCTGGGATCCGAGGCTGACAACCTCGCTGATTCTCTGGTTCATCTATGGGTCATATTTCATTTTGCGCTCCTCAGTGGACCGGCAGGAGAAGCGAGCGGTTTTTTGTGCAGTGCTGGCCATTGTCGGCTTTGTCGATGTGCCGATTGTCTTTTTATCGGCCAGGTTGTGGCGCACCATCCATCCGGTGGTTATCCGGGCCGGTTCAATCGATATGGCCCCGGCGATGATTACAACCCTGATTGTTGCCCTGATCGCGTTTACATGCCTCTGGGGCCTGCTGCTCTACCAGAGAACCAGAACCCTCACCCTGGCAGGCAGGGTACGATTATTGGAAAGACAACTTGATGGAGAAGGAATATGAACAGTGAATTGTTTTTAATCGCGGCCTATGCGATCATCTGGGGCGGCCTGTTTGGCTATGTTTTTTTTGCCGCCGGCCGCCGGCAGGTTCTGGCCGGACGAGTGCGGATCCTTGAGGAACTTATCAGTGAACAGGGAGCGGGAAAATGACCAATTCAAGAAGCACCAAAGAGGTTGTGGTCATCTCTTTTTTCTGGATGACGACCGCGCTCATGATCTTTTTTGCCCTTACCAGAACGACCGGGAGCCATGTTGCAGAAAATCAGGATGGGCAGAATACGATGTATGTTGAACAGGGGCAGAGCCTGGACGTGGAGTCGAAGATTGTCACCTATCAGAGTATCCTGCAGAAGAACCCGGACAGTATCAAGGCCCTAGTCGGTCTTGGTGATCTCTATTTTGACAACCGCCGGTATCAGGAGGCAATACCCATCTTTCTGAAGGCTGCAGAGGTCGATTCCGCCAATGTTCATGTGGAAAATGATCTCGGTCTGCTCTATTTAAATACCGGTGACTCCGACAATGCCCTTACCCGGTTTCAAAAGGCGTTGGCCATTGATCCGACCCATATCGACAGTCTCTACTATATCGGTGTAATCCATCAGCATAAAGGAGAGATCGCCAAGGCACGAGAAACCTTTGAACAGGTTCTGGCCTCAAATCCTCCGCCGCAGCTGGCGCAGAAGGTCAATCAGGAGCTTCTCAAGATAAAGAACCGGAACAACGTACAGTAGCTGGGCTGTCCTCATCTCGTCAGCAGACAGGAAAGCGTGGAGAATCGATGAGTCAACCCAGTGCAGGACATTACGGATGATCTAAAGATATTTTTAGGCCAAGGCCTGCTGCAGGGCGACAGCCACGGTAACCGAAGCACCGACCATGGGGTTGTTGCCCATACCGATAAAACCCATCATCTCCACGTGGGCCGGTACCGATGAGGAACCGGCAAACTGGGCGTCGCAGTGCATCCGGCCCATGGTATCGGTCATGCCGTAGGAGGCCGGCCCGGCGCCCATGTTGTCGGGATGGAGGGTCCGGCCGGTGCCGCCGCCCGAGGCCACTGAGAAATATTTTTTCCCCTGCTCGTTGCATTCTTTTTTATAGGTCCCGGCGACCGGATGCTGAAAGCGGGTGGGATTGGTGGAATTGCCGGTAATAGAGACATCGACCCCTTCAAGATGGTTGATCGCCACCCCTTCCCGCACATCGTCGGCGCCAAAACAGCGCACCTTGGCCCGCTCACCTTTGGAAAACGGTTTTTCTTTCGTTACGGCAAGTGTTCCTTCGGCGTAATTAAACTGGGTCTTCACATAGGTAAACCCGTTTATTCTTGATATGATGTGGGCGGCGTCCTTGCCCAATCCATTCAAAATTACCCGCAACGGTTCGGTTCGCACCCGGTTGGCCGAGTTGGCAATGCCGATGGCGCCTTCTGCGGCGGCAAAGGACTCGTGACCGGCCAGAAAGGCAAAGCAGCGGGTTTCTTCGGAGAGCAGCATGGCGGCCAGATTGCCATGGCCGATGCCGACCTTGCGGTCTTCGGCAACCGAGCCGGGTATACAAAAGGACTGCAGGCCGATGCCCAGGGTCGAGGCAATCTCGGCAGCCTGGGTCTGTCCTTTTTTCAGGGCAATGGCTGCGCCGGCAATATAGGCCCAGCATGCGTTTTCAAAACAGATGGGCTGGACTTCCTTGACGATTGTATAGACATCCACACCGGCATCGGTGCAGATCTGTTGTGCCTCATCAAGATCCTTGATTCCGTATTCGGCCAGGGCGGTGTTGACCTTGTCGATTCTTCTCTCATATCCTTCAAAAAGAGCCATGATATTTCCTTATATTCTGTAACAGTTCATCGGGCGGGCAAGAGATCCCGTAACACCCGGAGTTCTGTAAAGTTCGAAGCGGTTTTCGCTTATTCCTTGCGCGGATCAATAATTTTCACAGCGTCTGCAAATTGTCCATAGGTGCCGGTGGCCGCATCCAGGGCCGTGGCGGCATCAACTCCGTCTTTGATGGCATCCATCATCTTGCCCATGGAGACAAACTTATAGCCGATAATTTCGTCACCCTCATCCAGGCCGACTTCCAGCACGTACCCTTCGGCCATTTCAAGATACCGGGGCCCCTTGAGGTTGGTGCCGTACATGGTGCCGGTGACCGAACGCAACCCCTTGCCCAGGTCTTCAAGTCCGGCTCCGATAAGCAGTCCACCCTCGGAGAAAGCAGACTGGCTGCGGCCGTAGGTGATCTGCAGGAACAACTCCCGCATGGCGACGTTGATGGCGTCACAGACCAGATCGGTGTTGAGCGCCTCCATGATGGTCTTACCCGGCAGGATCTCTGCGGCCATGGCTGCGGAATGGGTCATACCGGTGCAGCCGACGGTTTCAATCAAGGCCTCTTCGATAATGCCGTCCTTGATGTTCAGGGTCAGCTTGCAGGCTCCCTGCTGCGGGGCGCACCAGCCGACTCCGTGGGTGAGGCCGTTGATATCGGTGACCTGACGGACCTGATTCCATTGCCCTTCCTGGGGGATGGGGGCGGGGCCGTGGTTCGATCCCTGGGCAATACAGTGCATATTCTCCACTTCAGGGGAGTAGTTCATGATAATTCTCCGCATACAAGGAAAAGGTTTGTGAAGACTTCCGCTGGGAAGCTATGGACGGATATTTAACGGAAAACGGATGATTTTTAAACAGGAAATTCGTTGTACACCAGATCCTGCAGGAGTTTCTAGTCCTTTTCTTGTTGATCGGCCCGGGTCTGAAGAAAATCGACAAAGGTGGTTGCCACCGGGGCGAGTTGTCGGTTTTTACGTCGGATGAGATAAAAGGGGCGGAGAATCTGCAGGTTGCTCAGGGCAACAGTGGCCAGCCGACCGCACGCCAGATCATCGGCTATGGCCCGTTTTGAGATAATCGAGATGCCGATACCCGCCTTAACCGCCTCTTTAATTGCTGCTGTAGACCCGATTTCCGCGACCTCCTGCAGGTCTCTTTCCCGCATGCCCTGCTGCTCAAGAAACTGGGCAATGACCCGGCGGGTCCCGGAACCGGCTTCGCGCAGGATAAAAGGCTCGTCGGTAAGCTGATTGCAGTCGATTGATTGTTCTTTTACCCAGGGATGCTCCGGATGAACAACCAGGGTGAGTTCGTCTGAAAACATGGTCTGCCAATCAAGGGAAGGTTCATTCCAGCGGGCGCCGACAACCCCGATTTCAAGCTCTCCTTCCTGTACCTTTAGGGCAATGGTCCGCGAACTGCTGATATGCAGGGTCGCCTTTATCTCAGGATATTGCATTCGAAAATCGCTGATCAGTTTCGGCAGCAGGTAGGTCCCGGGAATGGTCCCGCAGCCGATCATGATTCTGCCGCTTATCCTGCCGCTGTACTCTTCCACCGCCTGCAGGGCCTCCTGCTGCATACGGAGGATTTTTCGGGCATGGGTGTAGAGTATTTTTCCCACCGGGGTCGGCTCGACTTCTCTGCCCAGGCGATCAACCAGTTTCTGACCCAGCAGCTGCTCCAGATTGCGGATATGTTCACTGACTGTGGGCTGGGAGAGCAGAACGGCCTCGGCCGTTTTGGTAAAGCTCTTTAATTCAACCAGGGTGCAGAAGACTTCAAGTTTTCGTAGATCCATTGTTTTTTATATGTTTTGTTCTGTTTTGAATATCGTTTAACCCGGAAAAAATTGGTGGGCGGTGCCCACCCGGCTCAACATTTTTTTGTTTAATTTTTGTCTATTATATCCAAAGGGTGGGCACCGTCCACCATGAATGAAGATTTACCCGGAATTACCTGATATTATCTGTCCGTCCCGGCGGGGTTCCATAATCGGTCCTGCAACCCCGAATACCGTCTGGTCTGCTCTCTGACCGCAACAGCCAGGTTTGCATGGTCGCAGCAGAGAGTGAGTCTGCTGCGGGCCCGGGTTATGCCGGTGTAGAGCAGCTCCCGGCCCAGGATCCGGCTTTTCTCTTCCGGCAGCAGGAGCAGAACCTGATCAAATTCCGAGCCCTGGGCCTTATGAATGGTTATCGCGTACCCGGTGTCGTGGTTGGGCAGGCGGGCCGGGGTGAAGGAATGCAGCCTGTTGTCCGGACGTCTGAACCAGGCCCGGAGCCGTCCCTCCTTATCCTGCCACAGGAGACCGGTGTCACCGTTAAAGAGCTGCATTTCATACTGGTTGCGGCGAATGATGATCGGTTTTCCCTGGTACCATTCGGTATCGGGGGCGATGAGCCCGGCCTGATGCAGGGTCTGTTCCGCCAGTTCGTTGACGCCCTCCACCCCCCAGGGTCCTTTGCGGACCGCGCAGAGCAGGCGAAACTGTTCCATGGCCGCAAAGGCCGCCTCCAGTGAAGGGGCGGTGACCATGTCCTGAAATCCCTGGATGATCCGTTCCTGCAGCCATTGCCGTCGTTTGTGTCCGCCAAGGAATTGAACATCCAGGTCGGGGAAAACAGAAGATAGCACCCGGTCGACCTCTTCCATGGAGCCGTTGTTGACTGCTGCGGCCAGGGAACCGATGCCGCTCCCGGTTTGAAAACGGTAACTGGTCCGCAACAGGACCACTGAGTCGGCCATGGCCGGTACGGTCGTCGTGGACCGGGGCAGGTTTTTCGCTCCGGTCAGCGTTTCAAGTTCAGCGCAAAGGGGTGGCGACCAGGCCGGTTCACCGGTCCCGCAGAGGTCGGAAAACAGGCTGCCTGCCTCCACCGAGGCCAGTTGATTACGGTCACCGAGCAGGATGAGTTGTGCTGTTTCCGGCAGGGCCTGGAGCAGGTGAGCCATGAGGACCACATCAATCATCGAGGCTTCATCCAGGACCAGCAGGTCGAGATGGAGTGGATTTTTTTTGGTATACCGAAAATCGTTGGTGTCCGGATGGTAGCCCAGAAGCCGGTGCAGGGTCTGGGCCTGTTCCGGGATATTTTCAGCAAGGTTCGGCGGGATGGATGCTTTTGCCCGGCGGATGGATTCCTCCAGACGCGCCGCCGCCTTGCCGGTGGGCGCCGCCAGGCCGATCCGAAGACTTTCTGTACCTTTTGTACCTTTTGTACCTTTTGTACCTTTTGTATTTTTTCTATCTTTCGTATTCTCAGTGCTTTTTGTATTCTCTTTTTGTTGATGCAGGGCCTGGATCAGGGCGAGGATACGGGCCACGGTATGGGTCTTGCCCGTGCCCGGTCCGCCGGAAATAACCAGCAATGGTTTGACCAGGGCCAGGGCGGCGGCTGTTTTCTGGTCATTGGGTTCCTGCGTTGCTGGAAAGAGATCGGTCAGCAGCTGCCGGGCTCTTGGGCCATCAACGTCTATGGTCCCGGCTGCCCGTTTGCGCAGATCCGAGGCAATCTGCTGTTCGTAGCGGAAATAACGATACAGGTAGAGCCGGTTTTGTTCATCAAGGATCAGGGGCGTGGTTGCACCGGGTCGTCCCACCACCGGAGTGCTGAGCAGGATGTCGGCCCAGTTTTCCGGGGCCGGGATCAGGGCAGGGTCGATCTGCAGGGGCAAGGCGTCCGGTCGGTCCAGGGGCAGGCAGACATGACCGCCGGCCACCGCTGTTCCGGCCAGGGTTCCGGCCAGCAGCAGTTCAGGAGACCGTACCCCGGAGAGCTGTTCCAGAAACAGGCCGAGGTGCAGGTCCAGCAGGCGGATTTCTCCTTGATTACAGGCCTGTTGCAGAAGTGTGCGCATCATATCTCTATTCCCCGGCAGCAACGGTCAAGCCGGTCAATGAGCTCAAGCGGCGGCCGGGTGGAAAAAATCCCGGTTCCGGGAGGGTTGTCCGGATGCATGCCGCGCAGGAAGAGATACCTGACCCCGCCAATATGGATTTCATAGTCATAGTCCGCAATGCGACCGGCCAGAAAGCGGTGCAGGGCCAGAGTGTAGATAAGATACTGCAGGTCGTAGCGGTGTTCCAGCATGGCAGCCTGCAACTGTTCGCACCCGTAATCAGCCGGACTTCCGCCCAGATGATTCGACTTGTAATCGGCCACATAATAGCGCCCGTCATAGCGGTAGATCAGATCGATAAACCCGACCATCAATCCTCGAAGAATTTCCTGCTGGTCGGGCAGGGCCGGGATGGAAAAATCATCCAGCACCCGGTTGAAATCGTTCGGGTTCATGGACTGCAGGGGGAAATAAAACGACATT
The DNA here is from genome assembly GCA_024280455.1 of Deltaproteobacteria bacterium. Taxonomy (GTDB): domain Bacteria; phylum Desulfobacterota; class Desulfobulbia; order Desulfobulbales; family Desulfobulbaceae; genus DRLX01. Next base: position 10,863 of record JAJRQC010000045.1, on the reverse strand, counting down.
TCATTGATCCGGTCGCCTTCCTGCAGGTCGGCAAGCGCAAAGCCCGGCTCAAGTTCCGTCTGGAGAACCGCCTCCATCCAGGACAGGACCACCGGGGTCCAGGATGTATCAAAGCCTCCTTTTTCCAGCTGCTTCCTGATAATTTCCTCATGTCCGGCAGGGTCGGTAAAGCTGATCTCTTCCAGAATGGAATGGAGACAGGTCCCGGCGGCCGCCCCTTTGGCAAAACCGAATACATCAAAGCCTGGAGTCCGGACCTCGGCTGCAACTTCCTGGTCGTAATCGGGCTGTTCCGGCTGCGGATCCTGGTGCGCGGTCAGGCGGGAATAACTGGTCATTTTCCAGCCGGAATCAATCCGTCCCCTGAAACAGGCCGCAGCCAGGGGCGTATTTTCGTTGTCGCTGTGCAGGTTCGGGCGGATAAACTGTTGCGGATAGGATTTGAGGACCAGCGCAGAGTGCTCAGTCTCCAGGCTGCTCAGGTCGGCGGTTAATGCTTGCAGGTCGTCGGGTATGGTTCCCCCGTGGAGCAGGTAACAGAGTGCACTCTGTTCCATCTTGTTGATCCGGCCCCAGCAGAAAAAACAACAGGAGCGGGCCCGGGTCATGGCCACGTAGAGCAGGCGCAGATCACCGGCAAGCCGTTCCCGTTCCGCCAGCTTGAAATGCTCTTCTTCACCGGTGCCGAGGTCAATCAGGAGCTGGTCCGGATGATCCGGGTGGTGGAAGGCAAGAGGTTCACCGGCAGTACACGGCCGGGCGGACCAGAGAAAGGGCAGAAAAACCACCGGGTATTCCATTCCCTTTGCCTTGTGGATGGTGACGATTTTGACCAGATTTTCATCGCTTTCAAGCCGGAGCTGGCGGCTGTCGTCCTGTTCTTCCGAGGCCTGGATCTGGTCAAGGAGCCAGCGCAATACTCCGTCGACGCCCAATTGCTGCCGGGATGCCTCCTGCAGCAGTTCGGCCAGATGGAGCAGATTGGTGAGCCGTCGTTCTCCGGAAGCGGCGCCATGCAGACGCCGTACAACCTCCTGTTCGGCAAGCAGGGTCTGAAACATGGGGGTGAACCCTTCATGCCGCCAGATCTGCTGATAGCGGTCCAGGGTGATCATGATCGTTTCCCACTGCTGTTCATCACTGCGCAGGCTGTCCAGCTGCTCCGCATTGTAGCCGAAGAGATCGGTTACCAGTCCGGTACGGATCAGGCCGCTGTCGGCAAGGTCAACCAGCCCGGACAGGACTACGGCCACCTGTTCGGCTTCCGGGGTGGAAAAAATCGATTCCTGACTATAATAGACACTGGTTATGAAAAGAGCGCCGAGCTCCTTGCGGACAAGATCCGCTTCAACATGGGTGCGGACCAGGACGGCAATGTCACCGGCACTCAAGGGTTGGTCGCCGATCCGGGCTCTTCCGGCCAACCCGGCGGCCAGCAGATCACCGATTTCATGGGCGCAGAAACGGGCCGCCTGTTCGGCCGCAGTTCCCTTGGCCAGGGGTTTATCGGTTGTATTCTCCGGCAGCAGGAGGCAGGTCAGGGCAGGGGGCGGTGTGTCGTTAAAAAGGAGCGGTTTGTCGTCGGCCGGCCCGGCCGCCTTGACCGGAGTGAACTCTATTGCATCTTTATTAAAGAGAAAGGATTCCTGCCGGTCAAACAGTTGGTTGACTGCGGCCACCATGGGGCTGGTGGAGCGGTAGTTGGTGGTCATTGTGAACCGGTTTTCGGTCGCTGTATCCCGGCGGGCTTTAATATAAGTGAAGATATCGGCCCCCCGGAACCCATAAATGGCCTGCTTGGGATCGCCGATCAGAAACAGACCTGAAGTATTTTTTGCATTTTTTAAGTCCCGATGGATGGAAGAGAAGATGCGGTACTGCAGGGGGTCGGTGTCCTGAAATTCATCGACCAGGATAACCGGGAACCGTGTACGTATGCTCTCCGCAAGCTGTCTGCCTCCGGCTCCCTGCAGGCCGGCATCCAGCTGGGTGAGCAGGTCGTCGAAATAGAGCTGACCCTGTTCTTCCTTGCGCCGCTTGAGTTCATTCAACAGGTATTTTCTGGCCTCCAGTAGAATAAAAACCTTTCGGTTGCGGGTCATATCCTGATGGGCCTGAAAAAAGCGGTCGAACAGGTCAAAAAACGGATGGACCGGTGATTCGTACTTGGTCGATTTTTTCAGCGAGGTCTCAATCTTGCCGGTGGTGAACAGCTCCAGCATTTTTGTATTCGGCATCAGCCAGGGCATGCTTTTTTCAGCAAAAAAACTATCCATGGTTTCGACAGCCTGTTCGAGCCGCTGCAGACCATAGCCTTTTGTTTTATCCCGGGACAATCGTTTGCTCTCCTGCATAAGCGTTGTAATTGCCACGCGTTGTTCAAGCCATTGGGCCCATGCCTGAGCAAAAACCGGCAGAAGTTTTTCCATTTGCACGGCCAGATCTTCCTCGTCGATTACCGGCACACACTCCACTCCGGATCGGCTCAGATGTCCACCCAGATTGGTCAGCAGATCTTGGGGCTCATTCCACTGTGAGGCAGCCCAGGCAGCCTCCTCCTTCGGGGCCCTGTAAAAACGCAGGCGCCAGAAATCCTCGATAATTCGCCGGCGCAGTACCTGTTCCGTTTCCAGAAACTCCATCTCAAAGGGGGCGCCTGATTCAAAGGCGTGTTCCTGGAGCATGCGCTGGCAGAACCCGTGGATAGTAAAGATGGCCGCCTCGTCCATGCGGGTCAGGGCGTCGGAGAGCAGGATTACGGCCTGATCAGGTTCGGAAATGGATGCCCGCAGTTGCTGAAGGGCTTCGTCACCCCGGCTTCGTCCGTTCAGCACATCCAGGGCCTCCCGGATACGCAGGCGAATCCGGCCGCGCAGCTCTTCGGTCGCGGCCCGGGTAAAGGTGACCACCAGGATCTGATCAACGCTCAATCCCCGTTCCAGCAGCAGGCGCAGAAAGAGCAGACCAATGGTGTAGGTCTTGCCCGTGCCGGCGCTGGCCTCAATAAGAATCTGTCCCTGCAGGGGCAGGGTGAGCGGATTCAGGGGCTGCATGGTTGCTTATTATAAGCGTAGATCGAACAGGTTGATTTTGACAGACAAAAAATGTATTCCTTCATTGCTCTTGATGAGTTATTGAATGTTCCCGCTCTTCCCTGATTACCCCATTTTCATAAATTACAACTGGTGTGCCGGATCGCCAGGCAAATTCTCTGGCTCTTTTTGCAGTCCTTTTTATCCGAAAATCGACCACGAAGTGATACCGTTCCGGGCTGTTTTCATCCTTGGTTGTGGCTGTGACGTTAAAAATCTTGGTCCAGCCATGCTGGTTTATCTGAAAATAGCCCGCGAAGCTGTGTCGTATCAGGATATTTTCATCCTTGGTTGTGGCTGTGACGGTAAAAAATCTGGTCCAGCCATGCTGGTTTATCGCGATTTCAGCGTTCACCAAGTCTGGGTCTCTTTTTGGTTCAGCTTGTTTTTGGGGAGGGTTCTTGTCTGTCATTTTTTTGTTCCTTCTGCAATGAGTCTTTCCTGGTCAAAAGGTGCAAGTCCAGCGGCAATCAGGTCAGCATTGATAAAAATAGGACATCCGGCCTCGTTGGGCAGAAACTCTTGCGCAAAAGTTGTTTCACCTGCACCGTTTGGACCGGCAATGATGATGATTTTTAGTCTTTTAGTAGCATTCATCTCAATACGGATCTGGTATGGAAAGCTCCGTAGGAAAATAGAGAAACAATAGAGACCACGTTTTCCCTGTATTTTTTGCAGAATCCGGGAACGGTTAACGAAAAACGTGGTTTGTCCCCAAAATTCCACCCAAAATTCCAATTTGTCTGCTCTGTTCAAGGCCGCCTAGAGCCAATTCTCATGACGAAGGGTGTTGATTCTGGAAAAATGTCTGGTGTTCCCGGTTATCAATATAAAATTTCCCGCTATACAGATGGCGGCAATTTCAAGATCGGCAAGGTGAAGAGGCGTTCCTTTTTTCTCAAGTTCAGCACGAAGCTGACCGCAAATGTAGGCGGCCTTAGAATCAAATCCAACAACATTCACCGCTGGGAGAAGAATTGTTTCAAGATTACGTAAATGGAATTCTGCTCTCCCACTTCGAACGGCACCGTAAACAATCTCACTAATCGTTATAGTTGAAATAAACTGTTCGTTACTTGGTATGGCAGCAAGATGTTTCAGCAAGCGTTTGGATGGCTTTTTCTTTAACACATTGGTGATAACGTCTGTATCAAAGAGAAACATCTCGACCACTTCCACCGGGTTTACGCAATGAATGAAGGTCTTCAAGGGATGAAGAAACCTCTTCAAAATCAGGCCACGTTCCAGCCACACTCATAAGTCCCTGTCGTTCCTCATGTTGTTCGATGATCTGTAAGTCGGCAAGACTTACGAGGGCGGCAACGGGCTTGTTCCTTCGTGTTATAATAAATCGTTCATGGCCAAAGGAGCTTTTAGCGATAAGCTCGGATAAATGGCTTTTTGCATTTGCTACAGATACAGTCGGCATGTTTTTCTCCAGCATATTGAATCTCGAATCGGGTCATTATGGTCATTATGACTATAATGTAATGGTTATGATCCGTTGTGTCAATTATGTGAGCAAAACAAAGACAAAAGGGCAAGCCCGCTGTTGATTTTCTCAGGATTGTGGCTTGGGCCGAAAGATCATCCATCTGTTGTTTTCGGGTCTGATTCGCCCGCCGGCCGGCTCCTGCTAATTGGAGCCAATAGGAATAGGGGCAGGACACCGGGACAGAGAGGTTTATTCCTGTCTAAATAATCGACTCCATCCTCTGTCCGTATATGAACTCAACCGGACGCCCGAGACAAGGGCCGGGTGACATGCACGGATTGGGTGAAAGACTCCGACCTGGGGATTCAGGCCGTGAGCCCGGAGAAAGGAGTAAATATTATAAAAAAGCAGGGTGTAGCCGTAGGAAAGCATGGCATTCACCGGGACTCCGGCCGGTAAGAACATCCAGGGCCTCCCGGATACGGAGGCGAATCCGGCCGCGCAGCTCCTCGGTCGCGGCCCGGGTAAAGGTGACCACCAGGATCTGATCAACGCTTAATCCCCGTTCCAGCAGCAGCCGCAGGGAGAGCAGACCAATGGTATAGGTCTTGCCCGTACCGGCACTGGCCTCAATAAGGATCTGGCCCTGCAGGGGCAGGGTGAGCGGATTCAGGGGCAGCATGGTGGCTGGAGAAATGACATTGAATGTTTGGGGATCATCGTACCCATGAATGTGCAGTTGATGCTGAGGGGGGCCAAAAGATATTTTGAAATTTATAGTCTCTGAACAGGTAATCCGGCCCTGGTCAAGGCGCTGTTGAATTTCTTATCAAAGGAGGCAATTCGGGTTCCCTTTGTTTTTTGACAATAGGCTGCAAGAACGGCATCTCCGTAATCCGGAATACTTTCCGGCCAGAGCGAAAGAAGCGATTGCATATCCACATCAGAGGTATAGGTCACGCCGGGCATGGAAACCAGGTCAGCGACCATCTGCTGAACATTTTCCGTCTGCATGGCGTACACGCCGGTCAGGACATAAACAAATTCACTGACCACATGGTGATGGCAGACAAGTATTGTTTTTAAGCGGCTGGCTTTTTGGAAGAGGGGGGCGATTTTCTCCTGTTGGCCTGGATTTCGATTGCTGACATAAGAAATCAGGCAGTTGGTATCAATAATGATTTTTTTCATGCGTATCTGTCCGCCCGCTTCCTCCTTGCCTGCTGAATATCTTCCTGGATATCGCCGGTACCAACATGGATTGAATTTTTATACTTCAAAAAATCAGCCTTGGGGGAGGTTACGATGATGCGACCATCTTCCACTTTCCACTCCAGGGCGTCACTCACGGAAAGAGAGAGCTGTTCCCGGATTTTTTTTGGAATTGTGGTTTGGAATTTTGATGAGATGACCGTTTGCATGATGTTCCTCCAACAGATAAATTTCTTACATTTTTACTCTAAGGTAAGAAAAAAGGACTGTCAAGCTGCTTTCAGCAGAATCCGTCAGCGAACAATCGCTCGGGGCGACAGAGGAGGGAGTTGCATTATGTCCACGGAATTTCTTCCTGCATTAATCCAAGGTTCATGGCCCAATCCGCTCTGTCCTCCGGCTTCTGATACGCCCCGTTCCAAAACCGGTCAACTCCGCAACCTGCGGGCAAGGATACTATCGTTTACCCGTTTTGCCGGCGAGGTGTTACAGGTCTAGTCTCGCGTCAACGCTGCTCAGCGTATCTTGAATTTACGTTACCTGCTTGTTTTTCACCTCTTTGATATTCTAAGTTCCGATTCAAGAATCCTCCCGACCCAACCTTCTCCGGAGAGATCATTGTTGACCATGCTGCGAATGCGATTCATGACTTCTTCCCGGCAGTCGGCATTTTCAGCGGCTTCCATAGTGAACCTGTATGCATCCAGTACATCCAAACTGGTTATTTCGTAGCCATAGCCGGCAATGATCCACCGTAGTGCCGCACTTCCAGCTTCAGCAGCAAAGAGTGGCTCTTTGTCCTTTAAATCTCGTGCTGCCCTGGTGAGCGTTTTTGGATCACAAGGACTGTTCCGTACAAGTTCTATTGCCTCTTGGTAGAGTTGAACCGATTTTGCCGCTGCAAACCATTTCCCTTCATCTCCCGGAGTGCTTGCCACCAGGTCGCACAGAATTTCTTTCCCTGTTTTGTTGGAATATTTTTTGGCAATGGCTCTGAAGGTCGCCAGATAGGTGCTCTTCCGGTTGGCTTCTATGGCATATCGACTGTAGGCTTCTTCCGCCATGCCGCTTGCAAGGAGAAGTTCTTCACAGGCTTGGGCAATGGCAATAGGGCTGGAATAGTTGTCGCGGGAATCCTCGGCATATCGTAAGGCCGCCGCATTTTTCCCCATGGCGGCCAGGGCTTTTACTCCCCATTTTCGATCATTCCAGAACATGAATGGAGCAAGATCCAGCAACTCCATAATTTCTTCAAAACGACCGGCCTTGAGCAAGGCGCTCAAACAGGCCGAGGTGCCCTTGTAATAGCCGCTGCCGGCGCTATGTTCCTGCGACCAGCTGATCCGAAGCGGTGTCATGAGTGTATCCGCCCAGTGTGAGGCCAGCTGCGGACTATGACATAATGTGCCCCAATGTTCAGGGAGAAGCTCAATATAGGGGATTTCATCTTCTTCTATGGCCTTCCAGAGTCGTTCAAGCCATTTGCCACGTACTTGATCGTCAGCAGGAGCATTCGCAATGACAGGCACCAATGCTTCAATGGCTTTATTCACGGTGTTGCCAATAGCTCCGGAGGAACTGTCAACCTGCTCCAGGGCCGGTGACAGCCGTTCTATGAGCAGTATTGCACCCTCTGCCCCCGGCAGAGGGTCCTTGCGAGCGCTTACCTTAATTTCCTTTACAGCTTCCTTGACCCGCGTAATTGCACGCTGGGAACGCCAGCCGAATGCGTGTCGCCTGAATTTGGATAGAAAAAGCCATTTATGTTTTTTTGGTTTTGTCATAATCTTCTGATTTTTGTCATAATCTTCTGAAAAAGTTCAATATGAACATATTATCTTATCGGAGATCTGCCCTTTGCCGGACAATATCCGGTATTCGTTAAAGCTGAGAAACTTATCAACACGGGTGCATTCCCATTTTGTCGCAACCTCATACTTAGGGCCTGTAAGTAAATAACATGGCCATCTTGCATCTTATCTTCGGGTCGTATTTGAATGAGGCTCAATCACAAAATCATCGACGTAGCCCTGCTACGCCTGCGGTTTTGTTCAATCTCCTCATCCAAATCTGACCCAAACCTAAGCGCAATATCAGCCATGTTATTTTCCTACAAGCCCTTAGGCCTTATTATGTTAGTCAGGCATTCGAAATCTACGAGGTTTAACATGCTTTGGATTGGTGGGCGATGCCCAGCAAATTCCAGAGGGTGGGCATCGCCCACCAAAAAACAACGTGTATGACAACATCTTAAGCCTTTGCGACAAAATGGGAATGCACCCTATCAACACTTTCAGCAAACTCTGCCATGGTAAAGGGTGTCCGGTTTTCAATGATGTTTTCGATATAATCAAAGAATCCGGTTATGGTTCGTTCCAGCCGTTTAATCTCTTTTTCAGGCAGATAGTTTTTGGCAATACGGGCATCTGATTTTAAAATTCTACCGTCTAGCGCATTTTTCCAGGTGGCAAGCCCCTTAAACTCCCTTTCGCTATCTGCCTTGGTGTAGATGATCTCTGCCGCTGTCTGGCCGCTGATGGCATAGTGAAACTTGTTTTGGATGGTGGCATAAAATGTTTGAGAGGTTTTCGAGGTGCGGTCATAGTCGATACTGCATTCGGCAAAGATATCAGTGATCTGTTGATAGATCCGCCGTTCACTGGCCCGGATTGAGCGGACTCTTTCCAGCAGCTCTCTAAAGTAATCCTTGCCAAAATAACGCCCGTTCTTGAGACGCTCATCATCAAGGATAAAACCTTTGAGCATATATTCTTTAAGCCGCTCCGTGGCCCATATTCTGAACCTTGTGGCCTGGGCGGAGTTGACCCGGTAGCCTACCGAGATAATAGCATCAAGGTTGTAATACCTGGTTTTGTATTTTTTTCCGTCATCGGCAGTTGTTTCCAGAATGGAAATAACTGACTGTTCATGCAACTCTCCAGAGGTAAAAATATTTTTCAGGTGCTTGGAGACAGCAGGCACGCCAACGCCGAAAAGTTCAGCCATCCGTTTCTGGGTAAGCCAGATATTTTCATTATGGAAAAAAATCTCCACCTTCACCTTGCCGTCCGGCGTGGTGTAGAGGAGAAATTCGGTCAGTTCATCCTGTATGGTTAATTCATGTGTCATCTTTTTCCTGAGATTGTCTGTCTCGCAACGACCTGCATTTAACTTGACTATTTTTTCCGTGCAGTTGCATCATAAAGCAAATGTAAATTTTAACCGGCTGTGTTATAATATATGTATGAAAAAAGAGCTTGTCAGCCAGGCAAATCCATACCTGCGGGACAGAGTAAAACGCCAAACCGGGCTTATTGCCTCTGTCTGTTCATCTTCTGCCATTGAAGGTATCACCACCGCCGATAGTGTTATCCGCAATCTCCTGCAAAAAAGGGATAAAGCTATTCCCCGAAAGCCTTTAGTGAGTGAGCAATCACGGCACTGAACACGTCTTCCATGGGTTGATAGTTTCTATCAAGTCCGTACCGGACAGCAGCAAAATATTTTTCCCGGCGATCTTGCTCAAAATCACTAAAATCAAGGGGCGGCAGTCCAGCCTGCAAGGCCATTAATGTGGCCAGCAGCCGGGAAACCCGGCCATTGCCCTCCCGAAAGGGGTGAATGAGAAAAAGCTCTGTGTGAACGATGGCCAGCGCCGTGATAACCTGCTCCTTTGCTTCAAAACTACACGGAGTATACTTTTTCAGGACTTCATTCTCAAAATCCGTCATCAGTTGCGGAATATGTGCTGGTGCGGCAAACATGAAATTGCCCTTGCTCACCATCACCTGTCTATATGACCCTGCCCACTGATACAGCGACCCCAGCCACCTGCGATGCATCTCCCTGATATCTCCTGCAGAAAATTCCCGGCTACCATCCAGCTCGTCCAGCAGTTGATCCGTAAGCTCAAAAAGCAATTCTGTCTCTACCCGGTCTATTTCGTCTTTCGTTGTTATATCGAGGAGATTTTTCAGCACCAGACCGTCGGAACCCGGCATATACTGGTCTTCCACCATGCCGCTGGTTTTGTATCTTCCCTGTTTGTCCATTATATTGCTACCTGGATTCCAGGATGGGTTTTAGGATATCGGGGCTGCGGACGGCAAAGAGTTTGATCCGGTTGCGGACTTCGCTGTCCGGATGGGTCCAGCGGGCGTGGAGTTGGTTGATGATATTTTCTTTTTCGCTGTCCGGGAGTTGGTCGAAATCACGGTTTTGCATGACTTCTGCAAGATCCTGTTCCACAAATTGCAGGATGTCTATTTGTTTTTCCTGCATATGGTCGGGGAAATAGAGCTGGCAGATGAGACCATCTATCACTCCTTCAATAGTAACAGCCGGAATTTCCATTTTCCGTGACTTGGCGTGTTGGATGATTTCCACCAACGGTGACAAAAGAGCTGATTGCTGGACTGTTGGCTTTTTGAGGGGGATTTTTTCGAAGAAAATTTTGCTCAATTCGTAAGTATTACCCAGCAATTCAGGGAAATTGTCACGAAAACAACATTTAAACAGGGCTGAATTCAATACTGCCGTTACATATTGTAATGAAACGGATTTGCTGGTCATAATAAAACATTTTGGGGAAAATATTTGGAGGGATCGGCCATGGCCGCCTTGTCATCGGTAGCATAGCAACACTTTGTTTTGTGTGCTGATGGGCTGTTTTCAAAACCCAGAATGTTGGTGTATGTGGTTGCTTCACCAAAATTCTGCGCCATGCCAAAATCAAGAACAGTTGTGGTGTTGACTTCAGACGATAAATAGGAGCGCAGGGTTTTACCGTAACCTGTTCGCATCCATTTGTTTGAAGTGATAAACCATAAATGACCGCCCATTTTAAGTAACTGTGCCCCCCGCTCATAAAACAGACAGTAAATATCAGCAGTCGCCGCATAGGTCTTGAATCCCTGGGAAACCCATTGTTCTTTTTGGGCTTTGGGGAACTTCTGGATCTGCACATACGGCGGATTGCCAATCACGACATCAAACCCGTCACTCACCCCAAACATCCACTCCGGGTCAAAGAAGCCAGTGGACGCATTCTGGTCATAAGGATCCCAGTCGGCAAGCTGTCTGGCGGTTTTATTCTCCCAGCCATCGGCAATAAGCAGTTCACCC
>JAJRQC010000044.1 GCA_024280455.1 Deltaproteobacteria bacterium | reverse complement strand
GCGCACTCTGAACATTTAGAAAAGCGATCTTCAATTATGCAATCCTCGACGTAGCCCTGCTACGCCTGCGGTTGCATGCAATCAGATCACTTCTCTAAATGTCCATATTACACCTCATCTCTACGAAGTTATTTTTGAGCGGACCCTTAGAGGGAGGAACATCCGTCTGTTGTCAAACCTTCCGGTATCTTTTTCAAGAGCTGAGGCCGGGACAGGGCAACATTTTCTCTGCCGATTTCCAGTGGTCCCGTCGTCTGTTAACGCGGGTGCGCGATGACGGGTTGCGGTCGAGTCAGGGTGTTTGCAGTCTCGTTGATGACTTCTCGATATCAACTATCTTTGAAACACCATCATAATCCTTGGTGACCACTTCTTCAAGTCGGCTGATTTTTGTTATGAGAACTTTCAGCTTGTTGAGATTGCTCATGACCGTTTCGATCTCCTGGAACGGCTCGGATTCTTTATCAAAATCATCCTGCAGCAATTCAAGGGAGCCCATGACCACAAAGAGCGGACTGTTCATCTCGTGGGCAACCGTCCCGGCAAGAGCCTTGATAGATTCAAGCTTTTCCCTGGCGCGGGCTCTTTGCCTGTCCTGAAGAAATCCGACAACAAATGCAATGATATTAAACAGACCGATTTCCAGGAGCCGGTCTAAATCTTTGGCGGAGAATCCGCGCCAGTGAATAAGTGAATAGGTCAGATAAAATGCGGTGATGACCAGAGCCGTTATTATTGCTCCGCGCAGGCCGAACCAGAATGCACTGAGAACGATAGGCAGGAAGTAGAGCTCCCGGGCAATAACATGACTTTTTTCATAATCATGGGAAATAAAAAGATGCATAAGGCTGATGGCGCTGATCAGAATAGTAATGATCAGAATTTTTACGTTGTCTTCAACTGGCTGTGCATCGTTAAATGTCATCATGGTATTTATGTCCCTTCCAGGGAGGGGAGTGGATTGTACCGCCCAGGGGGTCTGCATATACAGACGCACTTCTTGATGAATTTCACCACCGGCAAATAGATTCACTTGGAGGCCTGCAGTTAAGTGTTTACCCGGTTCCATCCTGACACGGAACGGAGAATGAGTCTGTGTCAGAAAAATGTCCAGGCAGGGGATGTATTACCAAGGGTATATCACAAAGTGTGCCGGAATGCATTATTGTTTGTTGGTTGCGGCGTTACCTGCTTAAATCAGTATGTTACATGATGTGTGCTGCTCCGGGCATGGCTGAGGCTGAGAAATGGCTGTCTAAAAATTAGAAGGGGAGAAGAGATTATTTTTTCTACTATGAACAGTATTTAGACAGCAGGTGCCCTTTTTCTGGCCGCCGTTTTCCTGGTGAACAGTAATGCAAATGAAAAGATGGGTGCAATGTTGCTGAAAATAGAACCCTAGTCACTGAATATGAGCCGGGAAGGGCCGTATTGTTTCTCTCAATGTCCAAATACAGGACAATTCTCCTGGTCACCGGTTCAAGTTGCTGTCTTCTTTTTAGTCAAGCGGGCATGCCGGGCAGCAGCATCTTTTTTTGTTCAAGTAATCATCTTATTGAAATGAATTCCTTTTTTTGAATCATTTGAAGGGCTTTTTTAAATGGCACGCAGTCTGCAATTCCATAATCAAACAACAGCAAGGAGTATGAGCGAGGTAAACGAATATGGCCGGATTAATAAAGAGAAAAAAACAGGCCTCAGTCATCATCAGGTCAGGCGTTGGATCCCATGCCTCTGCAGGTGAAACATTGGCCTTTTCCCTGGGAACCGGGGTGGCTTTAACCAGTCTGGCCATAGGCGTCTGGTCGATACTCGCCTTTGTCAGTGCCCTGGCTGGAGAAGGGCCCATGTCTCTTGTTGCCGGCTTTATTGAAGCCGTTACCGGTCAATAAACGTCGATCCGCCGGTTTGGACAAAAGTATAAACCAGCATGGCTGGACCAGGAAACGGAGTAAAGCGCAGACTCCGGGTTTTTTAGGTCACAGCCACAACAGATAGCGTAGACTTCGAACAACGAAAATAGCCAGGAACGGTATCACTTCGTGGACGATTTTCCGAAACCATAGAGGAGCAGACAATGGAAGCAACTCGTGCTGAAAATAGAATTCATGTCGGTCATAAAACGGCAACGATAAATGAGAGAACCTCAACCATGGCGTTAACCGTATTTTATTCCGTTGGAATAATTATCGGGATATGGAGTTTTGTCGCTTTGATCGGTGCTCTGGTTACAGGTGAAGGTCCGCTTGGCCTGGTAAAAGGCTACTTTCAGGCTGTAACCGGATTATAAAAACAAAACTAAGAAAACTAAGATGTGTTGAATGATTTTCACTTTGCATCATCACCAGTCGTTTTTTTTCAGGCTGCCGTGATTATGCACAACAATGGAGTATAACTGAACATGATGAAAGAAAAGAGAAAGAAATTTTACTGGATTCTTATGGTTTTCAGCCTCGGACTGGTGCTTACCGCCTGCGGTGGCGGCGGAGATTCAGGTGGTTCCAGTTCAGGATCAGGCAGTTCCACGGTCCAGGGCAGAGTTATCGCACTTGAGGTGACAATGGATCGTGCCGGGGAGAAGCCGTCATATTTTTTAGTCGATCTTATCAAGTCTCTTCTTCCGGTTAAATCCGCACTTACTGATGGCGGAGTTGATGGGATCAGGGTCGAGCTAGGTCAGGCACGAACCGTTACCGATGGCAACGGCAATTTTCAGCTCAATGGCATTGCACCAGGAACACACCAGATGATGTTTACAAAAGATGGTCAAGCCGCATCGACCATGGTCACCGTTGGTGAAAATGAGGTGGTAACCATGCAGAACATTCGTATGAACGGGTCACAGATCCATGTTCAGTCGGTAACTCATATGTCGACCGGCGGCGGTACTCAGAGTTCTCCAGGCATGCAGTAATCCGTGAGAATAGATATTGTATGCAGGATATGCGGCAACCGGGGGATGTGCTGACGATTTCAGTACGACCCGACTTCATCGATCTGAGCAACGGATACGTTTGCCGCCCAGGTTTACACTTACAGGCTGCATCATGAACCCCGCAGTTCAGTGCCTGAAAACGATGGTTTTTGGTAAACCGGCAATAATCTTGACCCTGTTTGGTCTGCTGTTATTGCCGGTTGCCAACGGTTATGGTGGCACTGTTTCAGATTCTTCCATTGTTTTAACGACAACTCCGGCTGCACCTGAACCGAGCACGGAGTTTGCCGCCACAGGCAGAGTATATGCTCTGGTCACGCTTTCCGGACTTGATCCGGGACAATATACGGCCGCAATCAACTGGGTCGACCCGGCCGGCAACATAAACCAGTATACTACCCTCTCTTTTACCCTCAAGAACCAGTCCTCATATACCTTCCACTCCTGGCTTCGACTCATGAAAAATGGACCGCTGAAGAGAACATTCACCGGCAAAGATTTTGATGATGAATATCTCGGCCAGTGGCAGATTCATATTTTCATAAATGATGTCATGTTGGAAAAAAAGAACTTTACCCTGTATTAGCCCTGCATTTTTTGGTTAGCGGATTCTGGGGTATTACGTTTTTTTTTAAGATCTATGTGACAACCTTTGCGGCTGTTCGTACCTTTTAGAGAGTACCTGTTTTTCCCGAACCTGTTCAATACGGAATCAAAAGGAGCAATGATGCGTTTACAACATATTCTGTTTGTGATGATTTTTCCTGTCCTGCTGGGCGGTTGCGCTGTCGGTCAGGCGATTAAAAACAATGTCCAGGGCACGCATTATCTGCAGACCAGAAATTACACTCAGGGTGAAACAACATTTCGCCAGGCAGTACTGCAGGATTCCGACGATCCACAGGCCAACTATTACCTGGGTCGTTTTCTGCTGGCGAACAAAAAACCGAAACAGGCTCTTCCGTACCTGCGCAAGGCTGCTTCGCTGGAACCGGAAGACACCGATTATCTGTTCTGGCAGGGGGTATGTTTTGGGGAACTGGGCAAACGTAAGCAGGAACGGGCAAGTTATACCAAGGTGCTCAACATCAAAAACAACCACCTGCAGGCACTCATCTATCTGGGACATAATCAGCTCAGGAGCAAAGAGTATGAAGCCGCACTCACCACCTACCGGAAAGTGCTTGAGATATGGCCGTACAGCCCATCGGCATTGTACAACAGGGCCTTGATCGCGCGGATTCTCAAGCGGAGTCCAGAAGAAAAAACAGGCTGGCTGATCTACCTTGTAAATTATCCTTCCGGAGCACTGGCCATCAAGGCCGCCGATCATCTGAACCGACTGGATGACTTTTCCTACCGTAATCAGTATCTGGGTGCCCGTACCGTAACCCTGACCAAAATCCGATTTAAGCCCTTTGTCTCCGAACCATCAGTCGGATCGCTGGCCTCGCTTGATGTTGTCGGTGCCACTGCGTTTAATATGGGCAAGGAGAAGCTGCAGGTGATCGTGTATCAGCAAAATAATAAAAAACTTGCCCGGGCCCGGGCTGTCAGCATTAAAAGATATCTTCTGGAAAAATTTCCCGGCTTGCAGAAGAACGGAATAGGTATCAGCTGGTTTGATTCGCCGGAAAAATTGAAAGTAGAGGGCAGGAACCTGCGTAATCCGGAATCGGTTCGTTTTTTTCTGACCGGCCTGGAACAACCAATTGGGCCAGGGAAGAAGAAAAAGAAACGGATCGGCAAGTAGTACCAAAAAATTGTTTCCGTAAAACAGTGGTGCGGGATCATCTTGTTATTTCAGCAGGAAATGCCCGCAAACTGGAAGTCCAGGGAACGGAGAACAGGGGGATGCTACCGGATGCCTTTTCTCCCTTCCCTTAACTTTTTTTGCCCCGCTGCATTGTTTTTCCGCCAAGGCCTGTTCACCGTCAATTCTACGACCTTAACGAGCTTCAATATTCAAGTAGCCTGTATCCGCTGGTTATTTGTTGTGAAAAAATGTGACGTTTCGTTTTGTCAGACGTAGAACAGGGTAAAAGAAAATGAAATATCAGAGGCAACGGCAAGAGAAACGCATGGATGGCGAAAGCGACGAAGAGATAGTTCAGCAGGTCGTAAACGGGGCAGGCAGTGCCTATGCCCTGCTTGTTGATCGGTATCAACGGCCTGTTTACAACCTTATGTACAGATATTGTCGTTCCGATGAAGAGGCGGCTGATTTGAGCCAGGATGTTTTTCTTCTAGCCTACGAGCGATTGTCTTCATTTGATTGTCGGCGAAAATTTTTCCCCTGGCTGTATACCCTGGCAATAAACAGGGCCAGAGACTGGCAGCGCAGCAATGCACGCAAGCTCAAGGACCTGGCACGGATGCGATGGGAAACCGAGCCGGTTCCGACCCGGTCGCAGCAGGAAGAACAACTGCTGAACCGGGAAGAAGTGCAGTCTTTGTATGGAGCACTGGATGCCCTGACGGATACGACTCGGGAACTTGTCTTGCTGCGTTTTAAACAGGAGTTGCCCATACGTGATCTTGCCGAAATTTTCGGACTTTCAGAAAGTGCGGTTAAAATGCGCATTGCAAGGGGATTAAACAACATGAAATCAATCCTGGGAGGGGACAGGCATGAAGGATAAGCTGGATGCACAGGCCCGACTTGAACACGGGCTTTGCCACCTGCCGGACAGACAGCCTCCGGCAGATCTGCAGCAAAGGATCATGGCGTCTCTGCCCGGGGAACGAGAAACTCTGCTTTGCCGAATGGGCAAATGGGTCAGTGCTTTGTTACAGGAGAGACCCGGGCCTGTATTTGCCGCCTTGAGCATGGCCGGTCTGCTGCTTGCCTTTTTAGGCGGGATGCAGGCCGATCGCATATTGCAAACTTCATCGCCTTTCCCGGCCGGGCAGCAGGCAGCGGTGAATGAAGACATGAATGCCGAAGCCTCTTTTTTCCTTGGCCGGAGCCTGTTGACGGCCAATCAGCCGGAGCAGGCCCTGGATGCCTTTCGCAGGGCGGAGCTGCTTCGACCGGATAATCCCAAATATATACTCTGGCAGGGGGCGGCCTATTATGCCCTTGGTGATACAGACGAGGAACGGCAGCGGTATCAGCAGGTGCTCCTTAAACGGCCTGATTATCAGCCGGCACGGTTGAATCTGGCAAATAACCTTCTGCAGGGCGGGCGGATTGACCAGGCGGGACGTCTCTATGAACAGATACTTGAGCGTGATCCAACTGAAAAAACAGCGATGTATAATCAGGCACTTGTTTTGCGCCTGCAGGGAAAGGCAACGGCTGAAGTCGAGGCCTGGAAGAAATACCTTCGCTACTATAGAACAGGAACCTCGGCCTATCGCGCTCTGCAGCATCTTCATGAGCTTGGTGATTACAGCTATCGCAAATATCAGTTGGGCTACCGGACCTTGATTCTGAATCAGGATCTTCTGCTTGAGCCTGCAGGTGTGGATCGAGACCGGGAAATAAATTTTCTCGCCCGCCAGTTTGTTCGCCAGCCATTGGATGAACTCAATATCGTGGTCTTTATGGAGAACGATCTCTTGCAGGCAAAACGGATTGCCCGGGCCTTACGGACTGCAATTCTCCATAAGGTTCCGCAGAAGTATAAAAAAATGATCCGGGTCAGCTGGTTTGGTGAACCGGAAGTGTTGGCGACGGCCAACCAGGCAGCAGTTCAACTGCCTGAAGGGATCCTGATTTTCAGTCAACCGGGAAGTAAACAACATAAGGAGCAAAGAATATGACAACGAGAAAGAAATATTGTGCGGCAATCCTTTTAAGCCTGGTGCTTGGGGTGGGTCCAATGACGGCACCGGCCTGGTCGGCTCTGCCTGAAGACAGCGTCGATATCGCAGCCGGGACGGCGGATGTGAGCAATGTTGATCCGGCAGCCCCGGATCTCGACAGTGAAACGCCGGCATTTGATAATCCAGCCCAGGCACAACATGCAGCCAATATAGCCCAACAGGCTGCAACTGAAAATACTGCGGTGCAGGAAGCCCTGCAGGATGTTGACACCGCGCAGGATACCCTGGATCAGGCCCTGCAGAGCAATGATCCCGAAGCTGTGGCAGCGGCGCGTGATGCGTTGACGGCTGCTGAAGAGGGGTATATGGAATCACTGGCCGAAATCACCGGAGTGATAGAAGATGATATCGCCTCCATGCGTGATTCCGGCATGGGCTGGGGAGAGATTTCCCATGAACTCGGAGTTCATCCAGGTATGCTCGGGTTAGGCCACACCAGGGGGAAACGGAATCATTATGTCGGGGATGCAGCTGAGCCCGGTATGGGTGGAATAGATCCGGAGGAACTCAGTGAAGCTACGGCAAGAAATATGGAATCCGGGTGGTCGAAAGGCCATGGAGTCGGCATTCAGGCCGGAGTCCATGATCCGGGAACCGGATTGTCCGAGGGACGATCCCGTGGCCGTCAGAGTGGAGAAGAAAGTAATGGCCATGCCTTCGGCGGGGTTGGAGGTGCCGGTGGTCTCGGCCATGGAGGAGGATCGGACAACTCTATGGGCGGCAGCAGTACTTCGAGTAACCATGGCGGCGAAAGCAGTATGGGCGGCGGTTCCACAAGTAGCGGCGGGCCCGGTCATTCCGGTGGTTCAAGCAACGCCGGCGGTCACGGCACCGCAGGGACAGACGGCTCTCCCGGCAACTCCGGCAATGCAGCCAGTTCCGGAAACGCGGGCAGTTCCGGCGGACACGGTAGTTCGGATAATTCAGGAAATTCCGGCAGTCAAAACGGTTCCAGCGGACACGGCGGTGGAGGAAATTCCGGCGGCCATGGTAATTCCGGGGATTCCGGAGGCAATGGCGGGGGCAGATGGTAAAAAACAGTAAAAAATGGTGACAACTGTTTTCTTGTACACTTGGGCAGGGCTGAAATCGGCCCTGCCTTTTTTTTTAATCAAACTTTACAGGGCAGCTCCATATATGATCCGGTATACATGTCCATAGCTCTCCATTCGCTCATTTTTTTCCTGTCTTTTCTCGTTTTCCCCTCTATTTTCCAGGCAGTGTCTAAATATGAGGCAGTTGGTCCGTGTTTATAAACGATACCTGTCTTCTTTTTAGGCGCCGTGTGCATCACCTGGAGAATAATTTTAGTTGGTAGCGCGCAACCTACTGAAAAAATAGGATTTTATTATTCTTTAATCTTGCTGCTAAAAGTGGCATGACTGATGCAAGTTTTTCAGGAAACCTTTTCTTTTTTTCTTTAACGTATATATTTCACAAAGATCGTCGTGAAAAGTTTGAAAGTGTAGGAGATTCAGCGGATCAGACTTTGCAGCGATTGTTTGTGAAATATGAGGGTTAAATGTTATATTCGAATAATTCAGATTGTTGTTATCTTTTATGAAGGGTTATCGTTTTAAGCCATATGTTTAAATTCCCGAAAAAGAGCTCAATTGAGTTCTCTAAACCTCTTTTTGCCATTCTATTAACGACTATAATGCTGGCAGGCCTGCTGGCAACCAATACGGTGCGTAATCTCAGCCGAGAGCAGGAGATTATGGAGAGTTTTCTTCTTGACGAGGGAATGACTCTGATCCGCAGCTTTGAGGCCGGCGCCCGCACCACCATGATGCACGATATGATGGGCGGCAGTCTGCCCATTCAGACCCTGGTCGAGGAGACTGCCAAGGCTGGGCGTATAGCCTTTATCTCCATCATTACCGAAGATGGGGTCGTGGTTGCAAGTGCAGGCAGTCATAATCCTGCAACGGATGACAGCCTTTCCCGGGAGGTGTTTAAGACAAAAATGCCGGTAACGACCATGGTGGACAGAAAGGGGAGTGAACCGATTTTTGAGGTGGCGGCAATTTTTCAGACCCTGCCTTCAGAGCTGCCGCCGATGATGAGCATGATGAGAAAACAGCATCTTTGGAAGGGCACCTCTTCGGTCATGAGTATGCTGGAAAACGGCAGGGCCGTTATCCATCTCGGCCTGCGTACCGAAGAGTTTATCACCGCAAGAGAGCAGGATTTCAGACATACCCTGTTTATGGGGACCATTCTTTTTCTTCTTGGCAGCGCCGGTTTTTATTTTCTTTTTCTGTATCAGGGCATGCGGGTTACCCGGACGACTCTTGCCAACATGAAACTCTATACCAGAAATATCATTGAATCCATGCCCGATGGTTTGATTACTCTGGATTCCAGGGACCGTATCGTGGCATGCAACCCCCGGGCCCTGGAGTTTACGGCAATGCCAATGGACGGGCTCAAGGGACGCAACCCGAAAGATCTGTTTACCGGCTGGCCGGTTGACTCCCTGAAAGGGCATGGCGGGATATCATCGTTCTCCTACACCTTTATCCATAGGGACGGTAGTGAGGTTCCGGTGGAAATAAGTGGCTCTCCACTTCTTGATGAACAGGGCAACAATCTGGGGGCGGTTTTTCTGCTTCGTGACCTGCGTGAGATAAGGGCCATGGAAAAACAGCTTGTCCGCTCTCGTCGTCTTGCCGCCCTGGGCCGGATGGCTGCAGGTATAGCGCATGAAATCAGGAATCCTCTCGGCACCCTGCGTGGTTTTGCACAGTATTTCGGCTCCAGGGCGGAAGATCAGGCATCAAAGGAATACAGCGCGCTCATGGTGGGTGAAGTGGATCGGCTCAATGAAACAATCTCTTCTCTGCTTCAGTTTTCCCGTCCGCGTGACCCTGAGTTTTCCCGGGTTGATCCTGCCGGACTGCTTGAGAAAACCTGTAAGCTGCTTGAGTATGATTTTCTGGAAAAGGAGATCGTCTTGCTCCTTGAGGGGAAATGTTCGGCAGAGGCCATCGAAGCTGATGAAGATCTCCTTCTTCAGGTGTTGTTGAATCTGTTAAAGAATGCGCTCAACGCCAGTCGTGCCGGTGATACGGTGACTCTTTCCTGTGAAAATGATGAGAAGAATCTCTATATAACCGTTGCTGATAACGGTATCGGTATGGGCAGGGAGGAGCGCGAACAGATGTTTGATCCTTTTTTCACCACAAGAAAGACCGGAACCGGCCTGGGGCTTGCGGTCAGCCACCAGATTGTCGAGCAGCATCAGGGGGCCTTTGAGGTCCGGTCCCGGCCGGGAAGGGGAACCATCGTGACCATGATTTTACCCAGGCAACAACGTCAACAGCGAGAACAGGCATGAAAAAAATATTGATTGTCGATGATGATACGGCCCACCGCACCATGCTCAAAGTGAACCTTTCAGGGGCCGGGTACGAGATAGTCGAGGCGGATGATGGAGACAGGGTTCTGCCGGTCCTTGCCGAGCAGGATGTGGATCTTATCCTGATGGACCTGAAGATGCAGCGTTTGGACGGATTGGACGCCATAAAGTTGTTGCGTGAAAAGGGCCGGGTAGAGCCGGTCGTCGTAATTACGGCTTTTTCCTCGGTTGAATCCGCCGTTGAAGCAATGAAATACGGGGCCATGGATTATGTTACCAAGCCGGTGGACATTGAGGCCCTGAAACTCACCGTGGCCAAGGCCCTTGACTTTGAGGCCCTGCGCGAAGAAAACCTTGAGTTGAAAAAACGGTTGGGTGAGCAGTTTGACTTCGGCAACATCATTGGCCGCAGTCCGGCCATGCAGAAGGTTTTTGAAACCCTGTCCCTGGTCGCGCCATCCGACGCAACCGTTCTGATAAATGGGGCTTCCGGCACCGGTAAGGAGCTTATCGCCGGTGCCCTGCATCATAACAGCAGCAGGAAAAAAGGGCCGTTTATCAAGGTCAACTGCGCGGCTCTGCATGAAAACCTGTTGGAATCCGAGTTGTTCGGTCATGAAAAAGGGGCCTTTACCGGTGCCGACAGTCAGCGGCTGGGCAGGTTTGAACTGGCCGATGGCGGTACTCTTTTTCTTGACGAGATCGGCGACATGTCTCTGCAGACCCAGGCCAAAATCCTGAGGGTCCTCCAGGAAAGGGAATTGGAAAGGCTGGGCGGCAGTAAAACAGTTGCCGTCGATGTCCGGATGGTCGCCGCGACCCATAAAAATTTGACGGCCATGGTAGAGGAAGGCAGTTTTCGTCAGGATTTATTTTTCAGGCTCTCCGTGGTTCCTATTGAGTTGCCGCCCCTGCGGGAACGGATTGAGGACATTCCGGTGCTGGCTGATTTTTTCCTGCAGCGTTACGCACGAAAGAATAAAAAAGACATCCGGGGCTTTCACCCGCAGACCCTGGTGCTGCTGACCAGATACTCCTGGCCGGGTAATATTCGGGAACTGGAAAACACCATCGAGCGGGCCGTCATTCTTTGTCTTGGTGAGCGGATTACCCCCAAGGAATTGCCGCCGCAAATGCTGCCCGATGACTTTAAACCCAGTGGTGAACCTGCGCTCTCTCCAAGTGGTTTAACCCTGAAGGATGTGGAGCGAGAGGCAATCCGTGCCACCCTTGAACAGGCAGGCGGCAACAAGTCCCAGAGTGCAAAGCTGCTCGGTATTGCTCGACAGACCCTTCTTAACAAGATCAAAGAGTACGGGTTGTAATGTTTTTATACAGTGCCTTGTTTTACGAGCCCATCTTTATTGATCTCAAATACTGCTGGAGATGACTATGCAGCACAGAGAAAAAAAATGTTTTTATCGACGTATCCGGATGCTCTTTCTGATAGGTCTTGTGTTGCCGGTCGGAACAGCTCTTGCGTCGGCTCCAAAAGACAACTGCGATGAGCTGTCTCTTGATGAAGCCGTTACCGTTGCCATGGAAAAGAATCCCGGCCTGGCAGCCATCCGGGCACGCTATGAAGCCCTGGCAGCCATGCCCGCTCAGCAGTCTTCACTGCCTGATCCCGTGCTCAGCCTTGGCGTGGTCAATATTCCTCTGGATTCCTTTAATCTGGATCAGGAAAACATGACCCAGATGCAGGTGGGCATCAGCCAGAAATTCCCCTTTCCCGGCAAACTTGGTTTAAAGGAAGAGAGCGCCGCTTTTGAGGCCGAGGCCGCTTTAGAACAGGTTGGAGAGGCCAGGTTGAATCTTGTCAAAAACACCCGTACAACCTGGTGGGATATTTTTTATCTGCAGAAAAGTCTTGAGATCGTCCGTTCAAACCAGGATCTGCTGCGGGCAACCGTGGCCGCCGCCCGAACCAAGTACGAGGTCGGCAAAGGCTTGCAGCAGGACGTGCTCTTGGCCCAGGTTGAGTTAACCAGGCTTATGGATCGTGAAATTTTTGTGGCCAATGCAATAGAAAAGAAAAAGGCTGTTCTGGCAGCTCTTCTTGGCCGGCAGGTGGACGCAGGTTGTTTTGATATTCCGGGCCAGGACGTAGATCTGGAGCTTCCGAAAATCCTGCCGATGACTACTCTGCAGGCGGTTTCCCTGACCAGCCGCCCTGGGCTTCTTGCTCTGGAAAAGAAAACAGATGCAACCCGGTCCAGGATTGAACTTGCCCGTAAGGATTATTATCCTGATTTCACCGTTGGCGCTGCCTATGGCTACCGCCAGGATACTCAGGATGGTCGGGACCGCAGCGATTTTGCCACCGTCAGACTCAGCATGAACCTCCCCATCTGGACGGGTACTAAACAGGACAAAGCTGTGGCCCAGCGCACCAGCGAATCCCTTGCCGCCGAGCATCAGGTCCGTGAGTTCAGGGATCTGGTTCTAGCTGAAATAGCCAGTGAATTCGCCGAGTATTCCAACACCGTTCGTCAGAGTGAACTGTACAGCACCTCCCTTATTCCGCAGGCTGAGCAGACCGCTGCGGCCATGCTCAAGGGATATCAGGTCAACAAGGTTGATTTTCTCAATGTGGTTCGAGCACAACTGGCCCTGTACAATTATAAGATTACCTACTGGAAGTATCTGAGTAACGCGTTTAAGGCCCTGGCCGGGCTTGAGGCCGCAACCGGTGCATCTGTCTATGAAGGAGAACAGTAATGAGTAAGCATTTTACATGTACAATCACTCTTCTGGCCCTGATCTTTGTGATGACCGCAACTGTCTGCGGTGCATGGGCGGAGGAGTCGAAAGAGGGTGCAAAACCTCTTTTTTACCGCAACCCAATGAACCCGGCGATCACTTCACCGGTGCCGGCCAAGGACGATATGGGGATGGATTATGTGCCCGTTTATGCCGATGCGGCCGCCTCTACCGGGCCTGCCGGCACCGTCGTGATCGATCCGGTTCTTGTTCAGAATATGGGCGTTCGTACCGGCATGGCCATGAATCGAACCATGAGTCGACTGGTAACCACGCCTGCCCGGGTTGCCTTTGATGAGGAAACGCTGACCATGGTCCATTCCAAATTCAGCGGCTGGGCCGAAGAGGTCTTTGTCAACAAAACCGGTGAGCATGTTAAGAAAGGCCAGACCCTGCTGACGATCTATTCGCCGGAACTGGTTTCGACCCAGGAAGAATATCTCCTTGCCCTGGCCAACGCCAAGGTCCTGGCCCTGTCCAGTATGAAGGAAATTCGGGATGATGCCAAACGTCTGGTCAGCGCCACCCGTAAACGACTGAGCTATTTTGACATTCCGGAAAAGGTGATTCAACAGCTCGAGCAGACCGGTGAGGTCAAAAGAGACCTGCCTATAGACTCTCCGTTTACCGGTACCGCCATTGATGTCGATGTGGAAGCCGGGCATTATATAACTCCCAATAAAAGACTGTATCGGATTGCCGACCTGTCCAAGGTCTGGGTTTATGCGGAAGTGTATGAGCCGGATCTGCCCTGGATCCGTAACGGAGACATGGCCATGATCTCAGTGGCCAGTCAGCCTGGAAAGCAATTTTCCGGAACTATTGATTATATCTATCCCTATGAAGAGGGAAAAACCCGTACGGTCAAGGTCCGCTTAATCTTTGACAACAGGGATGGCAGGCTTAAACCCGGCATGTTTGCAGATATCACTATCCATGCTGGAAAACGGGAAAATGTACTGGCCGTACCGTCTGAGGCTATTCTTCGCTCGGGCAGTGAAGAACAGGTTTTTGTCGTTACCGGGCCCGGTACATTTGAGCCCCGCAAGGTGGTCACCGGAGTTGAAGCGGACGGTTACACCGAGATTATCAAGGGGTTGACCCAGCATGAAGTCGTGGTCACCTCAGCCCAGTTTCTGATTGATTCGGAATCCAGCCTCAGGGAGGCAACGGCTAAGATGATTGAAGCCAACAACGCTGCCGCAAAACAAGATGATATGTCGGATATGGATAAGGGGTCGGAGAAATAACGCTCCAGTATCTCTTGTCAAAACGATACCTTTTCGACAAAGTTTGAAGGGATACCATCGCTGGTTCCGGATATGCAGTGAATGTGCGTATACTGCAAATGTTGCATTAACGCCTGGTTATAAAGCCTTAGAGCGATGGTATCCCTCCGGCTACGTTTCAAAAAGATTCCTGTAGAGGAACAGTATGATCAAAAAAATTATTGATTTTTCCATTCGTGACCGGTTCTTGATCCTGATCGGCACCGCTATTATTGCAGCTGCAGGTCTCTGGACCCTGAAGAATACACCGCTGGATGCAATTCCTGATCTTTCCGACGTGCAGGTTATCATCTTCACCAAGTTTCCCGGCCAGGCACCCCAGGTGGTTGAGGATCAGGTAACCTATCCCCTGACCACGGCCATGCTTTCAGTGCCCAAGGCCAAGGTCGTGCGGGGGTATTCTTTTTTCGGTATCTCTTTTGTCTACATCATATTTGAGGACGGCACCGATATGTACTGGGCCCGTTCCCGGGTGCTGGAATCATTGAACTATGTAAGCTCGGACCTGCCGTCCGGCATAACCCCTTCTCTTGGGCCCGATGCCACCGGGGTCGGCTGGATTTATGAGTATGCGCTGGTCGATCGCACCGGCAAACATGATCTGGCCCAGCTCAGGTCCATTCAGGACTGGTATCTGCGCTACCCGCTGCAGACGGTGGAGGGGGTGTCCGAAGTGGCCTCGGTCGGCGGTTTTGTCAAACAGTACCAGGTGGAAGTGGATCCGGATAAACTGGCTGCGTATAATATTCCGATTCAGAGTGTAAAAAAGGCCATTCAGCGTTCAAACCTCGATATGGGGGGGCGACTCATTGAAATGGCGGAAACCGAATATATGGTCCGCGGCCAGGGCTATATCAAGTCCATTGATGATCTCAAAGAAATACCGCTTAAAACCGACAACATGGGAACCCCCATCCGGCTGGCTGATGTGGCCAACATCCAGATGGGGCCCGATCTCAGACGTGGTCTGGTCGAGCTCAATGGCGAAGGTGAGGTTGCCGGCGGTATTATTATCATGCGCTACGGTGAAAATGCCCTGGCCACCATTGAACGGGTGCGGGAGAAACTTGAAGAACTCAAAAAAGGTCTGCCCGAAGGGGTTGAGATTGTGCCGACCTATGACCGGGGCAGTCTGATCGAGCGGGCGATTGAAAATCTCAAGGGTAAGTTGATTGAGGAATCCATTGTTGTCTCCCTGGTCTGTATAGTGTTTCTGCTCCATTTTCGTTCGGCACTGGTGGCCATCGCCACCCTGCCCATGGGCATTCTTCTGGCCTTCATCATCATGAAGGCGCAGGGGATCAACGCCAATATTATGTCGCTTGGCGGAATCGCCATTGCCATCGGTGCCATGGTGGACGGGGCGATTGTCATGATTGAAAATGCCCATAAGCATATTGAACTTGCCGTTCAGCGCGGTGAGGATATAACGGGGGAGAACCGCTGGCGGATTATGGGTGAGGCGGCTCGGGAAGTCGGGCCTGCGCTCTTTTTCTCCCTGCTCATCATCACCTTTTCCTTTCTGCCGATTTTTACCTTGCAGGCCCAGGAAGGACGGCTGTTTGCCCCGCTGGCCTTTACCAAGACCTATGCCATGGCCTCGTCCGCCCTGCTCTCCATCACCCTGGTGCCGGTACTGATGGGATTTTTCATTCGCGGCAAAATCATTCCCGAGAAAAAGAATCCGGTCAATCGTTTTTTTCAGTTTCTCCACGGGCCGTCGTTGCGGTTTTGCATCAAGCTGCGCTATCTGGTTATTGTGCTGGCGCTTGTCCTGGTCGGTGTGACCTGGTATCCACTTAGCCGGTTAGGATCGGAGTTCATGCCGCCCCTGGATGAGGGCGATATATTATACATGCCCTCTACCTTTCCCGGTATCTCCATTACCAAGGCCAAGGAATTCCTTCAGCAGACCGATAAAATCCTCAAAACTTTTCCCGAGGTGTTGACAGTATTCGGCAAGGTGGGACGGGCTGAGAGTGCAACCGACCCGGCGCCGCTGTCGATGATTGAAACCATTGTCCGGCTTAAACCCCGGGATCAGTGGCCGGACCCTGAAAAGACCACCCGTGAACTGATGCAGGATATGGATAAGGAGTTGCGGATTCCCGGTGTTGCCAATGCCTGGACCATGCCGATTATTACCCGGATCGACATGCTGTCCACCGGTATCAAACCCCCATCGGCATCAAGGTCAGCGGCCCGGATCTGAATGTTCTGGGCAAGGTGGCCCTTGATATTGAAAATATCATGAAGACTCTGCCGGAAACGGTATCCGCCTATGGCGACCGGGCCGTGGGGGGGTATTTTCTTGATATCAACATCAACCGGAAGGCAGCGGCCCGTTATGGTCTGACTGTCGGTGATATTCAGGATGTGATCATGACCGCTATCGGTGGCATGCAGGTTTCGATGACCATTGAAGGGCTCGAACGGTATCCGATTAATCTGCGCTATCCAAGGGATTTTCGTGATAATCCGCAGAAGATCGGCCGGGTGCTGGTTCCGACCCCTGCAGGTAACTATATCCCCTTGTCCGAGGTGACCACGATATCACTCAGCCGTGGTGCGCCGGTGGTGAAGAGTGAAAATGCCCGGCCTAATGCCTGGGTGTATGTAGATATCTCCACCTCTGATATCGGTGGTTTTGTTGCGGAGGCAAAAAAAATTATCGAAGAAAGACTTGATCTGCCTGCAGGCTATACCCTGTCCTGGTCCGGTCAGTTCGAATACATGGAGCGGGCCCAGGAGCGATTGCGAATCGTGGTCCCCTTTACCCTGGTCCTGATTTTTCTCCTGCTCTACTTTAACTTTCGCAACCTTGCAGAGCCGGTCATTGTCATGCTCACCATCCCCTTTGCCTTAGTCGGCGGAATCTGGCTGATATGGTCCATGAATTTCAATATTTCGGTAGCCATCGTGGTTGGTTTTATAGCCCTTGCCGGAGTGTCGGCCGAAATCGGAGTACTGGTTTTGACCTTTATTGATCATGAACTCGATCGCCAGCATAAGCTTGCCGGCGGCAGGAGGTTGAACAAAAAAGAAATCATGGCCGCCGTCTACACCGGAACCGCGGAACGTGTGCGACCGATAGCCATGACCGCAACTGCTATTATAGCCGGTCTCCTCCCTATATTATACGGTACTGGAACCGGTTCCCAGGTTATGCAGCGTATTGCCGCACCAATGGTCGGAGGAATGGTGACGGCAACCTTACTCTGCCTGCTTGTTCTTCCCGTTATTTACGGGAGTTATCTGCAGATTGTTGAACATTATCGGAAAGAGTAAACCATGGTTTCCTACCGGAAAACCCTCTTCACCCTGGCCGGAATTGCGATCGGGGTGATTTTTGTTCACCCCTATGTGATGCTGGTCCATCAGCTCACCGACTCAGGGCATGGGGTTATGAATAGCGCTCGAGACGTTGCTGTTCTTTTTTCTGTTTTTACTCCCGCCATGTTGCCCATGACTGTTGCCTTTGGTTTTTTTGCCGGGGCATGCGGTTTCCTGCTCAGCCTGCTTTTTGAACGTAATCAGCGGATAATCCGCTATCGGTATACGGTTCAACTGCATAGTGATCTGACCGCTGCCCTCAATCAGTTACTGGGTGTTCTCTCCCATTACATCCTCAACTCTTCCATGATGATCTCCGGCCATGTTCGGCGGCTGCAGAAAAAAGGTCGGAAAGAAGATCGCGAAATACTGGCCGATATCGCCAAATTGGCCCAGCGAAATGAAGCCATCCTCAAGCTCATGCAGGAGGCTGACTTCCTGCAGAGTATTGACCCATCCGATAACACCTATCAGAAGCTCATCGACCTGAACCGTAAGATTGAGGAACGGTTACAAGAGTAAGGGTTCACTCAACAATAACTTCGTAGAGATGAGGTGTAATGTGGACGTTTAGAGAAGTGATCTGATTGCATGCAACCGCAGGCGTAGCAGGGCTACGTCGAGGATTGCATAATTGAAGATCGCTTCTCTAAATGTTCAGAGTGCGCCTCAGAATGCGAAGTTATTGTTGAGCGGACCCTAAGTTGGAACGATCCGACTCTGCCGGAGTACCCCTGGCATCTCCCTGGAACTGTCAGGAAATCAGTCAACCTGGTGATTGCCTTTCCTGCGACTGTACATAAAATAGGCACCATCAAGGGGCTTTCGTTTGCAGTCGAGCATTGGTTTTTTTTGATATCACTTTTAAAATCAAGGTGTTGTTGGTGTATATTCTCGACAGTGCCAGGGTGGCATGCTTCCTGCTGATTCAGAAGCAACTGCAACGATACTATATTTCTACTTACCATAGAGGAGAATCATACAATGATGCACAATGGATTCGGACAGTTCGGTACCTGGTTATGCGGCCCCGGCGCCTTTTTTCCCGGCCCTTTAGGCTGGATAATCAGCCTGCTTGTCTGGGGGCTGGGCATATTCCTGGTGGTTAAACTTGTTCAGATACTGTTTTCCGGCGGAAGAGGCAAGTCGGCCGTTCGTCTTGACATACTCAAAGAGCGTTATGCCAGGGGTGAAATCAATCAAGATGAATACCTGCGCATGAAAACGGAGCTGAGTTTTTAGCCGGATGAGAGCGGTCACTGGTTCTCCTTTGTCACATTAAGTCAAGAGTTGACAATAAGGAGTTCCTCGTCATCCGAAGGGCGTTGTCGGGGATGACGGACTCTGGATCCCCGACAACAGCACTCGGGGATGACGGACAGAGTAAAGTGTGGGTGACTCCATACCCCATCGTCATTCCCGTGATCCTTTGGTCGGGAGATAAGCGCAGACTTCGATCCAGTTTGTTGTCAGCTCACTGGATCCCTGACAACAGCCTCGGGGATGACGGAAAATGAAAATGTGACAAAGTAGAGTTCGAAAATTTTTTGCCACGGTATACGAAGAGCCGGTTCAGGTTCATTATTTTGAAATGGCCGGTTGAAATATCAACTAGGAATCATTATATTTTATTAGTGAACTCTTAAATTACAGGAGATAGAACAATGAAAAAAGAAATGAAAGCAGTTGCTCTGGCATCCATGCTGGCCCTCGGACTCTTTGCAGGAACTGCCGTTGCCCAGCCGGGTGCAACCCAGCAGATGGGTGACATGACGGAAGGCCGTATGATGGGCGGTGGTATGATGGGAGGGCAGAGTACCTGGGGCATGGGATGCAACGGCATGATGGGCGGGGCCATGATGAGCCAGATGTCGCCGGGACAGCAGCAGGAGTTTATGAACCAGACCATTGACCTCCGGAAAAAGATGATGGAAAAACGTTTTTCCTATATGGAAGCCATGCGCAACCCGGAGACCACCCCGCAGGATCTGGCCAAAATCGAAAAAGAGATGCTGCAGCTACGGACGAAAATGATGGACAAAATGAATACCTTGCAGGGGAAGTAATTTACTGTTTCCCTGGAGGCGGATTTTTTTCAACCGGATAATCCGCCTTCATCCCCATTCTCTTTCCTGAACAACAAGATTATTTTGTGATTCTTCATGGAGCCGTCTTCGTGAGGATTCGCAAAAGTGATGGACTCGACAAAAGGCAAAAACGCCATTTGCACTGCACGGAATTACAAGAAGTTACAACCTTTCCGCCGTCGGTTTCGTGGCTTTTCGAAGTCTACGCTTATCTACGACACCGACAAAAGTAACAGGTACATGCACAAGCCGGACTACGGACTGAATATGCTGCACTACTCAGGCAATAAAAAAAAGATCTATCGGTTGACAGCGGTTACCGTGCTCATCCTGTTGATGACAACACTTCATTATACCACTCCTCGCGAAGAAATCCTTTTGCATGTCATCTACCGGGATCTCTACTTCCTCCCAATCATCCTTTCAGGTTTCTGGTTTGGTTTACGTGGCGGCGTAACCGCATCTATTGTGGTCACGATTTTGTATCTGCCCATGGTCATCGGCAAGTCGAGCGGATTTGCCGGTCATGATCTGGGTAATCAACTGACCATTATATTGTTTAATATCGTCGGGATCCTGGTCGGCTGGATGCGTAATCGTGAAGCTGCTATACAGCAGGCAAGGACAAAGGAACATGAACTGGCAGCCATGGGAAAGGCGGTGGCCTGTATTGCCCACGACATGAAAACACCATTAACCGTTATCGGCGGCCTGGTCCGACAGGTTCGACGGCAAGTGCCGGATGAAGAGAAGTCAGCGAAGAAACTTGATATCGCTCTGGAGCAGACCATGGGCCTTGAATTTCTGGTCAAGGACATGCTTGCCTTTCCAGACCGCTGGTGCTTGATCTTAAGCGCATGGATTTGAATGCATGTATTCAGACAGCGGTTCAGCTCGCCAGAGAAAAGTATCGGCAAGAGCGGATCAATCTGTTGTTTCAGCCTCAAGAAAAGCAGTTGCTCTGCTCTTATGATTCCCATCGATTGCAACAGGCCCTGCTGAACCTGATTAATAACGGCATGGAGGCATCAGTTCCCGGCGACGAGGTCATTGTTCGCAGCCGGTTGGAGGCCGATAGCGTGATTATTGAAATAATTGACAGGGGCCAGGGCATTGGCAAGGAAAAGCTGGATACTTTGTTCCAGCCCTTTATGTCCACCAAAAAAGAGGGAACCGGACTGGGGCTGTCCATCGTGAAAAAGGTGGTTGAGGCCCACGGTGGATTTGTACAATGTGAACATGCCAACCCCAAAGGCTTGATCTTCCGCCTTGTCCTACCGGTAACAGGGCCTGCCGGCCATGTTCAGTAAGGACTTTCCCCATATTCAACCCGCATATTTTACAGAAATCTGCTGCAAAGGATGAAAATAGTCCGGATCTGCATCACTTCGTGGGCGATTTTCGGATAAACGACGGAGCTGTACCATGAAACAATTTTTGATTATCCTGTGTGTTGCTATTGGAGCCGCATCATGGCATGGATCTGTTTTTGCGGAGAATTGGGGGGGCTGGTCCGGGTGGAACAAATGGGAACAGGGCAACGAAAAGAATGCGCAGGCTTCCGGGGAAAAGGGAAAGGAAAACCCTGGCGAAACAGAGCCCACTGAACAAAGATTCTGTTCATATGAACAGGGCAAGGAATTGCTGAAGCTGCTTGAGGAGCTTGACGATCCTTCTCTGGGCAAAAAAAGACCCGGTGGTATATCAGAGGTGCGCAGGAAGTATCGCATAGCCCGTAAATTGAGAAAATTTGACGACTGCCGGGCGGAAGATGCCTTGAAAGCCCTCATTCAGGAAAATGCCTGCGAAGACTTGGGGGAGGGCGAAATATTTTGTGTGAAATGGGGTGCAAACGCCAGTCTGCAGGAGGTCAAATCCAAAAAGGATCTCAAAAAGCTGACCCCGGAGACGCCGCTTGCTGAACAGGTGAAAGTTTTTAAAAAATATGGCCCCCATCCCCATGAAAATGAATTTGCAAGCCACGCCGTCATGGCATTTCTCATCGAGCAGGCTGATGTAAATCCTAAGGTGTATGTGCCGCTGATTGTAGAATACTTTACCACCTGCCATGAAATTCAGGATGTCGTCCGCAAGTATCCAGAGGAAACCACCATTGGTTTGAAAAGGTGTCTGTTCTCCTCAAAACCGACCGTGGTCTGGGCCGGGATAAATCTGGCCAGAACGCTTGGTAAGGTAAATCTGTTCAGCAGTATATACGAGGTTTCCTTTCAAAAGATCGGTCCGCTCGATTATTCGCAACAGGATGAAATAGAAAATATTCAGGTCGCCGCGATAGGTTTTTTCAGGATGTCTGAACAAGAGGCCCTGTCCTATTACCGCGGTATTCTGTTCGGGGACTCAGCAAAGGCGAAAGAATATGTGGTCAGCGGCATCAAGGATTTGACCAGTCCTGAATTGCTGGCCCTGCTCAAAGAGTATTCCTCATCTCTGGAAAAAAATCCGGATACGGCAAACAGTCTACCGGCACAACGTGTGCGTGAGAAGATCGCCAGGATGGAGGAGGCCCGGAAATGAAACGGCTAGTCATCCTGACTCTGTTGTTCTGCACAATTGCTGGAAATTCCTTTGCCGGCTATTGCGTGAGTGGCAAAAGGGGGCTTAAAACCAGCGCAATGATCAACAGGTACCTGAACGATCTTGCCGACAATTCGTCCGGTTTTGCGGTTATCGGCTCAGTCGGAACTGCAGGCCCGGCCGGGAGCGAAAAGGGAAAAGAAATAAAGGCCATTCTCATTTCCGAAAACGCTTCCTGGGATAAGGACAGCGGCAAACCAACCGTAATTATAACCGGGGCAATTCATGGCAATGAATGGGCCACTCCGGAGGTCTGTCTCGGGATAGCGGAATACCTGCTGGAGAATAAGGACAATGATGCTCCGGCCCGGGATGACGAGGAGCGCTTGATCAATGCTGAGGCCCTACTTCCGGCAGTGGATACGTCTGAAGGTGCAGTTGTCCCCGGGCTGACCGGTATCAGAGAACTGTTGAAAAAAATTCAGGTTATAATTATTCCGGTCTTGAACCCCGCAGGGTACGACTACAGCCATACTCCGGCAGGAAAACAGTCCTATTTCGGAGCAGGCTGGCGGCCCAACAGGGGTGATCTGAAGACCCTGATGCCGGAGGAACTCTGTTACCAACAGGATGGTACTCTCTATGAAAATCCCCCGAATGATGTCGAACATTGCTTTCTTGCCGATTATGACGAGACCGCATCCGGCGGTGACCTTGAAGAAGAAAGTGTAATCGTCTGTGAAGGTGTGGAGAGAAAAACGATCCATCTGTTTGAACCGGATCTCTCGGTAGCTTCGGCGGAAATGTTTGATGCCGTGTATACATCCCCGGATCCGCAGCGGGTTATCTGTGCCTCAGGGGATCGTCGGGTCTGGAAAGCGGAGTGGCCCTCCGATGATGGGGACCGTATTGATCTTGCCAGGGCTGAACAGGAAGGATATCTGCAGGAGGCCTACGGGGTCGACCTGAATCGGAACTTTCAGTATAAGTGGAATGTGGTTGATAACCAGAAGCATCTCTTTATCCGAACCAGATCCCCGTCTTCGCGGATGTATCGGGGAAGCGGCGTGATTTCCGAACAGGAGACGCATGCCATGGAAAGACTTGTGGCTGAAAGAAACGTGGTTGCACTGATTGATTACCACGCAGGTTCAACCCAGGTTCTGTATCCGTATGCCTATTCAACCGAGACAAAGGTGGATAAAAATATCCTGGGCGGCAAGAATGACTACGACGTTTTTCGACGGGTTTCAGAGAAGATAGCTTCTCTGCTCAACCGGCGTGGCGGAGAGGACGAGACAATCACCAATTATACGGCTGCCCAGAATTACAATGAGACCGGCGTCGGGAGCGGCGTGGCCCGGGACTGCTATTATGAGAACGAAGGGATTGCGGCTATAAACATTGAAGTTCATAACCGGCGGTTTACGTATGGAGAGGCTGAATATCTGAAGGTGGTCCCTGAGATTTGCAGGACAAACGTCCCTGGTGCGATCTGGTTTTTATTCTGGGCTGCGGATCTCGACAGTCGCATGTCCAATTAAATTTTATCGGTGTCGTAGATAAGGTAGACTTCGGAAAGCCTCGCCACCGATGGCCAGGAGATCACAACCTGTAGATTTTCCGTACTGCGCAACCGGTGTGTTCAAGCTTTTACGAGGCCATCAATTTTCCAGAGTCACCACCGGTGCATAACGCACATACCGTGAAGCATTCATGTTTTTCATATCTTGCTTTTGGTGGTCATCAGGAGTACATTTACCAACCGGTTCCTCTGAGCCGGTCATTGCACTCGCCGCTGTCGATTATATATGGAAACATCCACAACATCGCCCATTGCCTGCGTCCTGATAGATGGGAAAAAGATACGCCGGATACGTCAGGAACGTGGGTTCACCCAGCTGTATGTAGCCACCTGCCTGACTGTCACCACCGATACGATCTCCCGCTGGGAAAATAACCGCTCACCCTCCATTAAACAGGAAAATGCGGAAAAACTGGCCGAAGTCCTGGATGTTGACCTCTCTGAAATCATGCAGCAGTCCGAGCCTCGGCAAGAACCGGCAGCTGATCCGGTTGGGGGGCTTGATGAGCACAGGGAAGAGGCGGAACCCCCTGTCGGTATAAAGAAGGTCCGGCTTGTAATTCCCATACTGATTGTCCTGGCTGCAATCTGGCTGGGTTACAGGTACGCCTCTGACCGGGTGGCTGTACCTTTACCGACAATTGCAGCTGAGCGCTTTCTGCCTGCCCATACCTCTCCTCACGTCCCGTTTCCAGTGTTTATCAGAGTTCATCATGCCGAGAATACACAGGTTTCTTTTATTCTCCGTGAATCTTTTCCTGATTCTATTCTCGTGAAACAGGGTATACCTCCGTTTACAACATTAAATACAGCAGAGGGAAAATGGATCGGCATTACAGGTGATCAAGATCTTCTTTTTGGCTACCTTGCCCTGCCTGATCGCAATGTTGTCCTGGGCCAGAAACTGGTCTTTACCGGGCATGTCCTGGTGGAGGAACATCGATTTCCCGTTAACGGTGCAACCACCACCGTTATGGAAAATTATCATTGGGCCGATCGCAACACCGATTATGTGATAGATGACAATGAGATCCTGGCGATTTACAGTTTTTTTGAGCTGTTTAAGCGAATGGGGATTGATATCGATGAAATTCAGCGGATATGGGCCGGAAACGGGTATCGTTGGGATGAAGCCGGCGCCAGGTTTATTGTTGTCTCTAACGAGACGTCACAACAGGAGTAAAAATGAAATATACAGACTGCAGTAGAAGGCATCGATGGATAAGCGGACTCTTTATTTTTTTCTTCCTCATTTTTTTCTTCCTTATCTGTGTATCACCGGCTGCGGCCGCTGGTCAGGAAATTACTGCACGCTACAGTCAGCCCAGGGGAACAAAAATTACCTGGAGTATCAATATCCCGACCCCTCCCCCTGAAGCAGTGATTGTTATTCAACAAATCCCACCTGGAACCGATATTGTATCTTCAACCCCTGCCTATTCTTCGTATGATAAAAAGACCGGGACTGCAAAATGGTTACTGAGCGGTGTCCGGCCCGGTACCTTTGTGATGAAGATGAAGCTCTCCGTCCCCATTCGTAAAAAAGGGGAAATTCACGGCAAGATTATCTTTCAGGATCAATCAGCCAGAGCAACCGCATCGACCTCCATGGTGCTCACACCCAAAGCGAGAAAAAAAGCCATTGAAGGGTGCTAGTGGCACCTCAATGTCGCTCTGAGGTATCCTTGAGAGGGTTTCCCGTTTTTTCGTAAATAGGAAAACACTCTTGTTTGTGTTGACTTTCCGTGGGCGGTGCCCACACTACACACTGGGTCCCCCGCGCGGGGATGTTGGAAATACTGCTGGATGTCCTATAACAGCATTTGAGCATGACGAAAGTGGGGGACTATTGGAGTGGTACGATCGGTCGTGCCGGCAGCCCCCTTCTCCCTCCCGAAGGCTTACCGGTTCTGTTGAAATACGGCGCGGCAGGGAACCTTTCCAGACCATCTCAGCCCGGTCATCGGCCTGATTGTCTAAAAACAAGTCACTCCTTTCTTGCTCTCCTTTCGCCTCTCTGTCCAGAAACAAGGCGTTGCTCTGGCCCATAAATTTTTCTCCGGTTGTGCTGTGGGTGTTATCTCCTATATTTTCAACGGATTGAGTGAAAATCGTTTCGTTGTCAACAAACAGGCATGATCCCTGCTAGAGGGGGTGTAAGAGAAAACAACCGGTATCCCCATCTTGTACTGAGGGAAATAGATGAAACATGCAGCAGGAGAAAGACCTTTTGATACAGGAGGAACCCTGCTGAGAACAGGATGAAATTTTGTAGAACAGGTTGAGGAGAAACCCATGAAAATTACAGGAATACTTCTTTTGTTGCTGACGGCGACTTTTTTATTGAGCGGATGTGGACATTACGGGATGGGCATGGGCAGGCATTATTATAGTGGTCTTCACGTCAATCAAAATGACAGGGATCTTCAGGCTTTACAGGGCAGGAATCTGATGGCGTCGGTAGAGTACTCGAGGTAGCGATGAATTGTGCATGGGGATATAGCTGGCATGGCCAGTATTTTTACCACAGCTGGCTGTTCTGGTTGTTCACCGGACTTGTTGTGGCCGGCCTGGCGTATCTCTTTTGCCGATTGGGGAAGAAACATCAGAGGAAGAAATGTCCGGGATGCAACAGTTGCGTACGGGATGAGTATCTGCGTTGCCCTGAATGTGGACGCAGCCTGAAAGGTCACTGTCCGGCATGCAATCGGATCGTTGAAAACAGCTGGCAGTTTTGCCCGCACTGCAAAGAAAAACTGACATCAAATACCGTGCAGCAGAATGTATAAACAACAGGCATGGTGCCTGTACTAAATTATACCCGCAAGGGAAAATCCATAAGAGGTTGAACTATGAAAACGAACATGAAAAAAATTGGTATCGCATCCATACTGGTAATCGGGCTCGCTGCGGGAACAGCTTTTGCTCAGATGCAAACCAATACCGGCCAAGCAAATCAGCAGATGAACGGCAACATGAAAAGCGGCTGCATGATGAAAGGCGGTATGATGGGCATGCACGGTAATATGATGGGCGGTATGCAGGGGGAAATGATGGGCCCTGGAATGATGGGCGGAGGGCAGGGGAACTGGGGCATGGGCTGTAACGGCATGATGGGTGGATCGATGATGCATCGGATGTCGCCGGATCAGCAGCAGGCATTTATGGATCAAACCGTTGATCTACGTAAGCAGATGATGGAAAAACGTTTTGCCTACATGGAGGCCATGCGCAATCCCTCAACTACCCCTCAGGATCTTGCCAAGGTAGAAAAAGAGATGCTTGGCCTGCGTGCAAAGATGATGGAAAAAATGAGCACCATGTAAAGCAGGTAACTCACTCACAATGGTACATGCTGAGCTTCAAGAGCTACAGCCTATATTATAAAGACTATCAGTCAGGAGGACCTCCTATGACTTCTCTCAAGATCAAAACAAAAAAGGCAATTGGAACAACGCTGGCCTGCAGTATTCTGATTTGGCCGCTCTCAGGAATGGCTGCACTGCTTCCCAATGATGCAGTACCTGAAGCCGTACTTCAACCGGCAGCAACAATAGATGTATCATCCTTCACCATGTCCGCAGGCCCTGATCTCCTGGATGGAATAGTCCTGGCTATGAGCGGTGGCGGCGGTGGCGGCGGCATGGGCGGTGGTGGCATGGGCGGCGGCGGTGGTGAAGGTCTGGGTAGCGGCAATGCCATGGGCGGTGGCGGTGGTGAAGGCCTGGGCAGCGGCAATGCCATGGGAGGCAGTGGCGGCGGCGAAGGTCTTGGCAGCGGCAGTGGTATGGGAGGTGGAACCGGGGGGGATAGTGGCGGTGGACACGGCACAGGTTCAGGAAACGGCTCTGGGACCGGGTCCCACGACGGCACTGGTAACGGTCAGGGCGCTGGAAGCGGAACCCATGTTCCGGGAACCGGTTTGGATAATTAACGGTCAGGCCTGAGATTAACGACAGCACAAGGGTATCCGTGAGAAGGATTTTTCGTAAAAGTTCACCAGCATCCCACGGAGTCTACGCTTATCCGGTAAACTTTTACAGTACCAGAATATTTTCGGCTTCGGATACCCTGGTGAACTATTACGATTTTCCTGTACTTTATCCGAAAATATGGGTAGTTATTTGGCAAAGTTGGCGCAGGTATCCATTATTGGCTGCGGCAGCAGCCAATAATGGATACTCGACCGCATCGCGGGCGAGTAGTATGTCTGTCATGTTTCCTCTCCTTTTCTCAGGC
>JAJRQC010000043.1 GCA_024280455.1 Deltaproteobacteria bacterium | reverse complement strand
TTCGAAAAAAACGCACCGTGAAAGAAAAATCTTGGGGTTGCGGCCTGATGAAGAAGAATCCTTTGCAGAGTGGTTACTATCTGAGAATTAATATCGAGTTGCTTCGGCCGAAAAAGGCTGTTTTTGGACAGACACTAGCTGATCCAACTCTTTTTATTGCTTCTTGCCCTATATCCTGCCTTTTCCCTTGCAACTTCCCCTCTACTTGGTAAAATTCTTCGTTTTTGATCAGCCGACCTTGTACGCCTGAGCGTCAGGCGGTTTTTTCTTTTTTTCTTTTTTTATTAAAATGAGTGACACCATGGAATATCGGGACACATTGAACCTGCCCAGGACGAAATTCAAGATGAAGGCCAACCTGACGCAGAAGGAGCCCATGTACTTGAAGCGATGGGACAAAGAAGATCTGTACCATAAACTTGAAGATGCAGCCAAGGGTCGTCCTCAATATATCCTCCACGACGGCCCTCCCTATGCCAATGGCAATATTCATCTCGGCACCGCTTTTAACAAGGTTTTAAAAGATATCATCCTCCGCTCCAGGCGGATGGCCGGCTTTGATGCGCCCTATGTTCCGGGCTGGGATTGCCATGGACTGCCCATTGAGCATAATGTCGACAAGGAACTTGGTGACAAGAAGAAAACCATCCCGATTCTGGCCAAGCGCGGAGCCTGCCGGAAATATGCCGGCAAATGGATCAAGACCCAGAAGAAGCAGTTCAAACGACTGGGTGTACTCGGTGACTGGGACGATCCCTATTTGACTATGAATTTTCAGTATGAGGCGGATATTGCCCGTGAGTTCAACAAGTTTCTCATGTCCGGTGCCGTTGTCCGGTCCAGAAAGCCGGTCTACTGGTGTGCCACCTGCAACACTGCCCTGGCCGAGGCAGAGGTGGATTATGCTGATCATACCTCGCCCTCTATTTACGTGAAATTTCCGGTCCTGGATGATCTTTCCGATCTGGCCCCGGAACTTGGCGGTCGTCAGGTCTCGGCCCTGATCTGGACCACCACTCCCTGGACCCTTCCCGCCAATCTGGCCGTGGCCTTTCATCCTGATTTTGTCTATGCCGCAGTCGAAGTCGGAGATGAGGTATGGATTCTGGCCAAGGAACTGGTCGAGCAGTGTTTCGAAGAGTTTGAGATTAAAGACTACAAAATTATTGCTACGTTCAGCGCCTCGGGTCTGGAAGGAAAAAAATGTCGTCATCCGTTTATGGATCGTGATTCCCTGATGGTGCTTGCCGATTATGTGACCACCGAGTCCGGTACCGGGTGCGTGCATACTGCACCCGGTCATGGCGCCGACGATTACCTGACCGGTCTTCGCTACGGGCTGGAGATCCTGTCGCCGGTGGATGATAGTGGCCGCTATACTGCCGAGGCCGGAAAATATGAAGGCAAGCAGGTGCCGGCGGTCAACCGGGAAATCAATGACGATATGGCAGCCGATGGAGCCCTGGTTAAAGAGGCGGCCATTGAGCACAGCTATCCCCACTGCTGGCGCTGTAAAAAACCGGTTATGTACCGGGCCACTGAACAGTGGTTTATCTCCATGGAAAAAAATGACCTGCGTAAAAAGGCGTTGCTGGCCATTGACGAGGTCACCTGGACCCCGGCCTGGGGCAGACAGCGCATTCACGACATGGTGGAGGGCCGGCCGGACTGGTGCCTTTCCCGGCAGCGTTCCTGGGGCGTACCCCTGACCGTACTGACCTGCTCCAAATGTGGCGAGGTTCTGAAGGATGCCAAGGTCTGTGAGCGCATTGAGGAGTTATTTACCAAAGAGGGTGCTGATGCCTGGTTTAAATATGAGGCTGAAGATTTTGTCGGTGATGATGTGCAATGCTCCTGCGGCTCAACCGAGTTTCGTAAAGAGACCGATATCCTTGATGTCTGGTTTGATTCCGGTACCAGCCATGCCGCTGTTCTTGAGCGCAGGCCCGAACTTCGTTCACCGGCGGATCTGTATCTTGAGGGCAGTGACCAGCATCGGGGCTGGTTTCAATCCTCGCTCCTGACCTCGGTGGGAACTCGTGGCCGGGCACCATATCACGGAGTTTTGACCCACGGCTATGTGGTGGACGGGCAGGGCAAGAAGATGTCCAAATCGGTCGGCAATGTTATTGCACCCCAGGAGGTTATCGACAAGTACGGGGCCGAGGTGCTGCGGCTCTGGGTTGCCAGTGAGAATTATCAGGATGACGTTAAGGTTTCCGATGAGATCTTAAAACACGTCTCCGATGCCTATCGCAAGATGCGCAACACCATCCGCTTTCTGCTCAGCAATCTGGCTGATTTCGACCCGAAAGAACATACGGTCTCCGGCGATGCCTTTACCGAGATTGATCGCTGGGCCTTGAGCCGCTACGCCGAACTGGTCAAACGAGTGGAAAAGGCATATCAAGAGTATGAATTTCACGCCATTTACCACAGCCTGCATAATTTCTGCGGCACGGTCGTCTCCAGCCTGTATATGGATATTTTAAAAGACCGGCTCTACTGTTCGGCCACTGATGATCCGCAGCGCCGGGCCGCGCAGACCGTGATCTACAGAATGCTTGACGGTCTGCTGCGACTGATGGCACCCATCCTCTGCTTTACAACCGCCGAGGCCTGGGAGCATTTTCATGGTCTGGCCCAGGATGCACCCCTTGAGGAGTCTATCTTTTTTGTCGATTTTCCCGCTGTAGATGATATTGCCGAGGATAAAGAGCTGGACACCCGCTGGGAACAACTGCTGCAGGTCCGCAGCGAGATCACCAAGGTACTTGAGGCAGCCCGGCGTGACAAGGTGATCGGTCTGTCGCTTGATGCCGAGGTTCAGCTGAGGGCAGGCGGGGATATTGGTGATTTCCTGAAGAAGAATCTGGCGCTGATTAAAGAGCTCTGTATTGTTTCCAGCCTGCAGCTGGTTGATGAGCTGGAACAGGCTGAAGGCATGGAAATCGGTGAGGCGGAAAATATAGAAGGATTAACCATCGCGGTTCGTCCTGCACAGGGAAACAAATGCGAACGGTGCTGGGTTGTCGAGCCTTCGGTCGGCCAGGATGACGAGCATCCGACCCTGTGCACCCGCTGTCTGGGTGTTGTCCAATCTTTTGTGGATTGAGCCGCTGCCCGTGCGTTTTTTTGTAATTTTTCTGCTGGTTGTCTGCCTGGATCAGCTCACCAAGCTGTGGGTTGTGCAGACCTTTACCCTTTACCAGTCGCATATAATTATTCCCGGGCTTTTTAATTTCACCTACCTGACCAATACCGGGGCGGCCTTTGGTATTCTTGCCGGCCACCCTGCCTGGTGGCGCCAGCTTTTTTTTGTCGGTGTTGCCCTGGTTGCCCTGGTGGCAATTTTCTTTCTTCATAAAAAAATTGCTGCTGAGAATCGCTGGTACACGGTCAGCCTTTCCTTGATCGCCGGTGGGGCGGTGGGCAACCTGATTGATCGGGTGCGGCTGGGCGCTGTTGTTGATTTTCTCGATTTTCACGTGTCAACTCACCATTGGCCCGCCTTTAATCTAGCGGACTCGGCCATTACTGTTGGTGTGGGCATTTTCCTGCTGATCAATTTTATGCAGTCCAGAAATGAGAAGCAGAAATAGAAGCGCTCAAATCAAATGCTTAAACGTTTAAACGGCTTAATCGCTTCAACACCTTAACCTTGAATTTGTAACCGTATCTGATATGAAAAAAACAGCTTTACTCTTTCCCGGCCAGGGATCACAATATGTGGGCATGGGGCAACCCTTTGTTCAGGAACATGAAGAGGCACGAAAACTCTTTGCCATGGCCGAGGAAATAAGCGGTATTTCCCTGCAGCAGCTCTGTTTTAAAGGGCCGATGGAAGATCTGACCAGGGTTCTGCATCTGCAACCGGCCCTGACCGCGGTGAACCTTGCCTGCCACC
Organism: Deltaproteobacteria bacterium; assembly: GCA_024280455.1. GTDB lineage: Bacteria > Desulfobacterota > Desulfobulbia > Desulfobulbales > Desulfobulbaceae > DRLX01. The sequence continues at coordinate 16,716 of JAJRQC010000043.1, read as the reverse complement.
AGCATCTACAGCATCTGCTGCCCGATTTTAAGCCCGCCTTTGTTGCCGGTCACAGTCTGGGTGAATATTCCGCTCTGCAGGCGGCCGGAGTTCTGAGCCGGGAAGACACCCTGCGTCTGGTCACCAGACGTGGTGAGCTGATGGAACGGGAAGGGGCGGCAAATCCCGGCGGTATGCGGGCGGTGCTTGGCCTGACAATTGCGGAACTCGACGAGATAATAGATGGTTATGCAGGTGATGGCGTGGCCGTGGTGGCCAACCATAACTGTGAGAAACAGGTGGTGATTTCCGGCAATACCAAGGGCCTTGATGAGGTGTCTGCTCTCTGCGGCGAACATGGCGGCAAGGTGATTCCGCTCAAGGTCAGCGTGGCCAATCACAGTCCGCTGGTTGCCGGAGCAGTGCAGGATTTTGCCGCCTTTATGGACGGGATATCTTTTCAGCAGCCCCAGGTTTCCCTGCTCTTTAATGCCACTGCGCAACTAGAAGAAAATCCGACCGAAATACGAAAAATCATGGCCCGGCAGATCGCCTCCCGGGTGCGCTGGTTTGAAATTGTTCAGCAGATGGCGGATCAGGGGGTTGAGGTCTTTGTCGAACTCGGGCCCAAGACCGTCCTCACCGGTCTGATGAAAAAGATTCTGCCGCGCAAATCGGAAATAAAGTGCATGCAGGCCGACACCCCGGAATTGATTCAGCAGGTTGTCCAGGAAATATCTGTTTGAAAGAAAATGAGTGTCTTTACATTTTTTTCTGAACATCTCACTTGTGCTTGAGCGATAGATTGGTATAAAGTATAAGGTTTCCGGCTCCCCTCTACGGAACTTGCCCTATATCTGCTTGACAGGGGCTGATGTTTGGGGTATGACAATCAGGTTGTTGATTTTTACGAAATACGCTTTTCCGTATACTCTATTGCCCTTTATGCGGGCGAACACGTTTTTATATATCTATCATGTTTGAAAATCTTACAGAACGCCTTGACGGAGTCTTTCAAACACTTCGTGGTCACGGCCGGTTGACGGAAGAAAACATTCAGGAGGCCATGCGTGAGGTCAGGACGGCCCTGCTGGAAGCTGATGTCAACTTTACCGTGGTCAAGGAGTTTGTTGCCTCTGTAACCCAGAAGGCGATCGGCAAGGATGTCCTGTCCAGCCTTTCACCGGGGCAGCAGGTTGTCAAGATCGTCCATGATGAACTGGTTGAGCTGCTCGGTTCCACGACTGAAGGATTGCGTCTTGACGGCCGGCAGCCGGTGACGATTATGCTCGCCGGTCTGCAGGGCTCCGGTAAGACAACAACCGCTGCCAAGCTTGCCAAACTGCTCAAAGAGAAAGGGCGTAAGCCTTTGCTTGTTCCAGCCGATATTTATCGACCGGCTGCTATTGAGCAACTCCGTGTTCTTGGCGAACAGATCGGTGTGCCGGTGTTCGGGTCTAATACCGAACAGAAACCGGTGGAGATTGCCCGTCTGGCCATGGCCGAGGCCCGGAAGAACGATCATGACACGGTTATTATCGACACCGCTGGCCGCCTTCATGTCGATGAAGCCCTGATGGCCGAGCTTCGAGACATCAGTGCCGCAGTATCGCTGTCCGAAGTGCTGTTTGTGGCTGATGCCATGACCGGTCAAGATGCGGTAACAGTCGCAGATAAGTTCAACAGCGATCTGGAGATCACCGGTGTCATCCTGACCAAGATGGAAGGTGATGCCCGTGGCGGTGCCGCCCTTTCGGTTAAGAAAGTCACCGGTAAGCCGATTAAGTTTGTTGGTGTCGGCGAAGGGCTTGATGCCCTTGAAGTCTTTCATCCGGACCGGACGGCCTCCAGAATCCTCGGCATGGGTGATGTCCTTTCTCTGATTGAAAAGGCTGAAAAGGTCGTTGACCAGAACAAGGCCAGGAAACTTGCCCGCAAGATTCAAAAAAATGCCTTTACTCTGGAAGATTTTCTGGACCAGATTCAGCAGATCAAGAAAATGGGCAATCTGGAGCAGCTGATGGGGATGATCCCCGGTATCAATAAGCTGAAGCAACTCAAGGATGCACCCAAACCAGATGAAAAAGAACTGGGCAAGACAGAAGCGATTATTTGTTCCATGACCAGGAAGGAACGAAAAAATTATCGGATTATAAATGCATCGAGAAGGCAGCGTATAGCCAAGGGGTCCGGAACATCGGTTGCTGAGGTGAACCGGGTACTGAAAAGCTACACCATGATGCTGAAGATGATGAAGAAGATGAGAGGTAAATCGGTGGTTCGGGGTGGGAAACGCCGAAAACTTCCCAAAGGACTTACCCGATAAAGCCGTTGCCGACGTACCGGGCAACATCATAGTTAACAAAAAAAAGTAGCTATTCAGGAGTGCCTCATTTCGGAGTCTACGCTTACCTGCTTATTTAGGTCTTTGAAGCTTACTTGTGCTATTTGAGAAGGCCAGGTACGCGAGGAACGAGACTCCGAAATGAGTGAAGAGGTAAGCGAAGACTCCGTGGGGTGCGCATGAACAGTTACCAAAAAAAGCAATTGAACGACCGGTGAGCCGGTCTCAGGAGGATACAAAACAATGGCAGTACATATTCGTTTAACCAGGAAAGGTCGCAAGAAACAACCATTTTACCGGATAATTGTGGCTGATAGTCACTCGCCGCGTGATGGTAAGTTTCTTGATATACTCGGCACCTATGATCCCATGCAGGATCCGGCCGTGATCAAGATCGATAATGAGAAACTTGCCGACTGGATGGGCAAAGGCGCCCAGCCGTCAACAACGGTGAAGAGTCTGCTCAAAAAGCAGGCCGCAGCCGGTACCGAGGCTGTCTAGGTGAAAGAACTGATCACCTTTATTGCCGAGAAACTTGTTGATGAACCGGAGGAGGTGGATGTCACCTGTCGGGAAGACGACGACAGTCTGACCATTGAGCTTCGGGTGGCCCAGGAAGACCTGGGTAAAGTCATCGGCAAGCAGGGACGAACCGCCAGGGCCATGCGAACAGTGCTGGCCACGGCGGCGGCCAGGCTTGATAAACGATCACGGCTTGAAATACTGGAATAGAAAATGGTCGCTAACGGGCCGGAAGAATTAGTTCTTGTCGGCAAGGTAAGCAAAGCCCACGGCATCCGGGGCGAAATTAAGGTATATCCCTATTCCGGGCAACCGGAACAGTTTGCCGCCGACTATCATTGTATTTTGTTATCAAAGGATACTGATAGTGTGCCGGTTGCCTATGCTGTTGAAAGGGCCAGGGTGCAAGGGAAGCAAGTTCTGCTCAAACCTGAAAGCTGTTCGGACCGAACTGCCGCTCAAATGCTGGTCGGACAGCTGGTTTATGTACCGGAGGAAGACCTGCCGGAACTTGGAGAAGACCAATTTTACCTGCAGGAACTCCAGGGAAAGGAGGTCGTTGATATCTCCGGAAACCTGCTTGGCCGGTCCAGTCATATTATCGACACAGGAGCTCAGGATCTATTGGTGATCCTGCGGGCCGGGAAAGAGTATCTGATTCCCGTTGTCGGAGACTTCATTGTTGCCATTGAAGAGGAGCGGGTGGTGCTGGATCTGCCGCCCGGACTTATGGAAATCAATGGATAGCCGGCAGGTCGCTGTCGTGGTCGAATGTTATTTGATATTTTAACGATTTTCCCTGAACTGTTTTCCTCTCCTCTACAGGAAGGAATCCTGAGAAGGGCGCTGGCTGCCGAAAAAATAACCGTCAATCTGCATAATATTCGTGATTATGCCTTTGATCGGCATCATATGACCGATGACCGACCATTTGGCGGCGGCGAAGGCATGGTTATGAAACCCGAACCGCTCACGGCCTGTCTCGAGGATATTCAGGGTGATGAACCGGGGCGGGTGATTTTACTTTCCCCGCGGGGAAAGACCTTTAACCAGCAGCAGGCCGTCCGTCTGGCCGGGTATTCCCGCCTGATTCTGGTCTGCGGGCGATATGAGGGCGTTGATGAGAGGTTTACCAGGCAGTCTGTAGATGAAGAAATCTCCATTGGTGACTATATTCTCACCGGTGGCGAACTGGCAGCCATGATTCTTGTAGACTCAATTACCAGGTTGCTGCCCGGGGTGCTTGGTTGTTCCGGATCGGCTGAAAATGATACCTTCAGTCACGGGCTTTTAAAACATCCGCAGTATACACGGCCAAGGGAATTTGCAGGTAAACAGGTTCCGGAGGAATTGCTCAGTGGTAACCACGCCGATATTGCCGGTTATAGATTTGTTGAATCTGTTCGGGTGACCCTGGAGCGAAGACCGGAGTTGCTTGGTCGGATTACGTTTAATAGTGACGAGTGCAGACTGCTTGACAAGGCCGGGCTGCTGGGCAGGATTAAGAAATTGAAGAACGAATACTCTTGTGATTGTAAACTGTTGTGATTGTAATCTTTTGTGATTGTAATGGCTCTGCTTGATGTTGCTCTGGTCCATTCGCCTGTGATCAATCGCAGGGGTGAGACCATTGGCTCTGCGGTCACCAATCTTGATCTGCACGACATTGCCAGGGCCTGTCGGACATTCGGGGTAGACACCTATTGGGTCATAACACCCTTTGCCCAGCAGCAGGAACTGGCCGGACAGATTATCGGACACTGGGTTGAAGGCTACGGTAAAACGGCTAATCCGGACCGTGGTAACGCCCTGTCGCTTATCCGTATCAGCAGCAGTCTTGAAGAGGTTATTGCTGAAACCAGAAAAAAATGGGGCAGTGATATGCAGGTGGTTGCGACCTGTGCCAAGCCGCAACCTGACACCATCGGCTACCAGGCAATGCGGCAAAGGCTGAATGAGCAACAGCCGGCGTTGCTGTTGTTCGGCACCGCATGGGGGCTGGCGCCTGAAGTTTTTACCAGCGTCGATGCGACGTTGCCGCCAGTGCTTGGCACCGGAGAGTATAACCATCTTTCCGTACGCTCCGCAGTCTCGATTATTCTTGATCGATTACTGGGCAAAAGGGAAGAAGTTGTGTGAACGAGGACGGAAAATTAAAAAAAGTTGTTTTGCCGAGCGCAGAACACTTGAAAAAAGGTTACTATTCAGGTAGATGGAAAAAATTTGCTTTTACCCGGAAATGTAACTGCTCATGAACAGTTACGAAAAAAGAAACATTGAAGACCAATAACCAGAAAAGAGATAAGCATGAATATTTTAGACAAGATTGACCAGGAACAGATGCGCGTTGACCTCCCGGATTTTCGGCCCGGTGACACCGTTAAGGTTCATATTCGTATTGTTGAAGGGAGCAAAGAGCGGGTTCAGCTGTTTCAGGGCGTTGTTCTGAAAAGAAAACGCGGCAACATGAATGCAACCTTTACCGTTCGAAAAATTTCACACGGTGTCGGGGTTGAAAAGACTTTTGCCCTGCATTCTCCGCGTATTGAGAAAATTGAGGTTGTGACTCACGGCCGCGTACGCCGTTCCCGTCTCTTTTATCTGCGTGAACGTCGAGGTAAAGCTGCTCGTATCCGCGAGCGTGGCGTTAACTACTAGTCTCGTTTTTCTGCAGCAGGAGAACAAAACTCTGTTTGAGTTGTTTGTTAACCTGCCCATGGAACCCCATTGAATCAAGGGCCTGGAATTTATTTTCCAGGCCCTTGATTTGTCTTTTTATGGGGTTGTGCAGGCCTGGATCTTCAGTAACTGGATACCTGCAAAGACCGGCCTTATCTCTGATTCCATTGTCCCGGATGGTTAAAAGCATTCAACCTTTTGGATCATCGCTTGATCCAACCTCTCTGTTCACCGCATCGTTGACACCGGCTACCGGTATTGTTCCTGTAGCTCAATCACTTCGCTCACCAAGCCGTTCAAGAGTTGTTCTATATTCTCCAGTGGTTCCTGATTATGCCCGTTATTCCAGATCAGCCGCCTGTAGGAAATATACACTATGTCCTCCTGCTCAGGCAGGCTGTACACTAAAATCTGGTAGGGACAAAAGGCAATGAAGTGCGGGTTTGTCTCCATCATGGTCCTGGAGAGAATGGCGCTGCAAAATACCAGTCCTCTGGCCTGGGCAAATATTTTTTTGGCCCCTTCAAATGACTGGCCGGTACGGACAAGCATCTCTCCAATATGGGATACTGATGAGACCATAAGTCCACGGTCACTGAGTGCGGTCTGCAGGTCTTCCCAGACCTGCTCATATTCACCGGTCACGGTACGAATCACTACAGGCGCAAGATCGGGTAGATTTCCATTTGAAGATAACTCCACCGAACCAGACCCGGCACAGCCGCTAATATAAAAAAAAGTCAGCAGAAGGAGAACTCCGCTAAAATAAAAAGAGTCCGGCTTGTCCAGTTTCCGAGTAAAAATCGTCATCCTAAGTCATCCTCCAAAACATATATTTAGCACCGCTTATTGCGCCAACTATAATAAAAGTCATGGTGAGAAAACTCCCCACAGACAAGGTCGAAATCCCGCTCAACCCCTGGCCGATATTACAGCCCAGGGCAAGTACCGCACCTATGCCCATGAGCAGGCCGCCGACCAGATTATATTTAAACTGCTGCAGCGGCGGAGCCACCCAGTTAAAGGTACCGCTTATCAGGGCCGCGGCAAATGAGCCGAAAATAACCCCAAACACAGTACATATGGCAAAGTTGATTGTTTCTCCGGTCCAGAGGATGAGGTAACGGAAGGCCTGGGCGTCGGCCAGGGCAAAGGTCAGACTTTTCGGCCGCCACTCCTGGAGCAGGGCCGGATCTTCCAGGCCGGTAAAAGAAAAGTCGTCGATCAGTGGGATCGTAGTATGGGCAACTCCATTGAGCCACCAGGCCATGACAATCATCATACCTATGGCAGCTCCAGCTGCCGGCCATTTCCAGCCCCACCACTCGGAATTTCGCGGTGCCCTGACCATAAATAGAACCAGCAGCGCCTCAATCGCCACAAGAATAAGCCACTGGGGAACCGACGGCAGAATGTCGGGCAGATACTGGCTCTGCATGTTCAGGGTAAAGGTGTTGAAATAGTTGACCCGGATTAAGGCGGTGATTCCCCAGAGGGTCGCCCCTGAGGAAAAGATAAAGGCCATGACACTGACAAGTGCGCCCAGGTCACCCTCGGCTGCCCTGACCAGGATTCTGGAGGCGCAGCCTCAGCATAGACAATACCGATTCCGAAAATCAGGCCGCCGACAATATAGCTGAGCCAGGTAAACGGCGAGGATATATAAATACTTGAAAGTATCTCAACCTGACCAAACCTGTAGAGCATTTGAGTGCCGAGGATGGCAACGAACAGCGACATGGCGTAAGACCGGGTCTGGGTCAGGTCGCCTATGGTTACCGGAGCGTGACAGGCCGCTGCTATACAGAATTTTGAGCGCTGAACCACCGCGCCCATGAGGCTGCCGATGATAAAACCGCCAAAGAGTACGCTGTAACGGATGGAAGCTGTGATAGCGCTGATCTCTTCATCCGACAGGCCGCCCGGATCCACTCCGGTAAAAGCTTTGATTTTAAAAACAAGGATACCTACCCCGATAAATCCTACCCCGACCAGGGCCATAATCAGCCCCTCTCGTAATCGCTCTTTTGACATTTTTTTGATTAATTTTTTTACTGATTACGTACAAAGCTCAGCTTTTTAAAAATCAGGGATAACATTGCTTGTTCAGCAGGATTGTAACACCCAATGAATTCATCATAAATTCACAGGGTTCGCAACTCCCTTTGGTATTCAGCGCTGGTATCCCTTGCATCAAGCTGAGGATTGCGGGTAGTCAGAATTTTTTTTGATTAAAGAATGAGTTCAGGCCTGTTGAGTTTGACTTTGATTTTTTTGTTCTTTCTGATGTAGGCAAGGACTATCTCATAGACCGGCGGCCCTGACTGTTTGGCCATGGAGGCCCAGCCGGCATAGCTGTACTGCCGATTCGGATCTACAGCTACACCGCCGACCTTCAGATTATGAATTCGGCTGCCTGCCTTTTCCTGAACCCTGATTGAAAAATCAAGGCCGGCCGACCGCACCATATCCCCTCCCTGCTGCTGATAGGGGTCGGGATTACCCTTGACAGTACCGGGATCAGCTTGAAGGAAAAATCAACAATGCTTTTTCCCTTAATATCAAGGTCAAGACGCGACAGGAATTTCCCGTAACATCCCGAACCGATGATCAGAGTTTTTTCCACCTGCACCGGCCTGGGTACGGCGTCATGGGTGTGACCGCCGAAGATAAGGTCAATCCCGCGGACCCGGGCCGCCATCTTTTTATCGACATCCATGCCGTTGTGGGAGATAACGACAACCAGATCAACCTTTTTGGCCCGGACCTGATCAACGATGTTCTGCATATTTTCTTCTTTGATGCCAAACGACCAGTTGGGGATAAACCGCCTGGGATTGGCAATGGGAGTATAGGGAAAGGCCTGGCCGATAAGAGCAACCGACACTCCGTTTACCGTCTTGATCGTATACGGTTCAAAGATGGGATCTTCCCAGTCGGTGTCATGAACGTTCTGGGCTACAAAGGGAAACTGCATCTGCCCAATCAATTCAAGCAGCCGTTCCTCGCCATAGGTAAACTCCCAATGACCGGTCATGGCATCGCAGCTCAACTGGTTTAAAACCCGCACCATGTCCTGCCCCCTGGTCCAGAGACTGACCGCCGAGCCGTGCAGGGTGTCACCGCTGTCGATATAGAGCACCTTGCCCTCTCTCTCCGCCCGGATCTGTTGTAGCAGGGTGGCGATGTGGGCAAAACCGCCCATCTTGCCATATTCCCGGGCCAGGGTCTGAAAATCAACGCTGCTGTAGGCAAAGGCTTCCGGCGACCCTGGTTTGATCCCATAATGGGTCAGAAAACCCCTGCCGGTAAGATGAGGCGGCTGTGCCCGGTTTTTCCCTACCCCGATGTTGGTGGAGGGCTCCCGGTAATAGATCGGTACAAGCTGGGCATGGGTGTCGGTGGTATGGACAATGGTCAGATTGCCCTTTTCTTTGAATTTTAGAATGTTTTCAAGGGTCAGCCTTCCGGCCAGGGCCGCCGGAGGCAGGACGGTGGAACCTGCGACAATGGCTGCTGCCTGGATGAAATCTCTCCTGGTCATATGCATACTACGCTCTCCTTCAATGCAAAGCGGGCAGGACAAATAATGCCCAAAGGGGAAAAGGGGCCTGGATATCAGCGGGGGACGATCTGGACTGTCTTCTCGCCTGTTCCGCCCTTGTTGTCCTGCCAGATGATTTTCAACGGGGCTTCTTTATCGGCCCGGATACTGAAGGTCAGGAACGGGTCTTTGCTGACCCCGTAGGTCCAGTCAAAATGGGAGATCAGGGTGTCCCCGTAATAGACCTTTACATCGTTTATGTAGTCGGCAGGAAGGGTTATACCGGTGTCTTTGTCTTTCCTGAACCCGGTCTCCATGGGGTGGATGATCCTGGCCTTGCCCGTCACTATTTTGCCTTTGGCAATAGTCTTTGGAATCCTGATCTGAATGTTACCTTTTGCATACGGCATATCGTTCTCCTTGAATCATAAAAAGCCGACCACTGTGAATTAAAAAAATGGTTATCCATGATCTTCAGTCGGGAGTAAGGGATACCATCGCTGAAGAGCAGAGGACTTTTCTTTCAACGAATTGATGATGAATTCGTTGGGGTCTATAATTTGGTTAAGCGGTGTTATTCCTGATTTGTAACCAGCTGATTTTTATCCTAAAATCGCCCGCGAAGTGATGCCGTTTCAGGGTATTTTCATCCTTAGTTGTGGCTGTGACGTTAAAAAATCTTGATCCAGCCATGCTGGTTTGTCGGTAATCAGAAAAGGCCTGCACCCTGGTCAGCCTCAGCCACCGCAGCCGCCGAGAGTGACCTTGACCGGTTTAATGTCACCGTACAGGGTGCCGTCACTCATGAGGGCCACTGCGCGTACATTTGAAGTCTTGCGCATCTTGATCTTCAGTTGGAGTCCTGCCTTGCCGTTTTCAGGGGTCAGTGGTTCCATCACTGCTGTTGCTTTCCCTGCTGATTATCAGCTCAACCGGTGACATTCTCAAAACCAACGTGACCAAAACGGTTAAAACGCTGGCTGCTAAATCGACGCAAAGTCTTCGTGTCCTGGTCCAGGACTCGAAGGTAACATTGCTGACTGTTGCCTCAAGTCATGTTGTTCTCGATTTTCTCGCAGCTTATGAAGACCGAAAATCTGCCTTGCCCCAAACCCTTGCCGCTATGGATCAGGCCTTTCTTGATTTTCAAACTCTGGATAAAACAATCCAGGCCATCCGTTTTATTGATCCTCAGGGCAACGTGCTGGCCAAAGTCAGGGAGGGAGTGATTATTCCCCGTCAAGGTCAGTACCTGGCTGGTTGAGGATTACAGGCGGTCAGTTCAAAAAAGAGTCGGGATTTCTTTCAGGAAGCGATTGTCCTTGATAAAGGGCAGGTTTCGATTTCCAATATGGAGCGGGGCTGGATGGAGGGCGAGGAAAAATGGTGTCCGGCCATGGTGCGTTTTTCAACCCCGGTCTTTTTCAGCAGCGGCAAGCTTGCAGGGGTGGTCACTATCAATGTCTGGGGTGAGTCTGCCGGTGCGACCATAAATCGGCTTATCTCCCGGGAGGAGGGCACCGCCTTTCTGGTTGAAAGGAATCGTGGAAATCAGGAACGAAACGGGATTTATATCTTTCATCAGGATTCAACCTGCGAATTCGGCAACCAGACAGGGAGCAAGTTGACGGTCTTCAATCAATACCCGCCGTTTATGACCAGCGCCTGGATGACCGGGGATGAAGGAGTCCGAATCAATCCTGAATCCGGAGACATTGTAGCCTACCAGTTTTATTCGCCGTATCAGCGCCCCGACAAGGGGTGGGTGGTCGTGGTCGAGGCCAAAAGAGAATTTTTCATGGCCCCTCTGGCGACCATAAAGACACGAATTCTCTGGTGGTCCGGTCTGGTTCTGGTGTTCATGGTTCCGGCCTCGTTCTTTTTTTCAAAGTCCATCAGCCGTCCCATTCGTGAGGTTATTGACGGAACCATCCTGATCGGCAGGGATCTCAGGCATCGAATACCCGTTCACTCTAAAGATGAGGTCGGGACTCTGGCCCGGGAAATCAATCGTATGGCATCGTCTCTGCAGCAGCACCTTGCGGAAAAGAAGAGAATAGCCGACCGGATCTGTCAGTCCGAGAAACTGGCCTCGATTGGTGAAATGGCCGCCGGTCTGGCCCATGAACTGAACACCCCTCTGTCGAATGTCCGGGCCCTGTCCTCCATGGCCCGAAAGGATTTAAAAAAAGGCAAATCTACTCCCGAGTCGCTTGCCGATGATTTTGATGATATCCTCGAACAGACAGCTGTCTGCGCGGAGATTATATCCGGATTATTGAGTTTTGCCCGTCATCAGACCCAGGAAAAATCATATCAGGACATTAGCGAATTGATTGAAAATTCTCTTTCTCTGACCAGAATCCAACTGGCGAAAAAGGATATCAAGGTTGTGGTTGAGGAGAACGGGGAACTTCCCATGTTGAAAATTGATACCCACCAGATCCAGCAGGTTTTTGTCAATATTCTGCTTAACGCGGCAGATGCTTTCGATGATGGCGGACAACTGATAATTAGTTGCAAAGCCGCAGGCGGCAAGCTGGTCATTGCTTTCAAAGACAGAGGGCAGGGCATCCACCCTAAGTATCTGCCCAGAATTTTTGATCCGTTTTTTACCACCAAAGAGGTGGGAAAGGGCACCGGTCTTGGTCTGTCGGTGAGTTACGGCATCATAAAAAGTCACGGTGGTGATATTCATGTGGATTCCATCCTCGGTAAAGGCACCACCTTTACAGTACTTCTACCCGTTGAGTGAATGAGAGCACTATGATCCGAGTACTTGTAGTTGATGATAATCCCACTGCCCGAAAGGTTCTGACCCGGTTGTTGACCCCGGATTACCATGTTCACGCCTTTGCAGGCGGCAGTGAAGCCTTCAATCATTTTATGAGCGAGGGGGCGGAGATTATTCTGACCGATCTCAAGATGCCCAAAATGGACGGGTTTGAACTCTTGTCCAGCGTCAAGGCAGTTGATCCGGAGGTAATCGTCTTTGTTATCACCGGATTTTCTACCGTGGATTCCGCTGTAACCGCGATTAAAAAAGGGGCCTGCGATTACATTGCCAAGCCGTTTGATCCGGATGATGTTCTGCTGCGCATCAAGCGGGCGTTAAAAGAAAAAAGCCTGGAGCAGGGAGCGCGGGTCTGTCGGCAGGAGCGAAGGCTTGCCAATACCCGTTATGATATCATAACCAGCCATCCAAAGATGCTTGAGGTCCTGAGCATGTGCAAAAAGGTGGCCCGCACGGACAGTTCGGTCCTGATCCAGGGCGAGACCGGGGTCGGCAAGGAACTCGTCGCCCGGATGATCCACCAGTGGAGCCCGCGCCGGGAACATCTCTTTGTGCCGGTCAACTGCAGTGCGGTGTCGGAAGGGATTATGGAAAGTGAACTCTTCGGGCACGAAAAAGGTGCCTTTACCGGAGCGGCCGAAAAAAGAATCGGTTTTTTTGAACTGGCCGACCGGGGCACCATTTTGCTGGATGAGATCGGGACTGCCGACCATAAATTCCAGGTTACCCTGCTGCGGGTTCTGCAGGATAAATTCATCTACCGGGTCGGCAGTCCGATAGCAAAACACATTGATGCCCGGGTCATTGCCGCAACCAATCAGGATCTTGAGCAGGAGGCAGGAGAAGGGTTTTTTCGCAACGATCTCTATTTTCGCCTCAGTGTGGTTACTCTGACTGTTCCGCCCCTTCGGGAACGGAAGGAGGATATTCCTTTACTGGCCCTCCATTTCATAAAAAAACATAATCACATTAATCCCGGGATAGAATCTGTTTCTCCAAAGGGGCTTCTGGCCCTGAACAGTTACGAGTACCCAGGAAATGTCCGGGAACTTGAAAATATAATCGAACGGGCGATGATCCTGGAAAACTCCAATCAATTAACCGAGCAAAGTCTGCGGATTAAAATCGGCCTCGAGGGAATGGAATCGTCCTTTTTCCCCAAGCAGGATGTCCTCAGCCCCGAGGAACGGTTTAATTTAAAATGGGCGGAAAAGGAGTATATCCTGAAAGTGTTGAAATTCTGTAAGGGGAGAAAAATCGAAGCGGCCAATTTACTGGGAATCAATAAGACCACCCTGTGGCGAAAGATAAAGAAATACGGCATTGATGCCGACTCGCTTAATGGCTGACCGATTTCATGGCCGACCTGTAACCTGTTATGGTGATATGGCGCATCCATCTCCGGCGGCCGCGGGTTGATTTTTAAGCCAGTGAATGCTATCTTCGCCGGGATCATTCCTTTTATGTTTTTCACACATTTTACGTATAACACCTCATTCCAGCGGCTGATACCTTATGAACGCTCCTGAAACAGGGCCGGACACCTCTTTTTCGTTTACCGATCATCCTGATTTCGGGATTGACACCTTTTTTATTGAACGGAGCCTTTCCGGCCAGGGATTTACCAGGGTGGCCGGGGTTGACGAGGCCGGACGCGGACCGCTGGCCGGGCCGGTGGTCGCCGGTTGTGTCGTACTGCCGGTGGACGGTGATCATTCCTGTTTTAAGGATTCAAAAAAACTCAGCCCCCGGCAGCGGGAAGGTCTTTTCTCCACCCTGCAGGAATCCAGGGCCCACATCGGGGTCGGCATTGTTTCGGCCCGGGAAATTGAGCAGGTCAACATCCTGCAGGCATCCCTGCTGGCCATGCGGCGGGCCATAGAAGATTGTCTGGCCGAAGGGCTGCCCGATTTTCTTCTGGTTGACGGCACCTTCCCGGTTCCGCTGTCACTTGCCCAACAGACCCTGATCAAGGGTGAATCCAAGTCGGCCTCGGTGGCTGCCGCTTCCATTATTGCCAAGGTCACCCGGGATCAGATAATGGCCCGTGCCCATGAAGAGTTCCCGCAGTATAATTTTATACAAAATCAGGGATATCCGACCAAAGAGCATCGCAGCTCCATTGCCGAACATGGTCCCTGCAAGCTGCATCGCCGGACCTTTAAAGGGGTGCGTGAATTTTTGCCCGGGCAAAAAGAAGCTCCCCCGGTCGCCTGCCAACAGAACTTGTGGCCCGTTAAAAACGGTAGCCGGTAAGGGTATCGTGTTTTCCTTTAAAAAAAAGAAGAAACAAAAAAAGACAACCACGGCCATCGGCAGGCAGGGCGAGGACATTGCTGTCGACTGGCTCAGCTCCCATAACTATACCATTGTTACAAGAAATTACCGGAAGCGGTTCGGTGAGGTCGATATTATTGCCCGCCAGGACGAGTGGCTGGTCTTTATCGAGGTCAAAACACGAAGTTCAGCCCGGTTTGGTTCGCCTCTGGATGCGGTCACCATCCCAAAACAGCAGCAACTTTCCAGGATTGCAAATGATTATCTCAGCCGAAACGATGCACTTGACGTTCCCTGCAGGTTTGATGTGGTCTCGGTTCTACTGCACAGGGACCAGCCGCCCAGGGTTGAGGTGATCGTCAATGCCTTTGAGTTTATCGAGTAGAGAGACATGAGTGTGCAAAACGAAAACGAAAACGAAAACGAAAATAAATCAAACCTGCCACTCGGGGTGACCATGGGCTGTCCGGTCGGTATCGGCCCGGAAATCATCCTGAAATATTTTCATAGCCGTAAGGCTCATCCCCCGGTTGTAATTATTGGTGACTTCGGCGTCTTTAAGCACGTTGCCGTTGAACTGGGGTATGAGAGCACTCTCATACCCTGGCAACCGGGCGATCCGGTTCAGTCGGGAACGCTGCCGATATATTCCGTATCCGATGTACCGGTTCAAGAACTGACCTGGGGTCGGCCGAACCTCAAGACTTCCCGGGCCATGGTTGCCTGTATTGAGCAGGCGGTTCAATTGATCGAACAAAAAAAACTTGCCGGAATGTGCACCTGCCCGATCAGTAAGATCAGTCTCAAACAGATTGGTTCTCCCTATCCAGGCCATACCGAAATGCTGGCTGCATTGACGGGCATAAAAAAAAGATTTCGAATGATGATGGCCGGTGGTCGCCTCAAAGTCGTGCTGGTGACGATCCATGAATCCATTGCCCGGGTCAGCGGGTTGTTGAGCAAGGAAGAGATCCTGGATTGTATCGAGATGACGGTAAAGACATTGCAGGGTGATTTCGGGCTTGCATCACCGAAAATTGGTGTTGCCGGGCTCAATCCCCATAGCGGGGAGAGCGGGATGTTCGGCCATGAGGAGGAAGACTTGATAGCGCCTGCAGTGGCTGAATATGCAGGTCCTGCAACCGTCAGCGGTCCCTGGCCGCCGGATACGGTTTTCTACCGCGCCGTTTCCGGTGATTTTGACGCCGTTGTCGCCATGTACCATGACCAGGGGCTTATTCCATTTAAACTGATCCATTTTCATGACGGGGTCAATGTAACTCTGGGCCTGCCCATTGTTCGGACCTCGGTTGATCATGGCACGGCCTACGATATTGCCGGTCGCGGCCTTGCCCAATCCTCCAGTCTTGAGGCCGCAGTCAATATGGCCTTTGAAATTATTGCCAACAGAACAAGAGGGAGTCTATCGTGAACAGGGGCCTTTTTATTGCCTTTGAAGGAATTGACGGGACCGGGAAATCCACCCAGCTGCAACTGCTTGCCGACTATCTTCGCAGCCGGGGTCTGGAAGTTGTGGAAACCAGAGAGCCGACGGATGGGCCCTATGGCCGCAGGATACGTGAGCTGTATGTGGATCGGGGAAGCTGTACCCCGGAAGAAGAGCTTGATCTTTTTATTCAGGACAGAAAGCAGCATGTGGCCGAGGTGATTGCTCCGGCCCTGGCCTCGGGAAAGGCGGTCCTGAGCGACCGCTATTATTACTCCACTGCCGCCTACCAGGGAGCGGCGGGTTGCGATCCGGACAGGATTTTTTCAGCCAACAGCTTTGCCCCGGTGCCGGATATGGTTTTGCTGCTGACCATGGATCCGGAGGTGAGCGTTCAGCGTATTGAACAGTCTAGGGGCGAAACCTGTAATGATTTTGAGCAGCTCGAACAGTTAAAAAAAGTTGCCGATCTCTTTGCCGGGTTCTCCGATAACTGTATAACCCGCATAGATGCAGCCCGAACGGTTGACCAGGTCCAGGCCGATATCCGCAGGGTGGTTCAGCCGTTGCTTGGTTCCGGGTAAATCCGGGCCCTGTTTTTCTGGAGTAGAGTCTGGCTAAAGTCGCCATTCCGGCCAAATTCTTATGCCCGTCAAGTTGTTGGAAAATTGTAGCTCACAGGAAGGCTGATTTTGTTGCATGTTGTTGTAATTTCAGTATGCTAGTGGTTTATTTTTATATTTCTGATGAATATTCATAAATTTTTTAAATATAGAGCTATAAACAAGAACCTCATTGATTCCCTTGTAAATGGGTACTTGTATTGTGCTCCACCAGCCAGTCTTAATGATCCATTCGATTGTCAGGTGGATATAAAAAAGTCAGCCAATTATGCTAGTTCTAAACTATCAGGAATGAAGCGTGATTTTTTAATACGCATGTCCCAATTGGATGTTTTTATAGATGAGATTCAACAGCGAATGACGGGCATAGGTGTCATAGACTATAATTCTTCATCAGAAAGTGAGGGTGAATTTCTGACGTTAAGCGCAGGCCGTGCCTTTATGTTCTCCAGTATAAACACAACGATAGGAGAATACAAATGTTATCGTCAGGAGTTGACACAGTAG